>MGNS01000166.1:13548-35667 GCA_001795165.1 Chloroflexi bacterium RBG_16_57_11
GGTAAGCGCTGGAAGCTAGTGTGCTCGGCCGAGCGCCTCGGGAACGCTGTTCATGGGAAGGTAGCGCCGGAAATGGTCGGCATGGATTCACCCCTGTACGGGGTAAACGGCACCACCAGCATCATCGAGTTCAGGACCGATGTGCTCGGACAGCTATCGGTGGTGGAGGCGAACCCCGGACCGCATACCACGGCTTACGGTCTGTTTGCGGATTTTCTGAACGCTGTGAGATATGGATAAATTTGAGCTATTAGAGACATACACTCGACAGCAGCGAATCGAACTGGATTATCCTGATATCAAGAGGGAGGTGGAAGGATCGGTGGTCCGCCAAATTAGCCTGGCTGGTGAAGATGGCTTTGTCATCTATTCTCGCCTGGATGGCGAAACCGCCGAGGCTGCTATAGCCGCACAGATTGCTCGCTTCCAGTCTATCCAGCAGGACTTCGAGTGGAAAGTCTACGATTATGATCTCCCAAAAGACCTGGTCGATCGCTTACGTCGCCGAGGGTTTGAGATTGGCGAGCCGGAAGCCCTGCTGGTGCTCGACCTGACCTCCAGGCCTGAAGCATTAATCCATACGGTGCCGCTCTCAGTGATGCGTATTACCGATCCAGGAGAAGTCGATGCTGTGGTAGCTTTGGAAAACGCTGTTTGGGGGACAGACCACCACGATCTGGGAGAATTTCTAAAACGGGAACTGCGCGAGCATCCTGAAATGGTGAGTGTTTATCTATCCTTTAAAGGGCAACAACTGGCATCGGCTGCCTGGATCTTCTTCCATCCGGGCAGCAGCTTTGCAAGCCTGTGGGGTGGATCGACGTTGCCCCTGTTCCGTAACCAGGGTCACTATACTCACCTGCTCGCTGCCCGCGCTCAAGAAGCGTGGGCAAGAGGATTTACCTTGCTTACCGTCGACGCCAGCCCGATGAGCCGTCCTATACTGGAAAAACATGGATTCCAATATCTGGCCACCTCAACGCCTTGCAAATGGAGAATTACGCGGAAAACGATCCCGCTCCCTGGGGACCAAGGAGGTGGCGTTTGAATAAAGTTGTGTTGTTACTCTATTAATTTAGCGGAGGTTGGTCAGGTTCCGGTTCCGCCGGTGCTTGTGCCTCTGGAGACTCAGCCTCCAACTCTGGCTCATCTGGTCCTTCGATTGAAGATCCTACCGCTACATCGGCCGAGGTTTCCTTTTCTTGAGCTTGCGAGGTATCTACCTCCGGCTCCGCCACGTCTTCGGCTGGCTGAGCTTCGACCGGTGCTGCCTCCTGCTCCGTTACGTCTTCGGCTGGCTGAGCCTCGACCGGTGCAGCCTCCGGCTCCGCTACATCATCGGCTGGCTGAGCCTCGACCGGCGCTGCCTCCGGCTCCGCTACGTCTTCGACTGGCTGAGCCTCGACCGGCACTGTCTCCGGTTCCTGCATCTGCTCAGATGAAGCATCGGCTTTCACCTCAGCCTCTACCACTGGCGCAGAAGTCTTTTTTGTCACGGGGGCTTCCTCTTCGACCGTGCCCATCGCCCAGGCAATCTGCCGTTCCATTGGCACCTGCCGCATGCTCAGCGCCACCCGTTTGCGCTCCGAGTTCACCTCCAGGACCTTTAGGATCACCCGGTCTCCCGGTTTGATTGCCGTCTGTGTGTTCTGCGCCGCCGAATAGCCGATCTGGCTCTTGTGGATCAATCCTTCGACGCCCATGGGAAGTTTTACAAAAGCGCCGAAATCGACCATCCTGGTCACCACGCCCTCGACATAATCTCCAGCTTTCAATTCATCGCCGATGGTCTGCCACGGCCCGGGCAGCATCGCTTTGCGGCTCAGGCTGATCCGTTGTCGTTCAGCGTCGACCTCGATGATTTTTACCTCGATCTCGTCACCCAGTTTCACCACTTCGGATGGGTGGTTCGGCTTCTTCCAGGCTAATTGAGTAATATGAACCAGGCCGTCGACGGTGCCGAGGTCGACAAACACGCCAAAATCCAGGATTTTCACTACCTTTCCGGTGACAACCTGACCCTTTTTGATTTCCTCGAAACGCTTCTGCAGAAGTTCTTTTTGTGCCGCCTCCGCTGACAGGATCAGCCGGTTTCGTGTGCGATCAACTTCGGTGATCTTGACCGGAAGGGCTTTTCCAACCAGACCATTTTTAATCGAGTCGGCGCGTTTTGGGCTGCGAACTCCCTGTAATTCAGGCACCAGTGAGAAGGGCAAGAAACCACGCAGGCTTTCGAAGCGGATGATTAGCCCGCCACGGTTGTGCCCCAGGACCACCAGGTTCAGCGTTGTCCCATCTTGCATGAACTTCTCGGCGTTTTCCCATAGTTGGTCCTCCAGACCTTTGCTCAATGAAAGCTGGTACTCCCCACTTTCCTCGGAATGGCCGACCACAAATACCGGAATTTGCATTCCAGGGGTCAGCTCATCCAGGAAGGCCTGGTCGAGCTTGCTGAGATCCCGGGCGGGGATCATCGTGTCTCGCTTGATCCCGATGTCGACCAGGATGCCATCTTTGTCCTTCTGGATAATAGTAGCCTGGAGAACCTGGCCTTGTTGTGGGAGCTGGTGCTCGTACTGGGTCAACAGGTTTTCAAAGTGTTCATCTTGTGGTTCAAGGGTCTGATTGGGTTGATCGGAGGTATTTTCCATAGATTAATTCAGCTTTTCTAGCTACAGGATGACTGTAAAAATATATCTTAAAAGTCTCAGGCTGTCAATTTTTCTTTAGAATTCATTATCTTAGTCCATCCATTCCACAATGGTCGCCTCACCCTGCCCCACGCCGACACACAGGGTAGCCAGGCCATAGAATGGGCGCGGCTGGTTAGGCGCTTGGCGGCGCATTTCGTGCACCAGGGTGGTCAGGATCCGGGCGCCGGAGCAACCCAATGGATGTCCCAGGGCAATTGCCCCACCGTTCACATTGGTGCTCTCGCTACTCAAGTCCAGCTCCTTCATCACAGCCAGTGACTGAACGGCAAAAGCTTCGTTCAATTCCACCAGGCCGATCTGTCCGATAGACAGGCTCGCCCTCGCCAGGGCTTTCTGGGTGGCAGGCACCGGCCCCATACCCATGATACGTGGCGGCACACCCGCCGAGGCGGAGGCGATCACCCGCGCCATTGGCTTCAGGCCGAGCTGATTCGCTTTCTCCATCGACGCCAGAAGGACGGCGGCTGCGCCGTCGTTCAGTCCGGATGAGTTGCCTGCGGTCACGCTGCCATCCTTGCGGAAGGCTGGCTTTAGCTTTGCCAGGGATTCAAGCGATGTATCGCGCCTTGGACGCTCATCGGTGGTCATCAGGATTGGATCGCCTTTACGTTGCAGCACCGGAACCGGGACGATCTCCTGGCTGAATTTTCCCGTGTCGATGGCCGCGATCGCCCGTTGGTTGCTGGTCAAGGCGAACAGATCCTGATCCTGGCGGCTGATTTCTGGCATCCGGGCAGCTATATTCTCCGCCGTTTCCCCCATCGATTCGGTCCCATACAGCTCCTGCATGCGCGGGTTGGGGTAACGCCAACCCAGGGTAGTATCCCAGGCGGTGAGATTGCCAAACTGAAAGCCCGCTTCAGATTTAGGTAAGGAATATGGAGCCCGGCTCATGCTCTCGACACCCCCGGCGACGTACAGATCGCCTTCGCCGGCGCGGATCGAGCGCGCGGCCAGATTTATTGCAGCCAATCCGGACGCGCATAGACGATTCATCGTCACCGCTGGTACTTCGACTGGATATCCCGCCAACAGTGAAGCCATGCGGGCGATATTGCGATTATCTTCACCCGCCTGGTTGGCGCATCCCAGATAAACCTCTTCGATTTGCGCCGGATCGATACCGGTCCGTTGAACTAAAGTTTTAAGCACCAGCGCGGCCAGGTTGTCAGGTCGTATGGAGGCTAATCCGCCTCCGAGCGCCCCAATTGGTGTCCGGATGGCGTCGATCAAGACCACGTCGGTCATATAGGGTTACTCCTTTGTGTTTCTTTCTTCGCCTGGATAGGCAGGGTGAACAGAAAGGTCGTCCCCTGTCCTTCTTCGCACTCCACCCAAATTTTACCTTTATGCGCCTCAATCGCCAATCGGCAATAGGCCAATCCCAGGCCAGTGCCGCCGCGCGCCGATTTCTCCGAGCTAAATTTCTGGAAAAGCTGGCTTCGTAGCTCAGCCGGGATGCCAGGACCGTCGTCATGGATGGAGACCTGAATCGCCTGTTGGGGTGGTTCGACGCATGCCCGTATGGTGATGTTCGAGCCCTGAGGAGCGTACTTGATGGCGTTATCGATCAAGTTTTGCAGCACGCGGCTGATCAAGGTACGGTCGGCATAGACGATTGGAAGGTCATAAGGTACGTCGTTTAACAATAACAGCTCGCGACGAGCGGCCAATTGCGATTGAAAGCGGAAGCTTTGTTCAACCAGCTCGGCGAGTGTGATCGACTCGCGTTGCAATGGCATCAAACCGCTCTCCAGCTTGCTCATGTCCAACATGGCGTTCACCATACCCAACATCCGCCAGGAGTTATCTCTGCTGATAGCGATCATCATCGCCATCTCCGGCGGCAGGCGCAGCGCATCCGGCTGATCTTTGATCATATCCAGCGCAAACAAGATCGATGTCAACGGATTGCGCAAATCATGCACGATGGTTTGCATAAATTCATCCCGCAATTCTTCCAGCTCTTTGCGTTGGGTAATATCTTGTTTGACGGAAATGAAATGTGTGATCTCACCTTTCATGTTGCGCACCGGAGCAATAGTTGCCTCCTCGATGAACAGACTGCCATCTTTGCGACGATTGGTGAGCTCTCCATGCCAGGTCTCGCCATTTAAGATGGTCTGCCACAAATCGGCGTAGAAATGATCATCATGCATGCCGGATTTCAGGATGTTCGGCTTCATGCCAATGACTTCCTCAGCTGCATAACCGGAGGTGCTGCAAAACGATGGATTGACCCACGTGATCCGGCCGTCATGATCGGTGATCATGATCGCGCTGGCAGCCGCTGCCAGCGCCACCGCTTGTTGGTTGATCCGCTCTTCTGCCGCTTTCTGCGTAGCGATATCGCGGAGCATCACCAGGATCAGCGGTCCATCTGGTGTATGGATCTGGTTCAGAGTAACTTCGATCGGCAACTCGCGACCGTCCTGGCAAACCGCCTGGGTCTCGTGCGTGGTCGGAGGATTCCATCCAGGTGAATCGGCCGAATATTCGGGAATGATATTGTTGAGGGGTTGGAGGTTCAGCCCATCCGAGAGGTAACCCAGCATACGTTCGGCGTAAGCATTCGACATGTTGATCCTACCGGCAGGATCGATCACCAGGATTCCGTCTGGTGTGGCGCCTATGATGGATCGGAAGCGATCCTGTTCATCCTTCCGATTGGTTATATCAGTCATTACGATAATTTGCCCAGTCAGATGCGCGTGATGATCGTACAACGGACTGGCATGAAAATCCAGATAACACCTGGTTTGATCATCCTGCTGAAGCTCAAAAACCTTGTGAAAACCGGCTGCGGGATCTCTGGAAATAGCCGGCCAATCGATCGTATCACCATCGATTGTCTTACCCAAAACATCGCCGGTTTTAAGGATTTTTTCGGCCGCGGGGTTGATGTACAGCACCCTGGCCTGCAAATCGAGCACCAGGATTCCATCCTTCATGCCTTTTACAATACTGTCATGAGCGACTGGCACCAGGCTAAATAGGTGAAACCGGAAAACCTGAAATGCGTAGATGGCGCAGGTGAGGCTGAATGCGATCGGAGTCAGGTCTATGACGATGTTGGTGGTTAATCCGCTCAGATAAGCTATGTTGGCAATCCAGGGGATCGCCGCACCGACCAACAGGTAGATCGTTTGCTGGCGATATTCGGGCGAAAAGCGCGCTGCACCGAAAATTAATATGATAGTGCCAACCATCAATGCGACATACCCATAAATCATAAAAATCCAGAACCACATGCCATGCTCGTAACGTACCAGCATGCCGGTCTGGGTTTGGACTGGGCTGATTTCTCTCCAGATCAGACCATGCCATTCATTAGACAGCGCCAGGAGCAGTGTAATCACCGGGATGATCCATAAGGATCCATAGAAGATCTGACGCCAGCGTTTTGGCAGGATACTGAACTGGCTGTATTCCAATGCGAACAACAGCCATAGAACGGGCAAACTGGCTATGCCAAAATAAGATAATTTGCTCCATAGGATTTTTTGGGACAGCTGGTCGACCATCAATTCCATCGCCCCGGTAAACGACCAGATGGCGACCGCCAGTACCATCCAACAAAATGGCAACACTGCCTCTTGCGCACGGCGGCGTTGCCAGGCAGTGTTTAGGATGACCAGAGCGATACCCGTATTGAGGAGCAGAAGGAGTGAAAGGATTGTGCGTTGCCAGGTCATTGATTCCAGCCCGTTTATGAGTCTAACACATTTTGGTCCTAGAACATCGCCGTTAGCATACCCCATTCGGCCAGCACAACCGTAATAGCCAGGGCTGCCAGGGTGAGCATTGTGTAATACACACGTCGCCAGATTGGTCCATATTGCCGGGTCCAATTGAGAATTGCTGAGATGATCATCAGCAGGGTCGCCAGGAGGAAGATCATGATCAGGATGAACCACGGTCTAGCTTCACCTGCCAGGCCATAAAACAGCCGGTTGTCGTTTTCGGCGATCATAATAACCAGGAAGACGCCAAAGACCAGCCAGAACAGGCTGAGTACAGCACTTGCGATGACCGGCAGCCATGCCGAGACGCGCAACAGCCAGGATGAGCGCCCGGTGTGAGACGGTGTGGAGGATGAAGGGGATACTTCCTGGAATATGGTTGAAACCGCTGCCGTTTCTACCGGTGCAGGGACGGGCTTCCGCTTGGTTCGTTCGATCAACCAGGCCAGCGGAAACACAAGAACTGAGCTCCACAAAAACAGCAGTGCCAGGCAAAAGGTGAAAAATCCCAGCAAAGAGACCGGATCAAGGTTTAACAATTTCAAGATCACAGGCATATCGATCAACTTGGCGGAGGTTAGGAATTCAAGCCTGGCCTGTAGGTCGATACAGGATGAATCCGGCGCGCGAGTTGGATCTTCAAGGAAAGATTGAATCAACCCATCGGCGCAGTCGCTGGATAACATCTGCCCATGCGCTCCGGTTGGGATGACATAGTTGTAATTTTTGCTCAACGTGGAGGCAGCGTCTGCGGCGTATTCCGGAGGTGTGATAGGGTCAAAGCCGCCGGAAAGCACCAGGGTGGGGATATCGCTCACCACAGGCTTGTCGACGCTCGCATCCAGTGGCTGTACGTCCCAGTTATTACACAGATCCAGCAGTGATTGCGGAGTACGCTGTTCGATTTCAGCGATGATCGGTCGAACGCCGTTCAGGTCATGGTCTGCGGGAGTAAAATCGGCATCCTCGGCGCACACCACCGAGTAGTACATGCCATAACTCATCGATCGGTCGAACACCAGGATGGAAAGGATACGAGCAAATGCATCAAAATTACCTTGCCTGGCCTCATAGATCATACGTGGCAGCAGCGGGATCAGGTCGGAGACATATAATAACTGAAAAATGCCGTTCAAAAAGGTATCGCCATCGATCGCTGCTTCATGGTAAACGGTGCCGGTTTCGGGGTCGGTCATCGTAACTCTGGCCGGAGAGGCATTAAGCTGATCGACCAGATCGAAAAATACCTTCTCTAGGTCAGGATACTGGCGGTTGCAGGCTTCGTCCTCCTGGCAAGTCTGGAACAGCCGGGTCAAGGACCGGTCCATCGTTTTCCCACTGCCCAGGATAAAATTAGTTTGAGCCGGGACAACCCCGTCCAAGATGACGCTTCTCAAGCTGGTGGGGAAATTGCGCATATAGTGGAGCGCGAGTAATGTCCCATAAGATACACCGTACAGGTTGATTTGATTGTAGCCGAGGGCCTTCCTTAAGCTCTCAATGTCGGCTGCGTTCTCCAGGCTATCAAACGCAGACAGGTTGACGCCCTCCTGGTTTAGGCGCTCCCGGCACGCTTTCATGGCTTCCAGATTCAGTCGCTCACCTTCTTCCCTGGAAATCACTTTCTCGATGGTATCTGCGGTGAGCTGATCTATTTCTGTGCAATATAGTGCAGGTTTCGAATACAGCGTGCCGCGCTGGTCGAATAAGACAATGTCGCGGTCTCTTAGTATGCTTTTACCGGTGAACAACAGCTCGATATAGGTATCAATGGTGGAGCCACCTGGTCCACCTTGAGCTAGGAACACAGGGTCAGGCTTCGGATTTGCTTCCTGGCTCTTGATGATCGCCACTGCGAGCTGGATCGTTTGGCCATTGGGGGTGGCGTGCTCTTCCGGGACTGTCAGGTAACCGCATAGGATATCCGTACCTTCCACCGCGCCAGCCGGTAGCGTAAACATGCAAGGGGCTTGCTGGAATGCTGCACCCGGCTGAAGCCGTGCAGCCTGGATGGGATTTCTCCTCATGAGAGGGGTTAAGATTGTGGCTAACAGGAAAAAAGAAAAGGTAATAATTGACAAGAGCTTATTGATCGGCCGCACAGTCAGTTTCCTCCACATTTTCAAACCAAGTGGGTCGATTATAATACGAACAGGCCAGGCAATCCTATCGGAAAGCCTGGCCTTTCGAACCGCTTAATGAGATGAGATGAAAACGGGGTCAGAACCTTCGACCGTGAGAAATTGTCTTCGAGTTGGATTGATCAACCGCAGGTCCGATATGAACGCTATTGGTGGATTTTACCGCCAACGGCGCAGGAATGTATTCCGGATCGGGGACTTTGTAGTCGTCGCCCGGCGGAACCTCCGGTTGTGGAGGGATCGAATTACTGCGCGGGGAAGAGGTGAAGGTGCGTGTGCGTGGCGCGGTAGAAGCATGAGTCGGTGCACCTAAAGGCGTGCCCGGGACCATCCTGCCTGTAGATGGCGGGGCAGCGTTGATGCGCGCAGAGTTTGTTGCTGGCAGGTTGTGATAATTTACCTGTCTTGTAGCCAGCTGTGGCTGCGATGCAATCGGGCGCTGAGCAGCACGCGGCCGTTCGTCATACCCGGCAAACAGTCGGTCGCCAGAGATAGAGATCGTGCCGATCATCAAGACGCGAATCAGCCAAACCAGGATGGCTACGAAGATCGGCACCGCACGCAGCAGGGTTTCTCGACCGATTACTTCCGTCCCGCTGCTTGTATGGTTCAGGATCGCCAGTGAGACGCCCCACCAGGTCAGCATTGCGTTCATTGTCGCGGCCAGCAGCCAGGCGCCAAACAAATACCAGCTATCTGAACGCCCTTGTTTGACCGCGGGTGCGAACAGGCGGGCGATTCCGGCAAAATCGATGCCGCAAAAAGCAATTGCCAGTATGGTCGCCCAACTTAACCCGGCAAAACTCAGATCGCCCAGCAGGTCTGTCAGTGCAAAGTGGGTCGTTCCATAGTTGAAGGCTTCGAAGGCAAATAGCGCGGTTACAATGATCGCCCCGAAGATAAGACCGCGTCGAAAGTGGAAACGGTACACAATTTGGCCAAGGGTGGTGGATCGAGTGGTCATCGCAGATCTCCTCTTGAGTAAAACACTGATGCTCTTAAAAATAGAACATAAGTTCTATTATACACCCTGTTACTCCACTTGTCCAGGGTTATCATCATCGTTTATTGTCCAATATTTGTTATAATTTTTTGATCACTGCTATCCCTGGAGGGCGAGTAAATGAGCAAATTACCAGTCTTGGGCATATTAATTTTTACACTGATATTGTCTGCCTGTGAACCGTGGTTGACGACTGGCGCCTCAATTGAGGTGCGCGATGCCTGGGCGCGGGCTGCCACAGCAGTGGATATGAGCGGGCAGGAGACCATGGCGACGAAGGAATCGGCCAGCATGGAAGGGATGGGATCGGTAAGCGCTGCCTACATGATCCTTCACAATAAGCGTACTACCCCAGACCGGTTGTTGCGGGTCGAAAGCGAAGTAGCAGAAGCGGTTGAGCTGCACATCAGTGAGATGGCAGGCGACGTGATGACCATGCGCCCGATTGATTTTATAGAAGTGCCTCCCAATGGCGAGGTAGAGGTGAAACCAGGTGGGATACATATCATGCTGATCGGGCTCAAGCGCGATCTGAGACCGGGTGATAAAATACCACTGGTGTTGGTTTTCGAAAATGCTGGCGAGATCAGCGTGGAGGCGGAAGTCCGATCTCCATAAGCAGTGCATTTTTCGCGCCGTACATCGGTCATTGGCAAAGTTTTTCAACTGACATCTCATTATACTGGGTTCGGAGGCAATGTGCGCTGGATTTTTTTTATGCTGGTTATTATCCTGGTCGCCGGGTTTGTGCTTTCCAGCTGTCAAAATTTCTACCAGAACCCGAGCCCCTCGCCTACAGGCACTGGAATTGATAGGAAGGTGTTAGCGGTCATAACAGCCACCGCTACGGCCACGGCAATCCCCACGCCGACAATCACACCACCACCGCCAACTCTGATTCCGCAGGAACCTCCTCCCACGCGCCTCCCCACCTCATGCCAGGATGGCCTGGAGCTGGTGCTTGAATTAAGCCTAGCGCCTGGGCCAGGCGCGAGCTTGCCTGTTTTGCCACCGGGGAGTGAGATTGAGAAGGGTTGGCGGTTGCGTAACTCAGGCACTTGTACCTGGGATAGCGCGTATTTGTTTGCACCGGAAGAATCGAACGTGGTCTGGGCGGTAAACAGCCAGCTTGTGCCATTGACAGGTCAGGTACAGGCTGGTGAGATGTACGATTTTTGGGTAAAGCTCACTGCGCCACGCGTACCAGGCTCGTATCAGGCTGGATGGTCACTACATAACAGCCAGGGTGAGGCGGTAGGATTGCCTTTGACCGTGGGTTTTGAAATCGCAGCCTTGCCCACGGAAACAGCCCAGCCGAAAGTTTCATTAGCCGCATCGCCACTTGAGATATTGCGCGGCGAGGATGCGATCATTTCGTGGTCGACCACTGAGGCAAAGGCTGCTTATTTTTACCCATTCGGCCAGACCTGGTGGCAGCATCCGGTGGAGGTAAATGGTAGTATCCTGGTGGAGCCGGACCAGACTACCACCTATGAGCTGCGAGCTGTGATGGGGGATGATTCGATCGAATTCCGACGAATTACCATCGTAATTAAGCCTTTCGATGCCCCCAAGATCGTTACCTTCAGGCTCGAGCCGGCCAGTGTAATCGATCAAGGCCAGTGTGTCGACCTCGTCTGGCGGATCAATGGCCGGGTGAATACGGTAAAGGTGTTCCGTGATGGAAACTTTTTCGTAGAATCGGAGAAAGAGGTGGGGTCAACCTGGGATTGCCCGGCGAATACCGGCTTTTACACATATACTTTGCAGGTATCTGGACCCGGCGGAACTACCGAGTCGAACCGCCAACTTGAAGTGCGCTAACCAGACTTATCGGTAGTCTTCACCAACCGGATGATGGCAGAATAATTGATCAAAGCCTTCGGTATAAAAGATGACAATAGAACATATTCTTGCTCCTTGTTACCATCTGCGCTGCGCTCGGAGCAATGGGCGTTATTCCCGGATGGACCAAGGCCATCCAGAGTGGGATGACGGTTCCAAAGCAGATTCCCATCGCTGAGACCACCGCGCTGCTCGGGGATCAGCCGTGCACCAAAAGGTGTAGCGCATTCTGACCATACATCAAACAATCTGTCCGTCTGCGGGTTGCGTGGCCAGGGTGGGTTGCGGGAGATTAGCTCAACCCGTACCCGGCAGGGATAACCGTCGAAGCTGGAAATCTGCGAGCCGCCATCCAGCGAGAGCATTCGTTCTACCCCCTGCTCGAAAATTAGCGGATCGAAGGACCGCATCTCGACCAGTGCCTGGGCGGAGTGAGGCACACGGTTGACCACGCTTCCTCCCTGCACAACCCCAACATTGAAGGTGATATTATTCGCATAGTCAGTAAAGGTTGCCACATCCTGAATGCTTTTCGCCAGTTGGACGATCGCGTTGGCGCCCTGTTTATGGTAGTTCCCGGCATGAGCGCCACGTCCTTCGGTGGTGATGCGAAATTCTGCCCGGCCTTTGCGCGCCGTGACGATGGGGAGGGCGTTGGGGTTGGGTGTGCCGCCTTCGAACACCAGGCAGGCTAAAGTTGATGCCTCTGGAAGTCGTTCCAAACAGGATTGTCCGAAGTCCTCCGAAAGCGTTTCCTCGGAAGCGTCCAGGCAGACCAGCCAGCGCACACGCTCGAAGATTTTGGGAGCAAAGTTGCGCAACCCGTCTAATACCATGTAGATCATGACCGTGCCGCCTTTGATATCGACCGTGCCAGGACCGTAAGCGCGCTCGCCTTCCACCCGCCAGGAGAAATCGTTCAGCTGTTCTTCCTCCGGTGGAAAAACTGTATCTAGATGCGAGATCATAGCGATGGTGGGAAGCTGGTCTGCGTCCTGTCTTTGAGGTTGTATAAACAAGTGCTTACCGAATTTTGGATTTACAGACTGGATGAATTCAGATTGGAACCCCAGGTTTGAAAAGACCAAGGCGGTGTACTCGCCCAGGCGATTCACTCCTGCGGAGTTGGCAGTGAAGGAGTTGATTTCAACCATTTTTCGCAAAATATCCAGATAGGTTGGAAGCTGTTGGTTGTAATGCTGCTCAATAGACGAATTCATGGCTATCTCCATTAACAATCAAAGGCTAATCGTCTATATACCGACATAGCCACTGGCGGTCCTTCTTCCCACCGTCCAATCAAGCTCTAAAATTTTTTCGTCATGCTGGATCGTAATTAACTCGGACGGGAAATCAGCCTGGACATAGGGACTGCCATAGCGGGGAAAATTTTCGATCGGTACATCACGACCATCCTGCCGAAAATGTCCATCCCAGCCAAATTCGAGAAAACCTTGTGAGGGGGATTGGTAGCGCACAAAGAGACGGGAGAGTTGTACTTCGGCTTGCAGGATGCGGTCAATGAACTGGGAAAATTCTCCATCTACCTGGCGTCGCCCGAGCTCGCAAATCCAGATGTTATCCTTGCCCTCAGCCAGAACCTCTCTTCCTCGATCCTCGCCAGGGAGGTCATGCCATCGGTATGGATGTTGTGACAACAGCCCCAGGAAACCCTCACCCAAACGGGCGAAAATCCAACCTTCGAGCTCAATTACTTCCTCGAATTGATCACGTGGGATCCATGCATGCGTATACTCAAGTTCATTCGAAACAAACAACGCCGGAAAACGGGTGATGTGGTAGATCGCGATCAGCACGTTTTTGATCTGTGCCACGCGAGGCAGGCTGCCTGATCCAGTCCAGTAGTTCGGAGGCGGACCAGCCATGCGTGCTGGATGGTTGGTGAAACACACCGCATTTGGGCCAAGTGTCGCTTGCCAGATATGTTGTTGATCTCCACCATCGCCTTTTCGATAATCCTGTGCCGAGCTGAGCATGTAATCAGGTGTGCGATAGGTATACAGGTTGGCTTGTTCGCGGGTGTTGCGGCAGACATCGTGCCGATAATGATGAGCCAGCATGGGGAGCAACCGGGAGGCGCTCAAAATCTGAAGCAGTCGCCGTCGCTGGCGATAAGGCATGAAGTATGGATTTTCCCACCAATCGAAGCGGTTTAGCATTTTGACGAACAAGCGAGCGGTGTGTGGGTGTAGATAGGCTTCCAAAGTTAGCAGTTGGAGACCGTTCTCGAGATTGTCTGGTTCCAATCCCCACCAGCTTGCCTGGTCGATGCAAATTCCAACTCGCTGGCGTTGGAGCAATTCGGCTCGCTGGCCATCATTTGCGATCGAATAGATGACCTCCGGCAGGCGGTAACGCAGGCTCAACGCGAAACTGGCCGCGCTCATATTGTCACAGCCAGCAAAGACCCCACGCCCGAACAGAAGCTTCTGAGTATCGATAATACTCTCCTGTGCAGCCCATTTATGCATCGCCTCGTAGCTTCGACCGTGACTACAGCCAAATACCCCGGCGAAGGAGTTCACCGCAATCTCAAATAACAACAAATCGGTTAGCATCGTTGCTCGCCGTTGAATATTTTCATCCTTACAAAAGTCCACCAGGCTGAGCAACGCTGTGAGGTCTTCATCATAGTACACGTTCGAAAGCCATTCGCTAAAGCCGGTATAAAAACGAAGATCCATCCAGCGTTGGATTCGATGGCGAAAACTCTCCATCATCTCTGCACCGCTGCGGCCCGAGTTGGTGAAGTGTTCATCCGGGAAAAGCTGACCAGCAAGATAGCCGGCTGAGGCAAACAGAATGAAATGGGACTCGGTCCAGGAACACATCTCATCCTGACCCGGCTCATCCGGCCAATATTTGAAATTTCGTATAGTCATTTCCGACCGGGCGATCAACTCCTCACTGAGTCGCAGATGGTGGCGATATTGGTTGAGCAATCGTATGTAGGCATGCAATGTACAGTCGGAGCCGTCGTATCGGTTATCGATATAATCCAATGCAGCATTTAATACACCTTCATGAGGTGAAGCGCCGCCAGCAAGACGGGCTAATTCGTGCCAGGGCGCCTTTGGGGTAGTGGGCGCCGGGTTTTGCAGGATGAAACTGAAAAACGCTCTACGCCTGGTTTCAAAATCAGACGAGAAAGGTACGGATGTATATTCATCCGGGCAGGTACTGAAAGGGTAATCAGCTGGAGGAGGCGTAGAAGCGATGATGGCTTGTTGCATCGGTTGGTTAATTTTACCTAAAATGTCAAATTGATGCATCACATATTTTCACTCTATGCGTCTTAATAATGGATCGATTTCATTGCCGCCGATATCGGGTGTCCCAGGTAATTGTCCCGCCGCCATAGCCGAACAGGCGTCAATGGTGGTTTGTGTCTTAATAAAGATGACAAACGGCATAGCCTTATGTCGAATTTCCACTTGTCATTACGATCTTTTTTACTCAATGCATTAACAATGCCTCTTGCGATTGCTGGTTTATGGATAGATAAACTGCGACGGGACAATGCTTCGAAAGGAGCAGATTTGACGTCGATCTCTCGAAAAACGGTGATTGATAGTCTCGATACTGCGGCGCTCGTCCTGGATCTGAAGGGAAGGATTGTCGAGGTTAATCCTGTTGCCGCGCAGCTATTGTCGTTAAAAGAGCAGCAGGTATGCCGAAAACCGATTTCCTCAATCCTATCCTGGTGGAGGGAAGTTGAGCAATGTAATGGCGACTGCATAGAGCTGCAAAAAGATGTCCAGCCTACTGTTGCAGATAAAAAATATCAATATAACGTGCAGATCACCCCAATTTGGGATGACTCCGAAAACCTGACCGGAAGATTGGTGCTCATCCGCGATATCACCGTGGAAAGGGCTGCGGAAGGGGCGCAATCTCTGGCGTCTGTCAGGGCCGAATTCCTGGCGAAAGTTTCACACGAATTGCGAACTCCGCTTACTTCCATCTTAGGCATCAGCGAAATGTTAGATTATGGGGTCTATGGCCCGCTCTCACTCGAGCAGAAAGAGGCGCTACGGTTAATCGCCGACAGCTCACAGCATATGGTGCGCTTAGTCAACGACTTGCTCGAACAGACGCGATTGGAACACGGAGCCCTCGAGTTGGATATTGCCGAATTTGTGATAGAAGATTTGATCAACCGGCTTCGGGTGAACACCATCCAGGGTGCACGCTCGAAAAGTCTGAGCCTGACCTTTGAAATCGCACCGGAGGTTCCTGTCATTCTGCGCGGCGATGCCTTACGTCTTTACCAGATCTTACGAAATCTTGTCGATAACGCCATTAAGTATACGGAAAAAGGTCATGTAAAGGTGCGAGTTTTTCGAACCGGTCAAGAGCAATCTGCCGGGCACGATACTGAGGGCTATGTTGAGAAATACGCTTTTGAAGTTTCAGATACAGGAATAGGTATTCCGAAGGATAAACAAACACTGATCTACGAGCCATTCCTGCGAGTTTACCTGCCCAATGGATCGAATGGTAATGGCAAGATGAACGGCAATGGCTCTTCCGTCTCGAACGGGCACGTGGAAGGCTTTGGACTGGGGCTTTCCATCGTCAAACAGCTGGTAACGCTGATGGACGGGGAAATTGATTTAGTCAGCGAGTCTGGTCAGGGTAGCATCTTCACGGTCAGGCTTCGACTCGAGCCAGCAACCGAGCCTATACCGATGGAGAAGGCACCCTAGAGATATTCTATTAAAGAGATCCACCTAGGTAAATGTGGGCTTACCCTGGAAGTTCATGGCGTCGGGGTTGGGGGTAAGCTGTCAACATCGATGAGCAGAACCCAGCCGATGACGGATTTATCCGGTCCCTGGTATTCAACCAAGACACATTCCCGATTGAATTGATCGAAACGGCGTTCAGAAGGCAGGAATCGCAGCACCCCATCTTGTGGGATCCGGCTGATGGCGTTGAATCCTTCATAACACCCGCTGCGGGCCCAGATCTCGCGCAAGGTAATCCCGGTGATCGGAGTGGGCGATGGCAAAGGCGTCAGGCTGGCTGTCGGAGTTAAGGTCGCAGTTGGGGTTGCAGTACGAGTTGCTGTGGCGGTGGGGGTGATCGTTAAGGTCGGTGTGACTGTAGGGGTTAGCGAAAGCTGGTAAGCTTGAAATCGCCCATAGGTGAGATAGCCAACGCCGGTAAGGATCAAGAGACCCAGCACTACCAACCCTACTTTGATCAGACCGCGCAGGAAATGGTAGCGCGCCAGAGAGCGGTTAAGACGGATGACAACGGGATCATTCGGATACCTCTGGCGAGCTTCCAGGCTGATCCGGTCCGCTTGCACCGGCCAGCTACGGTGGTTTTCAAAGGAGGCAGACGCTTGAGCCAGCTCGTCCTGGTAGCGGGCGAGGTCTCGGATCAAGCGATCGATATCGTTTTGCAACCGGTCCAGGTTTTCGTCTAGCGTAGCCAGGTTTCGAATCTGGTCGAGCTGCGAGCGAGCCTGCCTGGCCAGGTATAAAGCCTCATCCAGAGTTGTAGCCCGCTCAACCTGTGCTTTCAGTGCCCGGGCTTGTTCCTGCAATGGCGCCACAGCCTTTGGTGTGACCGTTTCCAGGCGAGCCCGCAACCGCATCAAGGCTGGATTTTCCCCATGTTCGGCAACCAGCAAGTCCAAGTCGGCTTTGGCCTGGGTTACCATCTTGGGATCGATATTTGGAGAGCTAAGCGCCTCATTGATCGCCCGCGTGGTTTCTTTTATATGGCGCATCACCTGGGCGCGATCGTTATATTTTGGCAGGCCAGTGGCACGGGCCGCAATTTCAACCCGCTCGATTGCTTCATCGATTTTGCCCTGTTCGAACAGCTGAACACCTTCATTATAGGCATTCTCAGCATCGATGTTTTCTTGAAGCTTCTGCTCGAACTCAAGGCCTTCTTGCCAGCGCTGAATACCCAGCTCACGCATTACTGTCTGAGCCCGGGCGAGCATTGCCATAGCATCCGAGAACCTGCCAACACGGGCGGCAGATTGCGCCTTTCCGAAAGCTGAAGCCGCCTCAGCAGGCAGTGCCACGGGTGGGATATAGCCTGTGCGGAGATAATTCTCGGACTCGGCGCGGTGCTGGCGGGCCCTTTCCCAGCCGGGCTCGAGCTGAAGCACTCGATCGAATAGCTTGATGGCTTCGGCGTATCTCCCGCTATAAAATAGCCTCTCGGCGTCCTCCATTTGCTGTTCAGCAACCTGGTTGCGTGGTCGTGCGGGAGCACGGCTTTCCACCCCCGAAATCCCTTCGAGATCTGTAACAGGTAGCTGTGTGCCGAGAGCAGCGCCTTCAGAGCCATTTTGTTCTTCGATCTGACGCAGGCGGTTTTTAAGCTCACGCCGCAAATCTTGCGCCAGGCTACGCTGATCGGCGTCTAAGTCCTGGTACTCAGAAGAGGCGATAAATTCTTCTACTTCCAGCAAGGATTTGCGCAGCTCAACGAGAGGAGGGTTGTCCTGATCAAGCAGGTTGCGAATTTCATTTTGAAGACTTTCGATCATCTAATAAATGCCATCCCTTTCGATTATATTGGGAGGGAGTATTGTAAGATTAATTAGCTCACCAATTCGAGCAATTTATTATAAATCGTATACAGGTCTTCCCGGAGATGTCTGGCTTGCGAATAATCCCCTGCGAGCACGGCCTCAAGAAGATCTTTTACATCTTTAGGCAGGCGGTGGTCGTCGTAGGTCCAGTTGGCGGTGTAGGTACGGGCCGCGGTTTCGATCTCCTCAGGCCGGTTTGGGCCAAGTGGAAGCGCGCCTGGCGCCGGTCGCCCGGTCAAAATGTAATGTAGCGCTCGCGCTCCGAATTGCACCAGATCAAATTGGGTTTCATTCAGCGATAGCCCTTCCGGATAACGCTTGGCTACATTCCAGTCCAACATGAATATCCCATTATATTCATTTTGCCAGTAGTAATGCAAGATTTTGTGATCCCGGTAGACGATATTCCGGCTGTGGGCGACTTCCAGGAGGTCGCAAATCTGGATCGCCATGATCAAACCATCCAGGAGTGGTGTAAAGCGACCACGGGTATAGCCCGTGTCACATAGCAAGAGCAGGTTATTGGTCTGTTCTTGTTGTTCGATTGCCAGGTAGGGGATCCAGTCCTGTGAGGCGCGTTTCTCCAGGTCAGCCAGAAAGTTATGCACGCTGTCCAGCCCAAAGCGGGTGATCGAGCCAGTCAGCTCTTCGGCAGATGCCGTGCGATCCTCTGGAGGCAGGCTCGACTGATCGAGCTGGATGAATCCACATTCCAGGAGCGGCACGATCCCTGGCACATCACGCAGCAGGCTCAGGATCCTGGTCTCTTCGATGAACATTGGCAGGGCGTATTCGGCCCGGTCCGGGCGCATCAACTTCATCGCCGCCCGGCGCGAGGTGCCTGATTGAGTGGCTAACTCACCCTGGAAAATACGCGCCGAAGAGCCACGCGCCTCGTGAGCCCAGGTGTCCAGAGGTGCCCCAAGCTTCACGTCAGAATCTACCCCCAGCATGGCTTCTTTGACGCCGAACAAGGTTGGGCGGGTTTCCTGGGGTAGTGCAATTCGTTCGAGCGAGACGGATTTATCCGGTGAGGTCAGCAGTGGGCGACGAGGCTCTAATGTGATCAGCCAGCTCAGCTCATCGCGAACCTCGGCGTGCTCAACCAGCACCTCGGTTGGATCCATTCCATGCCGTAACTGTTTGAATGCTTCGAGCAGGGCATCCAGCCACTTGGCTTGTGCGACCTGATTTCGCAGCTCACGCCCCGCCAGCTCCAACCGGGTGATAAAATCTTGCATCGGCTCGTCCTCCGTGAGCCCACGCCTGATTTCTACCAGCCAGGCCGGTGCACGCTCCAGAGCATGATCGGCTTTTAGTAAGCGACCGCGGTCTGGATCCCAAAGGAGAACCTTACGCAATGCCCGGCGGCAGGTCTCAAAGTCTTTTTGCTCAAAAGCATCCAGCACGATCTGAACCTGGGCGCGCGGTTGGTCAAGCGACTGAACCAGTGATCGAGCCGCTTCTGGTATCAGCTCCTCGATGACCTCCAGGTGGCGCTCGATTTCCTGATAAGTGATACCCGAAAATGGCGGATCAGGCTCCAGCTGTGTCCAGCGTGGCAGGATTTCTTGTTTTAGCACGGTAACCAGTCGTTGATAAGGTCCTGGGTCCTCTGAACGCTGTGCTACCGCCTGCAAGGCGTGTATCAACCGGTTAAGCGCCACGAGCGGGCGTAAGGAGTCAGCGCCGGTCTCCAGTTGGCGCACCTTGCTGCTCAGCTCATCCCACCAGGCCGGCTCGGGTTGGTCCATCGTAGCTGTACGCAACTGCCACAGTGCAGAAGCCCAATCGCCAACAACCCCATAACTCAGTGCATCACGGGGTAAGGCGCCATCCAGGGTCTCTTCGGTCATTAGATTAAGCAACTGGCAGTATTCATCATCCAGAAATGGGATTTGCTTGGCAATCTGGCAAAGATGGAGCACCTCGGGCAAATTGTCTTCTATGACCAGTTGTTGCGCTAAGCGCTCGAAAAAACGTTCTGCCCCTTGGTAAGCAGGGATTTCCCCCATGTCGATGATTTGTGTATGTAACTGGCCTAGCTGGCTCAATTGCCTGAAATTTGGTCCGGCGCTCTCTAAAATATCGGCTTCCGCCAGGCGGGCTTGTGAAAGCGCCTGGCTTTCGATCTGCAATAACTCGCTCAAACGCTCTCTCAGAGGCTGGATGCCCGAGGTGTAGATCGAGCCGGGTGGTGTTTCCCGTGGCCAATCCAATCGCTGGTGTAAGTCGGGTGCATAATCCTCCAGGAAGCGCCCCATTTCATCTAAAAATTGTTGGTGGTCGCCAGGCCGTGAAAATTGGCGATCCTTGGTAACCCCATCTGCCTCGAGAAATTGTGCATTTCCCCAATCGATGATCGTGAAGCCCGTTTGGCTGGGTTGCCAGAAGATATGCTCTGGCTTGACATCATTCCATAGAATACCGTAGGCTTTCCCTGCCGAGGTATCTGATTCAAGTGTGTGGATGGCATCGAAATAGTCAAGCAGCCCGGTAATAGCGCGCAGCAGGACCAGATCGGGCAGCTTTCCGGTTGCAGCCAGATGTTCCAGATAGATTTCTTCCACCAATGAAGGCTCTGGGTTTGATTGCAGTCTGTAGGTCTCAAGCGCAGTGAGTTCTCCGAAGCGTGCGATTTGCGCTAAGCTGGTAAGGCTCAGGCCATCTGCGGGGGTGATGACGATGAAGAAACGCTCAGAAAACTCGGTGCCATCCTGGCTGCGATCCAATAGATTAGGTGGATGAAACACATGATCGTTCGATGCCAGGCGTTCCAAAAGGCGAAGCACCCGCCCCTCGCGTTCGATTTGGGTTGCCTGCCGGATAACATCGCTGGGGAACGCGCTGCGACGCGGCCGTTTTAGGATTGCAGTCCGCCGATCCATTAAGGATTCGACCCGGTAAACTTCGCCTGCGTCGCCTTCACCAAGTTTTTCCAACAAATTCCAGGCGCGCTGTTGCCCGGCTGCAGTCTCAAGTGGGAGATTCACAAGGGCTATTGTATCTTAAGAGTCGATAACTGATCACCATGGCTTTGTTTGAAATGGTGCGCTTGCAAAATCCATGGCTAAGTTTATAAAAATTACATAATTGATGGTCGAGCGTAGGGCAATCGTAGGGTGAACGTCAAGTACAGATTCGGTGCATCTGGTAAGATAATGTTTGAAGGGCGATTTCTCTTCTTCTCCTCCTTAGAGAGAGCCGGGAGCGGCGTACCCGGCTCTCGGTGATTCAAAGGCATGACCACTCAGTCCTCCGGCGATCAGATCTGGTCGTAACGGAAACAATCAATAGTATGGTCGTTGACCATGCCAGTTGCTTGCATATGAGCATAGCAGATGGTTGAGCCTACGAAGCGAAAGCCACGTTTGAGTAAATCCTTGCTCATCGCATCCGATTCGGATGTGCGGGCGGGCAACTCGGCTATTGTAAGCCAGCCGTTCTTTAGGGTCTTTCCCCCCGTATATTGCCAGATGTATGTATCAAAACTGCCAAACTCCTCCTTGATAGCCAGGAAGGCGCGGGCATTTGTGATGGAGGCATGAACCTTAGCTTTGTTGCGGACGATGCCTGGGTCGGAGAGTAATTGGGCGATTTTTTCATCGCCATAGGCTGATATCATTAGAGGATCAAAATCATCGAAAGCCTGTCGAAAATTATCCCGTTTATAAAGGATCGTGCGCCAGCTCAAGCCGGCCTGAAAACCTTCCAGGATCAGGAACTCGAACAGCTTCTGATCGTCATGTACGGGAACACCCCATTCAAGATCATGGTAAGCCACGTAAAGGGGATCGCCAGCCGGCACCCAGGCGCAGCGCTGTGTCATCCGTAACCTCCTTCAGTTGTCGATTATGTCATTTCGGTCCGGTCCAGCCGAACTGTTTCAAATCGATTCGCTCACGGCTGTCGAAAACCACGCCTTCTTCCTCGAGCAGCTCCCGTTGTTGGCTTTCACCACCACCCCGCAGGCTGATCTTTCCCTGGGCGTTGATCACCCGCTGCCAGGGTACGCCATCCGGACAGGCTGCCATCGCGCCGCCCACCCAGCGCGCGCCAAACGCACGGTAATCTTGCTCCGAAACTC
>MGNS01000166.1:35682-36205 GCA_001795165.1 Chloroflexi bacterium RBG_16_57_11
TCTAGGCAGCAATCTGACCATAGGTCGCAACATTACCCGGTGGGATCTGCTTGGTCAGTTCCCAGACTCTTGCGCGGAATTCGGCCGGGTTTGGAGGTGAAGTAAAACCGGGTGTCATGACGATCTCTCCTTCATCCTGATCGATGTTTATGGCAACTATACACGAACGTTTGTTCGGTGTCAAGGCGCCTCCCTGCGGTAAAGTATGGTTTATAATCACCCATATGACCCTTAACGGGCAAAGCGCCAATCGTCAGATCGCCCGCGCCGCTGGCACTATGATGCTGGCATTTATAGCCAGCAACCTGGTCGGCCTGGTGCGACAAATCCTGATGGCGGGAGCCTTTGGCACGCAAGCAGGCATCGACGCTTTTAGCGCTGCCAACCGTGTTAGCGAGACTTTATTCAACCTGGTTGCTGGTGGCGCACTGGCTTCTGCGTTTATCCCGACCTTCACCGCCTTGCTGACTCGCGGCGATCGTCAGCGAGACTGGCAGTTAGCCTCGGCAATTGCCAATCTGAT
>MGNS01000166.1:36247-39074 GCA_001795165.1 Chloroflexi bacterium RBG_16_57_11
CCTGGATCGTGAGTAACATCCTTGCCCCTGGATTTGCCAGCGATCCCGAAAAAGAGGCGCTGACGATCTCGCTCCTCCGGATCATGCTGCCTTCGGCGGTGCTATTCGGGCTGAGCGGGTTGGTTATGGGAATATTGAACTCCAACCGGATTTTCTTCTGGCCGGCGTTTGCCCCGGCCATGTACCAGGTGGGGATAATTATTGGTATCGTGGTCCTGGCACCGACATGGGGGATCTATGGCCTGGCGATTGGAGTCCTGCTCGGATCGGCGTTACACCTGGTTTTACAGCTTCCCTCTCTATGGCGGTTGAAAGGGAATTTTTATCCTACGATGGGTTGGGACTCGCCGGATGTTTATGAAGTCGCCCGGCTGATGGCGCCCCGATTGCTGGGTGTGGCCGTCGTCCAGCTTAATTTCTGGATCAACACCCGGCTGGCCTCACAATTTGTCGAGGGCAGTGTGATTGCGCTGGTCCTGGCATTTAGTCTGATGTTGATGCCTCAAGCGGCAATTGCCCAATCGATCGCGATTGCTGCCATGCCGACGCTCTCTGCACAGGTTGCGCTGGGTAAGCTCAACGAAATGCGCCTCTCGCTGGCAGCCAGCTTGCGTGGTGCTTTGCTCCTTTCGATCCCGGCGATGGTTGGATTAATTTTGCTGCGCCGGCCGGTAATCGTTTTGCTCTACCAGCGCGGTAAGTTCGATTCCACGTCTACAGAATTGGTGGCGTGGGCGCTGTTGTGGTTCGTAGCCGGCCTGGTAGGGCACACCTTTGTAGAAATTCTATCGCGCGCTTTTTATTCGTTACACGACACGCGCACGCCTGTTCTGATCGGTATCGCAGCGATGAGCCTGAATGTCCTCTTCAGTTATGGGTTTTCTGCTCTGTTTTTCCGCCTGGGCTGGCTCCCACATGGCGGCTTGGCGTTGGCGAACTCGCTGGCGACCGGTCTGGAGGCTGGCGGATTGTTTTGGTTGATGCGGCGCAGATTGAATGGTCTCAACGGCCGAATGATACTGGATGGTATGGTGAAAGCCATCCTGGCGACCCTCGCCATGTGGTTGAGCCTGTGGGTCTGGCTAACCTGGACTCAGGGCAAGGCTGCCTGGCTGGTAGTCGGCGGCGGGATCGTAATCGGGGTGGTGGTCTTTACCGCTTCGATTGCTGTGTTGGGGGTCAGTGAGTTCAAGATCGTGCTCGGTGCATTAAAACGACGGTTTGCAGGATGAAACCACGCAGCCAGATCCCATTGGTGACAAAAATATACCTGGCGATTCTGGTTTATCTCAGCGTCGTTTTGATCATCTTGTTCATATTGCGATCCAGAGATGTATCTATGAATTGGAAGGGGATCCAGAACTTTCTGCCAGGATCTGGCACAGATGTTTCAGCCGAGGTTAGTAATACTCCTCAGGTATCCCAGGCGACCGAGCCTTCGTACCCGCCGGACGTCCCTTGGTTACGCGCAACAACGAATACACCAATCTATGACGCTCCTGGTGGGGTCACACAACCTGCAGCGATGCTCGTCAGCGGAGAGACGGCGCCCGTTGTCGGTGCAACCCCGGATCGCCAATGGTGGGCCATCAGCGTTCCGTACTTTGCAAGCGGACAAGGCTGGGTACAGGCAGGGCAGGTAACCGTGCAGAACCCAGATAAGGTGCCGGTAGTTGGCGCACAAAACGTAACTGGTGCTGCCCCGTTGCCCACAGAGCAAATCCCGGTAGCTTTAGCCATAGCAAATGTCAACGTCCGCAATGGGCCCGACCTGCGCTTCGACAAGATTGGCTTGCTCAACAATGGTCAGGAAGCGGAAATCATCGGCATCAGCCCGGATCGATTGTGGTGGGCGATCCGCTTGCCTGAAAATCCCGAGAAGACCGGTTGGGTGGCAAAGGATTATATCGTAGCCAGGAATGAGGATAATGCCCCCGTTCTGAGCCTCGAATCGGGCGCAGAAGGTGGAGCTGTCACATCCCCCCAACCTGGGAAGGCTTCGTTGACTGCAGCTTGGAAGGTCAACATACGGGCTGGTCCGGGGAAGCAGTATGCGATTGTAGGGACCCTACAGCAAGGCCAATCGGCTGAAATTGTCGGCAGGAGCGAGGATGCCATCTGGTGGGCGATCAAGTTCGAAAGCTCGGAAGGGGAGCACGGATGGGTAGCAGCCGCCTATGTGGAAGCTCAGAATGCTCAAAATGTCCCGGTACTTAAGTAGCGTATGGTTGGTTATTCTGGAATTGCAAGCGATACAAACGTGTATATAACCCTTCCGTGGCGGATAACTCCGCATGGGTGCCAAGCTCTATTATATGGCCCTGGTCCAACACTGCGATGCGGGTGGCATTTTGTACCGTTGATAGGCGATGCGCAATCACCACCGTGGTGCGATGATGCATCAACCGCTCCAGAGCTTCTTGTACCAGCCCTTCTGACTCAGAATCCAGGCTCGAGGTCGCTTCATCCAGGAGCAAGATGCGCGGGTCTTTAAGAATTGCACGGGCGATGGCAATGCGTTGGCGTTGCCCTCCCGAGAGTTTTACACCGCGCTCACCGACCAGCGTGTCGTAACCTTGTGGCAATTGTTCGATAAACTCATCGGCGTTCGCTGCACGAGCGGCGGTCGCCAGCTCCGCCTCGCTGGCATCCAGCTTCCCGTAGCACAGATTCTCCCGGATGGTCCCGGAAAACAGTTGCGTCTCCTGTGGCACGAGCCCGATCTGGGTGCGCAACGAGACCAGCGCAATGGACCGTAAATCCACCTCATCCAAACGGATTACCCCATCGGTGGGGTCATAAAAGCGCGGGATGAGGTTGAAGATTG
>MGNS01000166.1:39110-44601 GCA_001795165.1 Chloroflexi bacterium RBG_16_57_11
AGTACTTCACCCGCCTCGATGTGAAGATCGATGGTATGAAGGACATGCGCCGCACCCGGGTACGCGAAGGAGACATTCTCGAAACACAGGCTGCCGCTCACGGACGACAAAGTAACGGCGTTCGGTTTATCGAAAATATCGGCAGGCTCATCCAGTAATTCGAATACACGTTGAGCGGCTCCGGCTGCCTCCTGGAGCTGTGTGTAGAGTGAGGTGAATGCGCCGATGGATGCGGCAATATTGATCCCATACACCAGAAAAGCGATCAATGCGCCTGCGCTCAATCGTCCGGCAATGACCTCGCTACCGCCGAACCATAAAATGCCAGCCAGGCTGCTGAACGCGAGAAACGTGATCAGAGGCAGGAAGGCCGAGCGCAACACGGCCAGATGCATCGTTGTGCTGAAAGTTCGCTCGATCTGTTCCCCGTAACGCTGAATTTCGTAAGGCTCGCGGGTAAAGGCTTTTACGATGCGGGTGTTGCTGAGGAATTCCTCGGCCATGGCGGTGCTGTCTGCCAGCTGGTCTTGCACATCGGTAGAAAGCCTCCGCAGCCTGCCGCCGATAATTGCGGCGCAGGCAACAATCACTGGCACTACCAGTAGAATGAACAGGGTCAGTCGCCAGTTCAGCACCAGCATTAAAACCAATGAGCCGATAAAGGTCACCGACTGGCTGAGTACTGTTGCCACATTGTTGGTCAGAGCGGTGCGCACAATCGTGACATCCGAGGACAGGCGCGAGATGATCTCGCCGATACGCCGATCGGCAAAGAAACGCAGGCTCAACTGGTTCAGGTGAACATAAAGCTGTCGACGCAGATCAACGACGATTCGCTCTCCGACAAAAGAAAGCCAATACAATTGGAAATAGTAAAAGATCGAGCGTATCAGGAAGGTGCCAATCAATAAGACGGTAATCCGGTTTAACTCGGCTTGATCGCCCTGGGCGAAAACTGAGTTGATCAGGTTTTGCATGATCCAGGGGAACACCAGACCAAGAAGGGAGCCGAAGAGCAGGGTTATGATGGCAATGCCCATTGCCCTGCGATAAGGGGACAGGTAGGAGAGTAAGCGGCGGATATCCTGCCTAGATGGCTGGCGAGCGAGCTCGCCGCCGTCTAGACTCGATTCCGTGCGAATTGGGCGGTTGGAGCGAAGGGAAGTGAACATCATGCGGCGTTTTCTAAGAGATCATCCACCAGGTGACCTGGGCGATACTGACCCCAAGCAATGTCCCGGCGAGCGCTTCTAAAGGCGTATGACCGAGCACCTCGCGCAACTGTTCCTGTCTGAGTGGGTGGCCGCTGGATAAATCCAGGATCATCTTGTTAATGATCCTGGCATGCCTGCCGGCCTGACGGCGGATACCAGTGGCATCGTAAATCACGATGATTGCCAGGATCATGGCGATGGCGAAGAGAGGGGAATCAAAACCCTGGGTCAGGCCGATCATGTGAGCGGCGCCGGCCACCAGGGCTGAGTGAGAGCTCGGCATGCCACCGGGTGAGGCGAGAAGCGCCCAATTCCAGCGGCCGGTTGTGATATATGTCAGCGGCACTTTAATAATCTGAGCTACTAACCAGGCGATCAAGGCAACATCGAGCGGGATATTGTGAAAAATTTCAGCTGCTTTCATGGCTCAAAGTCGACCAGATTCTCTCCGGAGAGCTGCCGGACACGCAATTCAGCCTGTTCGAGCAATCTATTGCAGTGTTGGATTAATTTTTGACCGCGCTCATAAAGGCTCATGGCAGCTTCCAGTGTCAGCTCATCCCCTTCCAATGCCGTGACAATCGCCTCGAGCTGGCTGAAGGCTTGCTCATAGGTTAGCTGGTCAACCGGAGTCTCGTCGATATTGGTCATAATCGTAGATTCTGTCATCTTGAATTCTCAACGGATGAATTGGAATACAGCTACGAGCTGGCTCGTAGATCTGAAACAGGTAACACACTATGCAAGGCAGCCTGCTTTGGTAGGACCACGCGTGCGATCTCGTTGAATTGCCCTCGAGTCAAACCTGCTTCTTTCAATGCGATCTCGATCTCAGGCTCACTCTGGTCTTGGTAAATTCGCCGGACGGTATTCCGCCTGGCCAACATGGCTGCCAGGTTTGCAAATGCTACCAGGCCGATTAACATCAAAACCAGCGCGATCGCTGCGCCGATCATGCTGAAACCGATCAGGATATAGCTCACCAGTACAAATATCCCTCCGGGCAGCAGGCCTACTGCGCACCCCAGGTTGAAGGCTTGTTGAGTGACCGTGCTGGCGGCATCTTCAAGACGTCTATTTTCCGCCTCTGCCAGCTCGGTCAATACGATTACCTGCTCCGGGGTCAGTTCAGAGGGGCTGGATTCATTCATCCTGATCTGAGCTCCTCGCCCTGTACCTGAACCGGAAAGCTTCCATCGCTGACACGCACCTTCAAGCCATCGCCAGGTTTTACTTGTTGAACCGAACGGACCAGCCTGCCTTCAGTTTGCAGAACCAGGGCGTAGCCACGGAGCAGAATCGAGTGCGGGTTCAGGTTTGACAGACTTTTGTCCATCATGGAAATCCCGGCGTGGTGTAAGGTAAGCCGGTGAGCCAGTAGCGTAGCGATTTGCCGTGACAAATCGTCTAACCGCTGGCGGTCAGACCGAATTCGTCTGGCGGGCGAGCGAAGGGCAAGATTGCTGTGGGTTCGATCGAGGCTCATGCGTTCAGCGTTAAGCAGAATTTGTATTGCCCGCAGCATGCGACTCCTGCCCTCACTTACTGCAATCTGCAGATCTGCCCGATTGGGGGTTGCAAGCTCTGCTGCGGCGGTTGGGGTGGGGGCACGCAGATCACTGACAAAATCGGCAATTGTGAAATCTGTTTCGTGCCCGACTCCACTGATCACCGGGGCTGCTGAAACGGCAATGGCGCGTGCCACGCGTTCATCATTAAATGCCCACAGGTCTTCGATCGAGCCGCCGCCGCGCGCCAGTAATATGACATCCGGATGAATCCTTTCGTTCAGCGCGTGTAATGCCGCAACAATACCGGTTGGAGCTTCCTCGCCCTGCACGGCCGTGGGCGCCAGTATGACCTCGACAAGAGGGTAGCGCCTGCGGATTGTATCCAGGATATCCCTCAACGCAGCGCCAGTTGGTGAGGTGACAAGGCCGATCTTTTCTGGCCAGACCGGTATGGGTCGTTTATGTTCGGGATCAAACAACCCCTCGGATTCAAGACGCGCCTTGAGGCGCAAAAACTCCTGGAATAAGGCGCCTTCACCAGCCGGTCGGATGAGATCAGCATACAGCTGGTATTGTCCACCGGCCTCGTAAAGGCTGATGTTACCGTGCGCCTCCACGGCTTGCCCATCGCGAGGAGAAAATGGCAGCCTGGCGACGTTATTCCGCCACATCACACATTTCAGCGCGCTGGTGCTGTCTTTGAGTGTGAAATACAGGTGACCGGATCCGGGGCGTGATAGATTGGAAATCTCGCCATGCACCCACAAGTCCTGCAGGACTTCATCGCTCTCCAGCAGGTCGCGCAGGTAGCGGGTGAGGTCGGTTACACTCCACAGGGATATTGAAAATAGAGGTAATTGGCTCATGGATGTGTGCCAGAGATTTGAAGGATAACCGGGTTTGAATGGGCTGTCAACTATTCCCAAGAGCCAATTTTCTTGCTACAATAACACAGGGCCGGATTTTCGTTTCCCTTATCCTGAGCAAGGAGCTGATCATTGGATCATCTTTGGTGTCCCTGGCGTATGGAGTATATACAAAGCGATAAAAATAACGATATCTGCATATTCTGCAATGAAATGAGCCGTCCGGATGGGCCTGAAAATTTGATTGTTTATCGAGGCCGCCGGGCGTTCATCATCTTAAACCGTTATCCATATACCAGTGGACATTTGATGGTTGTTCCCAATGATCACCTGGCATCGCTTGAGCAACTGGATGCCGAGACACGTTCTGAGATAATGGAGCTGACCGCGCAGTCGATGATCGTCCTGCGTGAAGTATACCAGCCACAAGGGTTCAACATCGGCGTCAATATCGGCGTGGCGGCTGGAGCCGGGGTGCTGGATCATGTACATTTGCATGTTGTCCCCCGCTGGGGGGGTGATACCAATTTCATGTCGGCCCTGGCGGATACACGTGTTCTCCCTGAGACGTTAGAAATCACATTTACCCGCATCCAAAATGCCTGGGGGATGAAGGGTAATCAAATTAGCTGAGTAGACATCTGCCTGTTATTTGCTTTCGCCATAGAGGAGGCTCGAATGACAATTGATGGAAATACACCAGTCGTGCTCAGTGCAGTGAGGACGCCAAGCGGGCGTTTCCAGGGCAGCTTGAGCGCCATCCCTGCGCCAAGGCTTGGCGCAATCGTGGTAAATGCGGCGGTTGAGCGTGCGGGGATCCCTGACCTGGCGGAAATCGATGAGGTTTTTCTGGGGAACGTGGTCTCAGCAGGCCTGGGGCAGGCGCCGGCACGCCAGGCAGCCATTTTCGCCGGGCTACCGCCGAGTGTGGGGGCGGTCACGATCAACAAGGTTTGCGGCTCGGCGTTAAAGACAGTGATGATGGCGGCCCAGGCGATCAAGGCTGAGGATGGGGATCTGTTTGTGTGCGGTGGTATGGAAAACATGAGCCGTGCCCCATATCTGGTGGATGGCCGCACCGGGTCGTTGCGCTATGGGCATGCCCAATTAACCGATGCATTATTAATAGATGGATTGTGGGATCCATTCGAGAATTGGGGGATGGGCGAGGCAGCGGAATTTATCGCCAATGAGTATGAGGTCACGCGCCAGGCGATGGATGAATTTGCTCTTCAAAGTCACCAAAAAGCTATTGCGGCGATCGATGGTGGAAAATTTAAAGCAGAAATTACCCCGGTTGAGCAAAAAAGTCGCAAGGGGGAGGTAACCTATTTCGATACAGATGAAACCCCAAGACGGGACACTACGCTGGAAGTCCTGGCTGGTTTAAAACCCGCTTTTCAAAAAGATGGTAAAGTAACTGCCGGAAATTCACCCGGTCTCAACGACGGAGCGGCAGCCGTGGTGGTTGCCAGCAGCAGAAAAGCGGCCATTCTCGGACAAAATCCGTTAGCGCGTATCGTCGGTTACGCTCAAGCCGCGACGGAGCCAAAATACCTCTTCGACGCACCCTCGCGCGCCATCCCCCGCCTGCTGGAGAAGACGGGCTGGAAGCTGCCGGATGTTGATCTGATCGAGCTGAACGAAGCTTTTGCTGCTCAGGTCCTCGCCAATGGTTATGCCCTGCAAGACTTGGGATGGGATTGGTCCAGGGTCAATGTCAACGGCGGAGCAATTGCCCTTGGGCACCCGATCGGCGCTTCCGGTGCGCGCATCCTAACCACGCTTATTTATGCGCTTCGCGATCGTGGATTACGCCGCGGCATCGCCTGCCTGTGCCTAGGCGGGGCCGAAGCGGTCAGCATGGCTGTCGAAATTTTATAATAAATTGGCCTGCAGG
>MGNS01000166.1:44648-49800 GCA_001795165.1 Chloroflexi bacterium RBG_16_57_11
GACGATGGGCAACGGGATCGCCCAAACTGCCGCTATAAGTGACTTTCAGGTCACCTTAATGGATGTCGTGCCGGAGCAGCTGGAAAGCGCCAGGGCTACCATCCAAAAATCCGCCGATAAACTGCTAGAAAAAGAAAAGATCACAACCGAGCAACACGCTGCGGCCTTGGCAATCCCGACAACCTCGACCCTGGATGAGGCTGGTCAGGCCGACCTGATCATCGAAGCCGCGACCGAAAACCCAGACCTCAAGCTGAAGATATTTTCCGACCTGGATCGTATCGCCAGGCCTGGGGCAATCCTGGCTTCGAATACCTCTTCGATCAGCATTACCAAGATAGCAGCAGCGACGAAACGCCCTGAACTGGTCATAGGGATGCACTTCATGAACCCCGTGCCGCTGATGCGACTGGTTGAGGTGATACGCGGGCTGGCCACCTCGGATGAGACCATGGCGCACACCCTGGAGGTCTGTCGCCTGATGGGTAAGGTGCCGGTGGAGGCAAAAGACTCGCCTGGTTTCATCTCCAATCGCATCCTGTGCCCGATGATCAATGAAGCAATATTTGCTTTACAGGAAGGCATTGGCACACCCGAGGCAATCGACTCGGTCATGCGGCTAGGCATGAACCACCCGCTAGGACCGTTGGCGCTGGCGGATCTGGTCGGGCTGGATGTTTTGCTCTTCGTGATGGAAGTCTTGCAGCGTGACCTGGGCGAGGACAAGTATCGCCCGGCTTATCTGCTCCGCAAGATGGTGGACGCTGGGTACCTGGGCCGAAAAACCGGGCGAGGGTTTTATATCTATTAATAAACCAACGGGCGAGCGGTGTTCGCCTCACCCTTTGGTCTTTCTGATAAATATTCTATTCTACCCTCCTCACGAGGCTATTGCTAACTTCAGTTCCCATGTATGAGAATTCTACGGCATGAATGTTACGGTCAACGATTTCGTGAATTCAAAGATCTCGTCAGGTTTAGCACAGGGACCTTTGAAATAACCGTATTCCACCGCAGCCTTGCAGGGACAAGACCAATGTCCGGTAAAAGTATGTATACCTGCTGCCATGCCATCCGGAAAGTTGTATACCCAACTAAAACCTAAGTAGTCTCCGAAGTTCGGGTCTCCTTTTACAACCGCATGTTCAACAAAATCGTTATCAATGGGATTGCCGTCAACATCTAACTCGAAATTATGCAATCCAATCCCCAGCATGTAATCAAAGCCAAATCTCCACAACCAGCCATGTTCAATGTGGAACGGTTCTCCTTCTTGAAAAATGGTTGGTGTCTGATAGAAAATATTGATTTCATCACCGACCCTTACATTTTGCGCGGCAGCAACAGGGGTTACACCGACAAAAAGGATCAGTACCAATAGAATAACAACTGTTTTTTTCATTTGGGAATTCTCCTTTCTTACAATATCACACAGGCAAAGCCGGGGGCCGCGAGACATGACTTCCTCCAAGCAGTCGTATTCTCGGCGAATTTTGTGGAAATGCCCCATAAAACCTATCCGTTCGTTTTTCACAGACCAGGCCAGTTCCCTATTGGATGTCGAGAGTCCCCGCTCAGTCAGATGTGCTAAAACGTCTGTAAAGATGGCTTTTTACAGTCTATGAAACAAAAAACTCCTGCTCGAGGATACGAGCCGTATCCCTTGCCAGGAGGTTAAAACCACATTATGTAAACTCGATGCACCCTTCGCTTGCAAGGGGCGAATTCTTTGCAAATTAATTATACCATCCTAAAATCGAAAGTCAATTGTTTTTGCGATTCTGTTTCGGGCGTTTACTTGACTCCTGGTTGGAATTTACCTGAGTCGTTCTGTGAGTTTGAGCAGAATTGCTTGCAAGATATCGGGAGAAGCGAAACTGACCAGTGCAACCCGGCGATTGAACAGACTGCTAGACAACCTTGCCATCCGGGTGCGAGAATAGTATGAGCTGGTTACCTTCCTCTCAAATTAAACTGTCAGGTGGCTAGTGCCTGGTTTTTCACAAAGAAACCGACTGCCAGGATTCCCGGCCCGCCATGGGCGATGATGGCGGGCGGCATCGACACTACCGGGACTTCGGGCTGGCCGATCTCACGGCCCAGCTCGTCTGCTAAAGCCTGGCCGGCGGCTTTATTCCCGGCGTACATTATGCTCATATACCCGTCGCCGTTGCGCGGTATTTGTTCAAGGACGATTTCTTTCAGGCGGGCGATGGCGCGCTTTTGGGTGCGCTCGCGCTCGTATTGGTCGACTTTACCGTCGTGCAATCGTAGAATGGGCTTTATTTGCAGCACACTCCCAAGCAGCGCCGCCGCGCCGCCGATTCGACCACCCCGCGCTAGATATTCCAGAGTATCCACCAAAAAGTAGATCCTGCAACGCTGGCTCATTTCCTGGACCCGAGAGACGATGGTATCCGCATCGAGGCCAGCGGCAGCCCATTCTGCGGCCAGCTGCACTAGCGTGCCCAGCGGGCTGGCTACCAGGCGTGTATCAATCACACGAATATCCAGCTGGGGGAAGACCATTGCAGCGATGGTGGCTGAACGCACGGTGCCGCTGATTTCTTTTGAAGGATGGATGCACACGATTGGCTCGCCTGTTCCGACCAGATGTTGGAACTCTTTGATAAAGAACTCAGGCGCAGGGGCAGCGGTCTTGGGCAACTCTGCCGAGGTTTTTAGCCGGTTGAGGAAGTCGTCAACGTCCATGTTGACGCCTTCAAAGAAGGATTCCATCCCGAAGTTAATCACCTGAGGGACGATCGGAATCGAATAACGTGAGGCAATTTCAGGTGAAAGACAGGCGGTGGTATCCGTGATAATTCGAACCATAAGGTTCCCTCCTGAGAAAAAGCAAGATGAGTTAACGAGGGAAAAACGGCTCAGTTTCGTTCAGGTCAAAGCCGTTAGCTCGAGCTAGGCGTGAATACCAGGCGCCGCTATCTTTAAGCGTACGTTTCTGGGAAGAATAATCGATGTAGGTAATCCCGAAACGCTTCGCATAGCCATAAGCCCATTCGAAGTTGTCCATCAACGACCAAACGAAATAACCCTTCAGCGGAACGCCATCACCGATCGCGCGGTAGCACTGGAAGAGATGATCGCGTAGAAATCGTGTGCGGCGGTAATCGCGCACCCGCCCATCGGCGTCGATGCCGTCTGGAACTGCGCAGCCATTTTCGGTGATGTACATTTTAGCCGGACCGTAATCCTTCCAAACCCGGGTGAGGACTTCGTAAATGCCTGGTGGGTAAATTTCCCACATCTCTGTGTATTCGCGCTCCTTGAGGAAAATTTCGCGCAACCTGAGATCGGGGTCATCAGGGTCGTTCTGTATAACGAAGCGAAAATAGTTATTTACCCCCAGGAAATCGACCGGCGCCTGGATAATATGCATATCGTCTGGCCCAATAGACGGAAATCGCCGGCCAAAAAAGTCGATCAGGTCTTGCGGATAACTGCCTTTGGAGATCGGATCCAGGAATAGCCGGTTCTGAATGCCGTCGAAACGTCGAGCGGCTTGCAGGTCAGCTTCGCTTTGAGAGGCTGGGTGGATCGAATGTAAATTCAGCGTAATCCCCACCTGGGTGGTTTTCGGTGCCGCCGAACGAATGGCCTCGACGGCCAGGCCATGTGCCAGGTGAAGGTGGTGAGCAACTTCCAGTGCTGTCTCGATATTCCTGATCCCCGGAGCATGTACTCCGGTGTGGTGGCCCAGGAAGGAGCTGACATAGGGCTCATTTAGCGTGATCCAATGCTTTACCCGGTCACCCAGCCGCTGGACTGTGATTCTGGCATAATCGGCAAAATAATCGGCAGTCTGTCGGTTGCTCCATCCGCCTTCGTCCTGGAGGGCCTGAGGAAGATCCCAATGATACAGGGTCACCCAGGGTTGTACCTTGTTCGCCAGCAGGCCATCCACCAATCGGTCGTAAAAATCTAAGCCACGACCATTAACCGTGCCTTTGCCTTGTGGTAGCACTCGTGACCAGGCTATTGAAAAGCGGTATGCGCCCAAGCCTAAAGAAGCAATCAAGGCGATATCATCTTTCCAACGGTGATAATGATCATCAGCCACATCCCCAGTGTCATCGTTGAAGATTTTGCCTGGCGTGTGGCTAAATGTGTCCCAGATCGATGGGCCTCGCCCGTCCTCATTTACAGCCCCTTCGATTTGATACGCAGCAGTGGCTGCTCCCCAGATAAAATCCCGGGGAAAGGTCAGGAATAAATCGGACATCCGTGTAGACCTCCTATATGAATAATAGATTCCTTAACGTGCGGTATCGCTCGCCCTACCGTTTGGCACTGACGATCAGACCCAAGATAACAATCCCGCAGGAGATCAAAAAGCTGTATTGAATCGCTTGATAGAGAGCAGAACTCTGCGCATCGCCAGCCTGTGTCAATACCGTGGTAAAAACCGCCCCTGCCAATCCCACACCTAGAACCATTCCGAAATTGCGCGAAGTAGCCAGAATGCCAGCAGCAATACCCTGGCGACTCTTTGGTGCAGCGCCCATTAGCGAGCTGTTATTCGGTGAGATGAAGATGCCAGTGCCCAAACCGACGACACCCAGCCGGAGGGCGATCTGCTGTGGAGTGGTGGTTGGTCCCAGGTTGGAAAGCAGGTATAAGCCTATACCCAACGCAGCCATACCGATGAGTGTTGGAATACGGGTGCCGATGCGGTCGGAAATCGTGCCACTCAACGGGGCGACAATCGCCATCACAATTGGCATCGCAGTCAGGATCAGACCAGCTTGTGTAGGGGTGAAGCTGCGGCCCTGGAGCAAGTAAAATGGCATTAAGAATATAATCGTATAGATGCAAATATAATTCAAAACCGCGCTGATCACCGCGCTTGAAAATGGCCAGCTATGAAATAGCTGAAAGTCCAACATCGGAGAGGCGGAATGTTCCTCGATATATACGAACCAGGCTAGAAAAAGGACTGCTATCGTCAGAGCCCCGAGGATGATTGGAGAGGTCCAACCTAACGCGTGCCCCTGGTTCATGCAGAAGAGAAGAAAAACCAGCCCGGTTAGAAATGTGAAAGCCCCAAGCAGGTCAAATCGCTCGCTTGTTTGCGGCGGATGGTCTGAGCGAATAAACCGGGCGCTTAGCATAAGAGCTATCAGGCCCACCG
>MGNS01000166.1:49812-56873 GCA_001795165.1 Chloroflexi bacterium RBG_16_57_11
CCAGGAAAATTGATCGGCTAACCATCCACCCAAGGAAGGTCCGACCGTCAGGCCTAAATAGGTCATCGTGGCTTGAATGCCAAGCGCCTGGCCGCGCTGGCTGGCCGGAAAACTCTTGGTTAAGATCGCCGGGGAATTCGACATAAGCATGGCACCACCCAATGCTTGAAGCCCGCGAAAAATAATCAACATGTTGACCGAGCTGGCCAGGCCACACAATGCTGAGCTGATCATGAAAATGGTGAAACCAGCCAGGTAAACCCGTTTATGCCCCTGCATATCCCCCAGGCGACCAAAGCTGAGCAGTAAGCCGCTCAACCCGAGCAGGTACACAGTAACCACCCACTCCACCGCTGCTATGGTGCTGGTAAAGTGACGTGAAATCAGCGGTAGTGTGATATTGACCACGCTGCCGTCCAGAGCGGACATAAAAGTACCGACGCCAATCGCGACGAGCACCCACCACTTACTGGAAGATTGTTCGATTCCTACGGAGGATGTTTCGGTTTGAAGCAGGTGTTGCTGGGGCGCATGTCGGGAATCCATAAGCTGGGGGCGAATTAAGCTTTGAGCTAAGCCAGGATCAGTTTTTCCGAGATGGAGACACCCTGGTGGATCCGGCTGATGATATCCGCCAGCATCGGTGCTACAGAAAGCGCCTCGATCTTAGGATGGCATTTTTCTGGCGGCAAAGGAATGGTGTTGGTAGTTACCAGTTTCTCGATACGCTCATCCTGGGCAATTGTTTCCAGCGCAGAAGGTAATAAAACTGCATGCGTGACTGCAAAGTAGGCTTTTCCTTCAGCGCCCCGGCTGTATAAAGCGTCCAGTTGTTTTAAAACGCTGCCGCCTGCCACCAGGTCGTCGACGATGATCGGGCGGTGACCGTTGATACCGCCGACTACATGCGTGGTTTCGACTTTCGAGAAACTGTCGCGCCGCTTTTGCATGATCACCAGAGGTAAGTTTAGACGCTCAGCATAGCGCCCTGCCATGCCAGCGCGCCCTACGTCCGGACTGACAATCGCGGCATTAGCAAATGTAGGACGGCGAAAATATTCCGCTAACAGGGGCAGCGCGGTCAGGGGATCGACCGGGATCTTGAAGAAACCCTGGGTGGCGCGATTGTGTATGTCGATGTAGATCACCCGCGCGGCGCCTTGAGATTCGAGCAGGTCCGCTACCACCCGGGCGCTGATCGCTTCACGACCGCGCGCCATTCGATCCTGACGAGCATAAGGGAAATACGGGATGACAAGACTAACACTATGTACGCTGGCTCGTCGGAAAGCGTCCAGAAATAGCAATACCTCTACCAGATTATCGTTGACCGGAACGGAACATGGCTGGATCAAAAAAATATCCTGGTCTCGGACAACTTCATCAATCATTACATGAACTTCGCTGTCCGGCAGATGGCGTGTGGTGGATTTACCGACATGCAAGCCTAGTATGCTGGCGACTTCGGCAGCTAGATCGGGGTGAGCAGAACCGGAAAAGATGCGCAGAGGATGGGTGGACATATGTTGTGAAAATGTGATCTTTTATTTTATGTGGCAGTCGAGGCCATTATACTCCAGGAGGATGATTTATCACCTGTTCAAGGGTACAGCTTAATCTTATGGCGAGTATTCTTCTCTACGTCTTGCCAGAAATATAGCATTGGATGATATCTGGCCTTATACCAGGCTTCGATCTGGTTATCGTAATATGGGCTGGCGGGATTACCGGATTGGCCTGGGACCAGCATGCTCATTGAATTCCGCAAGTCACCGAGATCGACAATCATTCTATAAGGTGGTCCGATGATTGGTTTGGCACTCATGAGTGTTGTTTGCAGGTCGTCAAAGCCTGTTCCGGTCGCCCAGATGGTGGTGCTATCTCCGCCAGTTGGATATGGGCCACGATTGAACAATTCAGCCATGATCGGACTGGCGCTGAGCGGATGCCGGAAAGTGCATTGGTGGAGCTTGCCCCAGCTCCACTGCTGCATATCCTTACCGAATTCTGCATAGAGATAATCAAGGGTTGCTCGCAGGCCAAGCAGGATGACATCATCACGAGCTTCACCTTTACCCAAATCAAACCAATGCGAGTCCGGGTTGGAAAGCACCTGGGTTAGCCAGGGCAACCATCGCTCGCTAAACAGTCCGACCTCCGCAAGAACAGGCGTCGGGCCTTTGCCCATGTACCGATCGGTCAAGCTGGTTGATTTTGGATTGATTTTGGATGCTTTTGGCTTACCCTCGGTCGGATCCAGCTTATCTTTCAGCACGAGAGGCACGAAAATATGCAGGAATACCTGGTAGATCGCCGCGGCAGGCGAATCCGCTGAGAGCGTGCCGTCCCAAGCTTTGAGCAGTTTTAGAGCTGTATGCAAATCGGTTTCAGGTTTATGAACCGAATAATCGAGAGGCAACTGTACAAGATACCGCAGGATCACCCGGGCAGACGGGGAGGCCAGGTCAAATTGCATCTGTTTTATGTAATCTACATTGATCTTTTCCTGACCGGAACGCAGCCCGGTGTCAAGGATCATCTCCCCAATCCGCTGAGCGCGATCGCCTGAGATTGGCTCGAGTTCGATATTGATCGGATAATCTGGCCGGACGAGGCGATTGTTTGCGGTGGCGATATATCCTTGATCCGGATTCATCATATGTGGCAGGTAATCGTGGGGTATGTATCCCAGCCACTCGAACTCATCCGTCCATCCAGGCACCGGAAGTCGACCGCTCGATTTCGCCCGGATGGGTATCTTGCCAGTGAAGGTATAGCCAATGTTTCCTTCGACATCGGCGTATACAATATGTTGAACCGGCGCAGTCCATTCGCACAAAGCTTCATGGAACTCGTCACAACTACTCGCCTTCATCACCTGAAAGATGGCCTGTATCATCGTATCGGGCTCAAGCGAGGTCCAGCGAAGTGCGAGCGGCTCTTCACTGGTGAGATCTTCCGCCAGGCTATTGATAATTGGCCCATGCCTTGTGATGATGACCTCTTCAACGACCGGTTCTTCACCCTTGATTGCTATCGTTTCGTGGATCACGCGCGCATCCTCCCATGCGTCGTTATATTCGACCTGCACCTGGCCGTCGTCGCTGCGGCGTATGTGCTCGACAAATAAATCCTGCACATCCGGGAAACCGTTTGTATACCCCCAGGCGACCCGTCCATTATGCCCTGAAACAACTCCCGGTATGCCCGGGATAGTAACTCCGGTGATATCCACCCCGTCACCAACCAGGTGATTCTCGTACCAGATTCCAGGCGCAGTTAATTGCAAGTGCATATCGTTCGCCAGGATTGGTTTTCCGGATTGCGTTCTCTCCCCGGAGAGCACCCAGTTGTTGCTGCCCAGCCCGTCATAGGGTGATGGACCCATAAACGGCCTGGCTTTCCTGGCAATCTCCAAGGCCGCCAGGCCAATCCTGGAGTAATCTACGTCAGGAGGCAGGACATATGGCCAGCGTTGTAAATGCAACGGCTCCAGCTCGGCAGCCAGCTCCGGTCCCAGACGAGCGACCAGCAACGATCGAGTGAGCTCCGCTTCCCAGTTAACCGACAGCGACCACGACATCATCTTGATCCAGGAGATCGAATCTGCAATCGTCCAGGGTTCGGGCCTGTGGCGTAACAAGGAAAACTCGATCGGCAATCGTTGCCGAGACATGCAAACATTCACACCGTTCGCATAAGCTTGCAGGTAACCGGCGACTTCCGGCGAGAGCAGATTTACCTCGTACTCTGCCACGCGGCGCATGGTTAAGATCCGAACCCAGCGATCCACATCCACAACTACAGGGCCGAGAATTTCCGCCAGACGTCCGGCCACCAACCGTCGATTGAATTCCATTTGCCAAAGGCGATCCTGTGCGTGAACAAAACCCTGGGAAAAGAACAGGTCTGGTAGATTTTCTGCATGAATATGGGGCACACCCCACTCATCGCGCCGAATCTCGACCGGCTTTGATAATCCGGCCAGACGCATCTCACCATCCAGGCGCGGCAGGCGGGTCCTGCTTATGAGGCGAAAAAATCTGCTGGCGATGGGGGTCATTCTGTCACTCAATATGGCCTCTCATTTCAGTTTTCGAACCTGTGGAAAAAATATCCATAAAAAACCAGCGAATGCCAGTAAGACAAACCCACCAATTTGTAAAGCCAATGGCTCACTTGTATTTTCAGCGATCTGGCTCATGAGTAGGGCGCCCAACGGCATAAACCCAAAGAAGGTAAGCGTGTAGATGGATGACACCCGGCCGCGGAGTTCATCCTCTGTGCTGGTTTGTACCAGTGAATTTGCCAGGTTCATTACCAAAACCAGTGCCGCTCCGACACCGGCCAGAGTAAGCAAAGACAGCGGTAGCCAACGCAGGAGTGAAAAAATGATCAATAAGATTGGAAAGAAAATCGTGCCGGCGCTCAGCAGCTTACCACGGAAGTTAAATCTACCCAGGGAGGCAATGCCTAATGCACCAATTAGCGCTCCCAGGCCCTGGGCGGAGTACAGCAGTCCGTTTGTGCGTACATCACCCCCGAGCACGTCTACTGACCAGGCTGGCAGCAGTGGTACGAACGAAAAGCCGAAGGTCGTGGTCATCAGCACGATGCCCATCAATGCCAGGATAACCGGTTTGGCAAATGTATAGGCAAAGCCTTGCCGGATTTCTGTAAACGCCGATGGCCGCCGCCTATCCGGCTTGGAGGATTTTGGCAGGTCCATCAACAATAAAGCCACGATGACGGCGATAAAAGAAAAACCATTGATCATAAAGCACCAGCCAGGACCGAAGGCGGCGTAAATCAATCCCCCGATCGTCGGACCCAAGACGGTGGCAGTGTTGAACATGGTCGCGTTGAGGGCTATAGCGTTCGTTAAATCCGGTTTGTCAACCAACTCTGGCGCCAGGGCCAGCCTGGCCGGGGCGTCAAAAGCGTTGGCGATGCCGAGAAGGAATGCCAGAAGGATAATGTGCCAGGGTTGAACCAGCCCGGTAAATGTCAAACCGGCTAAAATAAACGCCAGGATCATCATGCTGGTTTGAGTGATCACCATCAGTGTCCGGCGCGAAATCCGGTCAGCTGCCACTCCGCCGACCAGCATGAACAGCCAGCTTGGAAGACCGGCGGCGAAGGTCACGTATCCCAGATATGCGGGCGAGCGGGTCAGCTCATAGATCAAAAATCCTTGTGCGGTAATTTGCATCCAGGTGCCAAACAAGGAAGTGATTTGTCCGTAGAACCATAGACGATAATTCCGATAGCTTAGTGCAAGAAAGGTCTGTCGAGGGCTAAATTTCATCTGGGAAAGCCAGGCGCGGTCGGTCATGGGAGAACCTCGGCCAGTGCTCCTTCCGGTTGGTAATCATATGCGGCAGCGAGCAACTCGATCGGGTGGATGGCGGGCAGGCTGGTGGCATGTGTGATATGCCAGCGGCAGGTTTCGCTGTCGCAAATCACCACTGGCGCCCCAGACTCCCTTATGAATGCGAACAGCGGCTCACCAACCTGCATGGCGATTTGATATTTTTCGACCTTAAAGCCGTATGTTCCAGCGATGCCACAACAGGCAGCCTCGCTTTCGACCACTCGGAGTTCGGGGATGCAATCCAGGATTTCGACTCCGGGTCGCCCCAGCCGGTGGCCGCGATACTGGCATGGAACGTGGTATGGCAGTGTAAGGGGGATGGATTGTAGATCCAGGTCGAGTAGTCCCTGGTCGAGCAGGCTCACCAGGAATTCATTCAAATCGAATGTCTGTTGGGCGACCAGCGTAGTGTCTTCGTCGTACATATCAAGCAGTTCGGGCGCCTCTTCCTTCAAGGTGAGGGTACAGCTTGTGGATGTGCCCACGATTGGGATGCCCTGGCGTGCATATTCGACCAGCTTCTGGACGTTACTTGTATGGTATTTACGGGCGGCGGTAAATTCTCCGTTGGAGAGCAAGGGTAAGCCGCAGCAATTTTGCGGCGGTACAATCACCTCGAAGCCGTTTCGCTCCAACACATGGACCGCCGCACGCCCGATGCGTGGCTCATAGTATTGAGTGGAGCATCCATGGAAGTACACCACTTGGCGTCCATGGCTCCCCATTGCTAGGTTTTCCCGCTGTTCTCGAAGATGGCGCTGGAACCATGGTGTGAAGCGGTGGCTGGAAATGGTTGGGAAAGGCGCTTCACGAGCGATACCGAGCATCTTTTCCATTGCGAACCGGGCAGGCTTGAACCTCAAGACAGTGTTCGCCAGCGGGGCGATCGGCTGGGCCAGCCTTCCCACCAGCTCGGCGCGGGCGATGAGGTTATTTCGGAGACGGTAAACCTGTGAGATTTTACCCTGTTGCACCATGGTCGCCCGGGCGCGAGCGTTCATTTCGGCAATTTTGACACCGGTCGGGCAGGCCAGGTTACACGCCCGGCAACCGCTGCAGTAATCCACGGACCTGTCTGGTGTCGGCTGGTTGGCCTGGCGGAATCGGCCGGCCTGCGGAGCTTCATACTTCGGCCCAGGGAATAGATCGGTCACCGCAGAAACCGGGCAGACGGTTGTGCAGATATTGCACTTGATACATTGATCAATTGATATTTCAACAGGTTGATGCGATAGGTCCATAATTCCAGGTGGATTAGAGGTGAGTTCCGATCCAGTAACCGGTCGCCAGCCCGACGCCATCCAAAGAGCGCTCGCGCAGGAAATCACCATGCGCCAGTGCTGTACCTGCAATGAAGAGATTGTTAAAAATGGGCATCCCATCTTGACCAATAGGCTGGAATTGTTGGTTTATTTCAATTCCTGTTGTGAAAATAGGGTGTGGCTCCTGTCCAAAAAACTCGCGGTTGAACCATTCACCGCGTTGGGATGGCGCCCGGATAGGAAGGCCACAAACCACCTCTTCGATCACGCCATCGTAGCGGGCAATAAATCCGCCGCCAAGCAAGCCGCCGGTGGCGAGGATAAAATTCCGCGCCCGGTTGGGCTTTCGCCGGGCCGCTGCTTCACTCCAAAATAGCACTAATTGGTCCGGTTGGCTGGCTTCGATACCGGTAACCTGCATCCCC
>MGNS01000166.1:56922-63913 GCA_001795165.1 Chloroflexi bacterium RBG_16_57_11
CCGGATTCCAGGGATCGATGCCGGTAGGGGAGGTATCTCAAAAACCGGCACACCAAGCGTTTCTTCCAGGTAGCTTTTGTTTTCCACGGGGTGATCGACGCCAAGCACGGCGGGTAAGCCCAGGCGTATGGCACTTCCGTGTAAGTATTCGTCGGCCTGGGTCCGGATTGCCTGCGAAATGATCTGGCGGAATTCGACCTTATCGAAGGCTTCAGCAAGTACCCTACCGGTTAATATGCTGTGTTGAGGCAGTTCTGGCACCTCAATCGTCAGACCGATTGCAGGCTTACCTTGAATGGACAGGTTATCGGCGATGAGCTCAGGGTAGAAATCATGGAAACCCGCGAAATTGATGATCAGCATCGGCTCCGTTTTCCTCAGGTCGCCGGCAATCATGGTCTCCGGCGCCAGGCAGGTGGGTCTTGGTCCTCCCAGCGCACTTGGCAGCAACCAGTTACGTTCTATAGACCCATGTAATGGATAATCGCTGGCAAGGCACAGATCCTGAAATGCGTTCAAGCTGGTTTTAATGGTGTCGATCCCGGCCATGGCATAAGGATGGTCAGGATTATCGTGGATAAGCTCTTGCAAAGCAGCCAAGGGGGATTCGACAGGCTCTTCCCCTTGTAGTTGTGAGTATCCCAGGACATCGATACACCCGGCATGCCAGTAAAGCGAGCCACGACCCTTGGCGATGACCCGTACGCGGCGGCCCCTTTCAACCGCACTCCAGGCTGCGCTCAAACCGGAGATACCTGCTCCGACGACCAGGATTTCAGCCTCGATTTTTGACTGGTTGGGAACGGATGAAAATGGCTTGGTTCTTTTCGGTGGCGGCTGCTCTACTTCTGGCGTGCTTTGCGTACCCGGAAGGTAAAGCTCAGCCGTTAAAGCCGAGGTTCGTTGTCCGGGCAGGTGGTCCGCATTCAACAGGCTTAGATAAATCAGCTCATCCAGTCGTTCCTGGCGTAATTGCTGCCCCCACAAAATGGGCAACAAGCCCTTCCAGCGCTCATGAAGGAACTCGCGCAGGGCAAGGTTCGTATCTTTGACATAATTGGCATCCTCCATGGCCGGGCGCCGCAATTGATGCAGTAATCCAGCCACACGATAAGTGCAGAATCCTCCCTGGCAGGGCCCCATACCGACGCGTGCGTCACGTCGGATATCATCGATCGTTTTCGCCTGACCTCGGGTGATAGCATCGGTGACATCTTTGACAGTAGCCAGCTCGCATTCACAAATGATCTGATGGTAGAGGCGATCTTTTTCGATGTGATTCAAGGGCGCCCCCAGGTAGAGCTGACCTGCGTGCGCCTCGGGCAACGGCTCCAGGTGCGTGCGGCAAGCACGTTGGGTTCCAAGTTTTTGGCCAACCAAATCTGCTGTCCCTTCGGCCATCTTACGGTAGGTGGTCCATTTACCGCTCGTGATGGTCACCAGTCCTTCCAGCCCATCGCGCACGGCGTGATCCAGCAGGACATACGACCGGGTGACATCGCGGGTGTCGCCAACCGATGTCTCCTGGTAGAGCGGACGAACGCCTGCCCAGGCGCGTAACATACGCATCTCCTTAAAACCAGGCACGATTTTTTCGCCTTCTTCGAGCAACAGGTGGACTTCCCACTGATCGATGGCAAAGTGGTCCGGATCATCCACTTTTACATCCGTCGTGCCAATCACAGTGACCGTGTGAATTGGGACCAGGATATCTCCATCCGATGGCATTTTACAACGGTTGATGATCGTGTTCACGATGCGACGGCTAACGGCGATCATGACGCCCTTACCTGGGATGACCTGGACGTGCAAGCCAACAGAAGAGGCGATTTGACCTGCCCAGGCGCCAGAGGCATTTACAACCATATCTGCATGAATTGTAACCGGCTCATCCCCAACTAAATCCTGGCAGCTTGCCCCCACGATGCGGTTGCCCGCTCTAAGCAATTGGTTAACCTTATGATATTTAAGGATCTGCGCCCCATGCAACCGTGCAGATTCAGCATTCAGGTCCGCCGCGCGGAATGAATCGGCCGCCGCGTCGGGCACTCGAAAGCATTGCCGGATTTCAGGGTTTAGAAGCGGTTCTTCGCGCAGCATCTGGCGGACGGATATTTCCTCCACCGGGATACCGGCTTGCTTGCATCCGGCGACGAAGCGCGGGGCGTAAGACGGGTCATCCCATGGGGTGACGACAAAAAATCCACCACTCTCTTCGATGCACTGAGGCAAGATTCGGCGCAGGATCCGGTTCTCTGCGATACACTCGCGTGCAGCCTGTGGATCCTTCACGGCATAACGTCCACCGCTGTGTAACAAGCCATGATAACGACCGGTTGTCCCGTGGGTCAGATCGCCTTTTTCGACCAGCAGTGTCTTAAAGCCACGCATGGCCAGGTCGCGCGCGACGCCCGAACCTGTGGCCCCACCACCAATAACCAGGATTTCGGTCTGGATATTTCGCATAGTTAAATCAGGTAATTTCTAGTCACTCGAGCCAGCCAAAGGTGCGCTCGACGGCTTTCTTCCATCCGGAATAAAGCTTCTGGCGATGGTCGGCGCTCATCTGCGGCAACCAGGTCTTGTCGATCTGCCAGTTGGCGAGCAAATCCTCAGTGCTGTTCCAGAAACCCACAGCCAGGCCGGCGGCATAGGCGGCTCCGAGGGCGGTGGTCTCTGCCACCTTGGGGCGCACAACCGGAACGCCTAAGATATCCGACTGGAATTGCATCAGCACCTCGTTGTAGACCATGCCGCCATCAACTTTTAAGGCTTTCAGCGTCACACCGGAGTCTTTGTTCATAGCATCCAGGACTTCGCGTGTCTGGTAAGCGGTCGCCTCCAAAGCAGCGCGAGCCAGGTGGCCTTTATGGATATATCGGGTCAGGCCGACAATGACACCACGTGCATCCGATCTCCAGTGAGGGGCGAACAGTCCAGAGAAGGCCGGGACGATGTAGATGCCGCCGCTGTCTTCCACGCTGGAGGCCAGGGCTTCCACATCAGATGAGTTTTGAATGATGCCCAAATTATCCCTCAGCCATTGCACCAGCGCTCCGGTAATGGCGATAGAACCTTCCAAGGCATACACTGCAGGCCGATCACCAAATTGATATGCCAGAGTAGTTAGCAAGCCGCTGAAGGATGGCACGATCTCATTACCGGTATTGAGCAGCATGAAGCAGCCGGTGCCGTAGGGGTTCTTCGCTTCGCCGGGACTGAAGCAAGTCTGACCCACCAGAGCCGCTTGTTGGTCGCCCAGGTCGCCGCACACCGGGATTGCCTGACCATAGGGCCCCCCCTTCGAAGTAGCTCCCCAGGGGTTGGGGTCGCTGGATGGTACGATGCGTGGCAGCATACCCGGCGGGATACCCAAAAGTGCGAGGATTTCAACCTCCCACCCCAGGGTTTCCAGGTTCATCAGCATCGTTCGGCTTGCGTTGGTGACGTCCGTGACGTGTGCCCCGCCGTTTGGCCCTCCGGTTAGCCACCAGATCACCCAGGTGTCGATATTGCCAAACAGCGCATCACCGCGCTCCGCTGCCTCACGCAAACCCGGGACATGATCCAGCAGCCATTTTACTTTTGGGCCGGAAAAGTAAGTCGCCAGGGGCAGGCCGACTTTCTCGCGTAGGCGGTCCTGCCCGCCTTCTGCCGCCAGTTCATCGCAGATCGTTTTGGTGCGTGTGTCCTGCCAGACGATGGCGTTGTAATACGGCTGGCCTGTTTTCCGATCCCATACCAGAGTAGTCTCGCGCTGATTCGTGACGCCGATGGCAGCAATTTCAGCAGGTTGAACGCCAGCGTGTGCGAGTGCGCCCTGAACTACAATTTGTGTGCACTCCAATATCTCCATTGGATCGTGTTCCACCCAGCCTGGTCTAGGGTAGATTTGCTTGTGCTCCTTCTGATCGGCTGCGATCACCCTCCCGGCGTGATCGAAAATCATACAACGAGTGCTCGTGGTGCCTTGATCGATTGCGGATACATAACCTGGCAGGTTTGACTTCGGCATCCAGTTTTTCCTTTCAATCAAAAATTTTTGCTTTATTCGGGACCAAAACCGATACAACGAACAGCGGTCCCGGGTATTTGTTCCCTGCCGGTTAAACCCACAAAGAGCGGGTTTGATCGATTAGACGGATAGACCGGTATATAAATGATCAAACCGAAGATTGGACAGGAACATTGTCTTTGGCGGAAATAAGCGCATTGTCCAGGAAGCGAAGCGTGATACCAAAAATTTCTTGCCTCTCCTTGTCTAGGAGGACACAATGGCCAGAGTCCGGCATCCAGTATTTCTCACAAACCCCTGCCTGGATTTTCCGGCAAATGGTATCGGGAACCTCGGGGTGGACCGCTTGATCCAGCCGGCCTTGGACAATTAAGGTAGGTTGGTGGATTTTTCCCAGGAGAGGCGTGACTTTTTTTTGTAGCTTCAGAAGCTGGATAACGCCTTTTAGCGGATTCACTGTATAACCCTGCCAGAGCTCATTGGAATCCATGTAATCCTTACGTGCATAAGCGACAAAAGGAGCAGCTAAATACAGGCGAATTTTATCAACCGGGCGTAGGGTCAGCCGCAGCGCAGGGGCATAAAGCAGGAGGGCAGCAATCTGGGGATACCAGGCAGCAAGATACAGCGACACCACACCGCCTGTAGATTCTCCACCCACAACCACTCGCTGGCAATCCTTTGTCAGTCGTTTGTACATTTCTTCGACGGCAAGAACCCAATCTTCCCAGCGAACTTTATTTAAATCTTCGGGCCGGGTGTAATGACCAGGGAGCAACGGAGCTGCAATAGAATAACCAGCCTGATGAAGGGCTTCAGCCAGCGGGCGGACTTCGGCGGCGGTAGCGGTAAAACCATGCACGAGCAGGATGCCCACCGGGCCGCCCGGCCAATAGAACGATTCTCCAGGCAGTTGTGGATTATAGATCATCGAATTTTCCAATTCCATTCTCCATCTACTCAGAAAAACTGATTGTCCCTACGGGCTTGACAATTATAAAGCTAGAATGAGGTCTCACAGAGTAGAATTCGTCAAAGGCGGCCAGGTATTAAAATCAGGCGGTCGCTGGCTGACCGCCTGATTAAACCAAGTTATCTTGAAGACCTGTTTCGGTTAATGGTACATTTCAACGGAAAACCAGGCAGCAGCCGGTTCTTTATCATTGATCGCCGTTACCTTGAAGGTAAATGTCAAATAATTGTTGGCAAACCCGGCCAGGCTGTAATTATCGATCAGCGTGTGTACTGCCGCATCATAAACTTCGTTATCAGAAGCCAACAAAATGTCGTCTCCATTGAGGGTCTTGTAGAAGATTTGTAATTGTACATTGCATTTGTCATTGTCAAACAAGCAACCCGCGCTCGCGCGGAATCGCTCATCACCTTGAATGAACAAGCCTGGGAAAATACCAGTTATACTCGCATCCTCCGATGATGCTGGCTGAGACCAGATTACTGCCGAAATGGTGGCGCCATTCTCGAGTGTAGCCGGGGCAGCCTTAAGGACAAAAGCACCTGAGCTACTAGGGCCTGATGGACAACCGAGAGTCTTATTGTTGTCCGTTTTCCAACGGGCCGCGCAAAAATTATCCACGAAATTCCACAGCATCGCTGGCCTCGGGGAAGAAACATTGATGCGTACCTTGAAGTAATCGCTATCTTGCCCACGAGGGCCGATTCTATTATTATTGTCGATCCGGATGAGCCAATTGCCGGTGTAGCTTCCATTGGATGTTGGAGAAACGAGATCGACCTCGAAATCCGCAGTTTCACCCGGTTTCAACCGCTTATTAATCTCGTCTGCATCACCTGCCCAGGCGTTATTATTGGCTGGGACCATGCGAGCATCAGCAGACCAGGTGCACGTGCCCACATTTTTCACTTTCCAGATTTTGGTAAAGGGAATGTTAGGGGCTAAGATTTGATTATTTGGGATAGTCACATCACGAACAAGCTCGGCCGCATAACATCGGGACGTGGAGCCGCCACCGCCTCCTCCGCCGCCGCCACCACCACCCGTGCCGCCGCCCCCGCCACCGCTCGGGATCCGGGTCACGGTAGGGATGGTTGTCCGGGTCGGCGTCAGCGAGGGCGTATTCGTAGGTAGTTGGGTTAACATAGGGATTAGTGTGTTGGTTGGCGTGGGGGTATTCGTGATCGTGGGTGATGCCGTAGCGGTTGGTGTGTCGGTATAGGGAACCTGGGTGTAAGTCGGCGTCGCTGAGAGAAAAGCCGAAGTTTCCATAACCGACCAGGTGCGCGCTGCAGCCGTCTCAGGCCATCCGGGGGCTGTGGATACAGCGCGTGAGCCAATGCTACAAGCAGTGGAAATCAAAAAGGCTAGAATGATAAAGACAATGAAATTCCGGCGATGTTTTTCCATTATTGCCTCCACTTATATCGAACGATGACTAATCCTAGTATAGACAAAAAAATCAGCAACTGCAAGAGGCAGTTACTGATTTGACGTAAAATTTACACAAAAAAATTACTGATCCCACGTATCAGGCCTGCATTTCGGTCAGGTTGGAACTCTCGGCAACGGTTTCACAACAATTGTGACTATCAGAGGCTGGGTGCCATCTGGCCCCAGGCCAAAAGAAGCGCCTGTGGCATCCTGCAGATATCAGTTGCCGGTATAGGTTTTGGGCTCTGTCGGTGACTCTAAGGACAGGCGCAGATCGACTGTCTCGCCCGGATCCACGGCCTGCGGGAGCTGAACCTTGGCCGGGCTACCCATCGAGTCCCCTGAGGCATATACCAGGGCGTACTCAGTCGTCCAGACGCAAGTTCCTGAATTTTTGATTTGCCAGATTTTAGCAAACCATTCTTCAGGCTCAAAGGCCGCATTGTCAGCGATGGAGAGGTTCTTTACGAACTCGGCAGTATTGACGCAGGTCGGGCTGGTGACCGTTGCAGCCGAAGCCTCAGCCGTTGAGGGCACACGCGTTGGAAGAGGAGCCATGGTAGGTAGCG
>MGNS01000166.1:63956-74942 GCA_001795165.1 Chloroflexi bacterium RBG_16_57_11
TAGGTCAAGATTTAAAATCCGCACAACCACCTGTGTTGACGATCCAGGTGTAAGCCCTGCAACCGGGCGAGTCTCTGGGGTTGATTCGATCTGCGCGCAGCCACTCAGCAGGATGAATAAGAGGAAAATGATTAGTACCTTTTGCTTGGGAACACTCCACAACATGTTCTTCACCTGTAAATAGTACCGTATGGAACCAATCTATGAGTTAATAGTCTGATGACTAGCTCAGGAAACCGGCGATACACGCCGGTATATCAACGTTTTCAACCTCCAATTTTGCAGCCTCCTTCTTTTCCCCAATCGAGTTTTCCGGGGACGATAATGGCAACCCAGAAGAATTGACTTGCTTCGGCGCCAGTCCCAAACTGCTGGCCATCGGCATCCTGGAAGCTCCAGCTTCCTTGATACTGGCCTGGCTCATTGGGTGCTTGCAACTCGGTAGATACTTCGATCGATTGTCCTGGAGCGATGGTCTGGCCGATCGTTTTTGGCGTCTCGCCATTCATCTGATCTCCCCAAACAAAAACAATGGCATAATCGGGGGTCCAGGTGCAACTTCCACTATTTCTAAACAGCCAGGTTTTTATAAACCTTTGACCTTTTTTAAAAGTCTCATAATCAGGAACGGTAACATCCTTGACAAAAACGGCGGCGTTGTCACATTTTTTGACTGGTCCAACCTGTGAATTGCTAAAATAAGGGGTCAACATCGGAACCGGGGTGCCGGTTGCGGAAGGTGTACTCGTGGCAAGATATTCGTATGCGATCATTGGTTCCTGAAAAGCTGGTTTCTGAGACTGGAATTCTACCTCGAGACGACTATTTTGTTGTACCGTCATTGTCTCGGCAGCCAGTGTCTGTGCCAGTCCAGGGATTTGTGGGCCAGGTGTTGAGTTGCTGAGAGCATTACAGGCGCTCATTAACAATGAGCTTGCCAGCAAAAAAATCATCAGTTTATGACGACTGTTCTGCATACTGTGATCTGCTTTCTTACGAGCCTGGCAATCTTCTAATTTTATTCCTTCGATGTATGACCAGTATACACCATTTTTTCATACGAAAAAGTATTCCGGACAATTTTGTTTGTCCGAAACACTATTAATGCAAGAATTGAGCCATATTATCGGTCAGACACGCTCGACCCGGACCGCGCAAATCTTGTATTCGGGGATCTTTGCTATCGGATCCAGAGCCGCGATGGTTAGCTCATTGGCTGAAGCCTCGGGGAAATGGAAATTTGCGAACACCATGCCTGGCGGCACGCGGTCGGTGATCCAGGCTTCCGCTTCGATGCTACCCCGGCGGGAAGTGATGCGGATGGTATGATTTCCATTCACCCCGAGTCGTAAGGCATCGTCAGGATTGATCTCTACCAGAGCCTCTCCATATACCTCCATCAACCCTTGAGCACGGCGGGTCATCTCGCCTCCATGCCAGTGGTATAAAACACGACCGGTGCTTAATAAGAAGGGATACTCGTCGTTGGGCATTTCCTGTGGTGGGATGTGCTCGATCGGCATGAATTTACCTTTGCCACGGGTGAATTGGCCAGCATGCAGGACCGGTGTGCCCATATGTTGCCTGTCCTTGACCGGCCACTGCAATTGATCGCCACGCTCCAGTCTTTCGTGGCTCACACCTGCATAGCTCGGTGTAAGGGCGGCAATCTCGTCCATAATCTGTGAGGTGTTCGTGTAATCCCATCCGCCAAACGGCGCCTCAGCAATCGGCCGTTTCCCTGAGTCGAATATTCGCCTGGCCAGCTCAGTGATGATCCACCAATCATCGCGCGCTTCCCCTGGAGATTGAACGGCTTTGCGTACCATTTGGATGCGACGCTCGGTATTGGTGAATGTGCCGTCTTTCTCGGCAAACGACGCGCCAGGGAGCAACACATCGGCGTATTGAGAAGTTTCTGACGGAAAAATTTCCTGCAATACCACAAAATCACACATGCTCAGGCAATGACGGATATGGCGGCTATCCGGGTCACTCATGATCGGATCTTCACCCAGGATGTATAGCGCTTTCGTCTTTCCATTTTCGATACCAGGGATCATTTCTGTTACAGTCATTCCGATCTGTTCGGAAAGTGTTGCACCCCAGGCGATCTCGAACTTCTGCCTGACGGCACCTACGGCGACACTCTGATATCCGGGGTAGACGTTGGGCAGGGCACCCATATCACACGCGCCCTGGACGTTGTTCTGCCCGCGCAGTGGGTTGACCCCTCCGCCTGGGACGCCTAGGTTGCCTAAAAGCATTTGCAGGTTAGCCAGGTCCATCACGTTGCGCACACCGACAATGTGCTGGGTGATGCCCATTGCCCACATAACAGCCATTGGCTTGTTGGTCGCCAGGATTTCAGCCGCCTGGAAGAGTTGTTCAACCGGCACGCCGGTGAGCGCGGCAACCGCCTCCGGTGGGAACTGGTTGATGACGGTCTTCATCTCATCGAATCCTTCGGTACGGTTGGCGATGAAATCTCGATCTTCCCAACCTTGCTGCAGGATGATGTACATCAAGCCATTGATCAAAGGGATATCCGTGCCTGGGCGGTGGCGCAAGTGGAGCGTGGCGAACTCGGTGATATCGATGCGTCGCGGATCGGCCACCACCAGCTTGGCGCCGCGCTTGAGCACCGCCTGGCGGATTTTTGTGCCAAACACCGGGTGCTGCTCGGTTGTGTTTGAGCCGATAATCAGCATTGCCCTGGCATTGTCAGCGATGTCATTCATCGGGTTGGTCATTGCTCCCGAGCCGAAGGCAGTGGCCAGACCGGCCACGGTGCTGGAGTGTCAGAGACGGGCGCAGTGATCAATATTATTCGTCCCGATTACTTGCCTGGCCAGTTTGTTCACCAGGTAGTTCTCTTCATTCGTGCATTTCGCCGAGGCCAGCAAACCGACCCTGTTTGGACTGTAAGCGTCGCGGGCAGAGCGCAGTTTGTTGGCGGTGATCTCCAGCGCGGTGTCCCAATCCACCTCGACCCACTCACCGCGATCTGGAGGTCTGGGGGAGCCATCCAATAGATATTTTCGCACCAGTGGCCTGGTCAGGCGATCGGGATGGTGGACGAAGTCATACCCGTAACGCCCTTTGACGCATAAAGCCATGCCATTGACTGGCGCATCCGGGTTGGAGCTAACACCGATGATTCGGCCTTCTTTTACATTCAGGTCAAACTGGCAACCTACCCCGCAATAGGTGCAGGTGGTGGTCACTTTCTTGATTTGATGTGGCCTCCCCAAGCCATGTGACATCCGATCCGTCAGAGCCCCGGTGGGGCAATAGGCCACACACTGTCCGCAGGATTCGCAGCGAGCCTCCAACATGGTCACATCCGCCCCAGCGACGATGTGTTCTTCAAAGCCGCGTTTTGATACGCCCCACACAAACCGGCCCTGGACCTCCTGGCAGGCCAATACGCAGCGCCGGCACAGGATGCACTTATTCATATCCACCCGGACGAAGGGATTGGGATCGCTATCGACAGAGTAGCGTGTACCTTTGCTACCCCACGCGGGGACCTCCACGTTGTAATCATAGGCCAGGTCTTGTAATTCGCATGAGCCGCTGGCATCGCAGGTCAGGCAATCTTGCGGGTGATTGGCAAGCATCAGCTCCAGTGTTTTACGTCGCGATTTGACCACACGCTCGCTTTGGGTGAACACCTGCATGCCTTCCCACACGTCGGTAGCGCAGGCCGCCTGCAGGAAACGCTGTCCCTGAACTTCCACAACACAAATGCGACAGTTACCCGTCGGAGTGAGATCACGATGATAGCACAGCGTAGGGATATGAATTCCACGCCCGCTGGCTGCGCTGAGCAGGCTCTGGTCTGGATGGGCTTCGATAGGCTTGTTGTCAATGGTAATTTTTATGGTCATCTTGTGCACCTCATCCGCCGGATGTCGTCTGTCTTGCCTCTGCCGCAGCGAAATCCTGTGCAAAGTGCGTCAGGGCGGATCTCATTGGAGTTGGGACCGATTGCCCGAGTCCACAGAATGAAGCAATTTGAAGGTTTTCTGCCAGGGCATATAGCTCGGCGACGTCGCCTGGCATTCCCTGACCGGCAACCAGGCGTGTCAGAATGGCGTGGGCTCGGTGCGTGCCGACGCGACAGGGAGTGCATTTACCGCAAGATTCATAGGTGAAGAATTTTAACAGCTCGCGCAGAAAGGCTACCGGCGGTACGGTTTGATCGCAGATCAAGAATACGCCCGCGCCAAGCGATACGCCTTTAACCCCCGAGGTATAGTCGATTGGGACATCCAACAGCGCGGGCGGGACGATGGTCCCCGCTGCGCCTCCGGTCAAGGCGAATTGGAACATGGAACCGGAGCGCATCCCACCGCCAAAATCATCGATCACCTGGCGCAGGGTCAGGCCGAAAGGCGCTTCAAACAACCCTGGCTGATTGACGTGGCCGAGCAGCATGTACATTTTCGTTCCAGGCGTTGTTGCGTTGCTCAGCGAACGATACCATTGCGCTCCATTACACAATATCGCTGGCACTGCAGCATAGGATTCCACATTGTTAACCAAGGTTGGCAGACCATGATACCCATAGCTTGGCGGGTACGGAGGGCGGATGCGCGGTTCACCGCGTTTTCCCTCCAGCGACTCGATCAGCGCTGTCTCCTCACCGCAGATGTAAGCCCCGGCGCCACGATGAACATGGATGTGGAAACAGAAGTCACTGTCTTGGACTTGGTCGCCCAGGAGGCCGGCAGCCTCAGCCTGATGAACAGCACGTTCCAGGCGTTGAGCCTGATATTCGTACTCGCCGCGGATATAGACAAAGGCTTCGCTTGCTCCACAAGCGTAGCCGGCAATCGCCATCCCCTCCAGGATCTGATGCGGGTTGGTGTCGATGAGGACGCGATCTTTAAAAATCAACGGCTCGGATTCGTCGGCGTTGCAGATGATGTACTTGGGGGTTTGGCTGGCCTGGGCCACGAAGCGCCACTTTCGCCCAACCGGGAAGCCGGCGCCACCGCGACCGGTCAGTCCGGAGGTCTCCACCTCTACGAGAACATCCTGGGGCGACATTGCGAGCGCCTGCCTGAGGCCGCAGTAGGCGTCATATGCCAGTGCTGATTCGAGTGAATCCGGGTCAATCAGACCGGCCTTGGACATCATCACGCGTAACTCCCCCTGGCGTGGTTGGGAGTAGTCGGTCGACCGGCCGCGCCAGCTATCCGCCAGGTCGCTCACGCGATCGAGTGTTACCGGCCCGGCTTGCTCGTCGTTTACCAGGGCAGCGGGCGCCCGGTCGCACAATCCCAGGCAGCTGCTGTTTTCAACTGTCCAGTCCGGATTTTCATGAAGGAGCTCATCGGTTGCCCGGCGGACCTTTTCGCCGCCGCACAGCCAGCAAACCGGGCCGTTACACACACGCAGGATGTTTTTCGGGCGCGGTTTCAGTGCCAACATCGAATAGAACGAAGCTACGCTATTCGCTTGGCTGGCGGGAACCTTTAATGCCGTGGCGACATCGGCGATTGTTTTACTTTTGAGATACCCATCAATTGACTGAGCCTCTTTCAGAACATCCAACAGCGCTTCAGGCTGGTTTGCGTGCCTCTCAGCCAGTTGGAGGATGTCTGGGTTGGGTGGTTTGTAGCTCGGTTTGTTCGTCGATTTCATTTTTTATAATCCTCTGCGGGTGGGTGTAGACCCGAAAACGATTTCTTCTTGCATACCCGATTAAGGTGATTCCCCAGCGTTGTGCGAGTTTAATTGAAAGGGAGCTTGGCGAAGTGCGCGAGATCACCACTGATGCGCCCAGGCGATTTGCCTTCTGGATCATTTCTGAGCTGATCCGCCCGGTGGTTAAGATAACCCGCCTTTGCATCTCGACCGGCTCCAGCAAGCAGCGCCCGGCAATTTTATCCAGGGTGTTGTGGCGGCCGATATCCTCTCCGACCACGCATATTTTTTCACCGTCGCTGAGCGCCGAAGTGTGTACGCCGCCCGACTGGCGATACAGGTCTTGGGATTCGAACAATGCCTCGATCAAAGTGCCAATCTGCTCCGGTAGTAACCCAGATCCATTGACCATGATCTTTTGATTTTCTTCCGAGATTGCCGGAAGGGTGTCTTCCTCGATTGCCGTCACACCGCCTGTGCATCCGGAAGTCCGCCGCCACTGCCTGGGCTGTTCTACGGTGTGATTCAGCCAAACGTCCACATTGTCGCCGCTGGCGCACAACCGCACCGAGGCCACATCCTCGATGGATTTGATCACGCCTTCATTAAATAGAAAGCCCAGCGCCATCGCTTCCAGGTCCACCGGGGTGCACATGAAGGTTAACCATACCTCGCCGTTCACCGTCAGTGAAACCGGCGTCTCGACGATAATTTGCGCCTCATATTTGGTCCAATGATCTGGACCAATTTGAATGTATTCAATGGGTTGGTTTGCTGCGTTCATTCTGGTTACCGGTAAAAAGATAGTCTGTTCGTGGACAACGCCTCAGTCGATTGCTGCATATTTGTAGAAATACCTCATTATACAGGAATTATACGATATTCATCCCGGATATTCAGACTGGAAATCCAACACTGTTTTAACCTTTAATGAATCCAGAGAAATCTATAAGCGGACGCCATTGATGATCAGGTAGAGGATGTGCATGTTAGAATATCACTTGATTTATAGAAACCAATCAAAAAGAAGAACGGGACAGGCAGGAGGAGTACCGTGAATAAATACCAGGTGAAGCCAGGTCAGGAGATCATCCTCAGCGATTGGGATCCAGGTGACCGGAGCGCATTTGTTGGGGATAAGGATGTGGCCGAAGAGCGATTGGGGGCGCTGAATCGAGAGCTTGAGGAACTGCAGGAGCTTCTGTATGCAGAGAGCAAGCATAAAGTGCTGATCGTCTTGCAAGGCATGGATACATCCGGTAAGGATGGCGTCATCCGCCATGTCTTCGAAGGAGTAAATCCGCAAGGAGTGCGCGTCGCCAGCTTCAAGGTTCCTTCTCCCGATGAGCTGGCTCACGATTACTTGTGGCGTGTGCATAAGCAGGTCCCGGGCAAGGGGGAGATGGTGATCTTTAACCGCAGCCACTACGAGGATGTCCTGGTGGTCCGCGTGCACGAACTGGTGCCGGAGCCGGTGTGGAAAAAGCGCTTCGACCAGATCAACGATTTTGAGCGTATACTGTCAAGAGAAGGCACGACGATCCTGAAATTTTTCCTGCACATCGATCTGGATGAGCAGAAAGCAAGGCTTCAAGCCCGTCTGGATGATCCATCCAAGCAGTGGAAGTTCAATCCGGGCGATATAAATGAGCGCAAGCTATGGCCTGAATATACGAAAGCCTATGAAGATGTGCTCAACAAAACCAGCACCACTTGGGCTCCCTGGTACATCGTTCCCGCCAACCGCAAATGGTACCGTAACCTGGTCATCGCCACGGTCCTTGTGGAGACACTCAAAGGGCTGCAGATGTCCTATCCGCTGCCCAAAGAGGATCTGAGCGGTTTAGTGATTGAGTAAACCCGCGCTCAGGGCAGCTCCCAATACGCCAGCTGCTCAACGGCGACTTGAAAATTTTGCGTGCTATTTGAGCCAATCATTAATCCAATCAGGCCGCGCGAGTAAGTCGAGTCTGTGAACTCATACACCAGCGTTCCATTGGCGAACAGCTGTAACCGGTCGCCATCCGCGCTGGCCGTCATGACGTTCTTCTGGTTCGCACCGGGGCGCAGGCTCGGATGCAGGCTCCAGTTAGAGATCCCGGTGTAGCTGCCGTTGTCCATCCTGTAAACGCGGAATTGTCCATCGCAATTGAAACCGAACACATACGCGCTATCGACGACGTTATCCGGCTGGCTTGGAGCGCGCAGGATCATTCCGTAGCTGTCTTTACCTGTGCATTCGGCGCCGGTGCGAAAATTCGCCTCGGCGACGATATTATTGAATTGGCCCAATTCTGCCACGCGCCACAGGTCGCCTGCCGGCTCGAAGGCGGTAATTATCAGCTCGCCATTCTCAATTGTAAAGCTGGTGTCTGAATCCTCGCCCAAATAGAACGGAGTCCCCTTTTTTTCGTCAAAAGTGAGCGTCCTGGTGGGAGGTCCCAGGCCCGAGCCACTGGTGGTTGGCGCGCCAGGGATAACTTTAATCTTCACCCAAAAAGCCTTGCTGCCATCGCTACCCAGGGCAAAGTTCTGGCTGTCCAGGTTTTGCAGCATCCAGAAACCCTGGTGCTCGCCGGTCTCAGCCGGAGCGGTCTGCGGCAGGTGGACCTGAACAGTCGCATTCGGCGCTACGCTCTGACCGATTGGCGCAGGGCTGGTGCCGCCCATCTGCTCGCCCTCCTTGAAGACCAGCTTATACTCGGGAGTCCAGGTGCAGGTGCCGACATTCTGGAAGGTCCAGGTCTTCATAAATTGAGCGGTGGGGGCAAACTCGGTGTTATCGGGGATCGTCTCGTTAACGAATTTAGCCAGGTCGGTACAGTTCGGGTCCTGCGTTGCAGTCTGGGTGGTCGAAACAGTTGTGGCCGACGGAGATATCGCCATTGTTGGCTGGGTGGTGGGCGGCGCCTGCGTGGCCGGTACAGCCGTGGTTGGAGCAATCAACTGAGCCACGGCAATGGCGGTCTGGGTCTGGGCGACCATTAAATCCAGGTCGGGCGCGGCGTCTGGCTGGGGACGGTTACAGGCCAGCATGGCGAACAACAATGCCGCCAGCGCGGAAAATATAGCGGTCCAGGTTTTTGTGCGCATATTCCTCTCCGGTGATCCTGCTGATGAATTTCACCTTAGACGAAAACAGTCATCGGGAAGTTCCGATTTCTACAATGTAACCACATCCCGAAGGTCTGAGAAGTTCACGTCTGACAAGGATTAAAGCTGGAAAGCCCATTCCCCGTGTCGCATCACTGGCTCGCACACGCCGTCGGGGAGCAGGCCATCGACGTCTATCTCGGCAGAGCCAATCATGAAATCGGTATGCCCCAGGCTGGTGTTACCACCGCGCCTGGCATATTCCTCCTCAGAGACGCTCTCCCCGTCCTGCAAGCAGAAATGAAAGCCGCTGCCCAATGCGATGTGACAGGCAGCGTTCTCATCCAGCAAGGTGTTGAAGAATAGCATCCCGGATTGCGAGACCGGCGAGCTGTGAGAAACGAGCGCTACTTCGCCCAGACTGGCCATGCCTCCGTCCAGCTCGATCATTTTGCGCAGAGTCTCCTCACCTCGCCTGGCGCGCAGGCTGGTGACCCGCCCCTCAGAAAAGGTTAGGCAAAAATCTTCGATCAGGCTGCCGCTGTAGCTGAGAGGTTTGGTTGCGGTGACCTGCCCGTCGATACGTTGGCGATGTGGCATCGTGAAAACCTCCTCGGTGGGCAGGTTGGGGACGAAGTCGATGCCTGTCTCGCTGCGGATGCTGCCGCCCATCCAGCGGTGGCGCTCGGACAGGCCGATAGTCAGGTCGGTGTCAGGAGCGATTAAGTGCAGAGCCTGGTATTGTCGCTGGGTCAGGTATTCGCGGCGGTCCACGAGCCCGGCGATATGGGATTGCCAGGCAGCGATCGGATCCGGCTGGTCGATACGGCAGACTTTGAATAGAGCGTCCCACAGGAGTTGCTCTTGCTCTTCGTGCGATTTGCCTGGGAAGACCGCCCTGGCCCAGGAGAGCGACGGGTATCCGGCGATAGCCCAGTTGAAGCCGTTATGGTGTAGCAATTCGTAAAAAGGCTTCAGATGCACCCGAGCAGTCCGCTCGGCCAGAGCGACCAGATCTGGATCCTGGCCATTAAGCAGGTCCGGGTCTTCGCCGGTGATGCGCAGGTAGGCGCCGCCGTTTTTAGTGTGCTGCAGGATGCCCTCGCTCAGATAGGTCGGGTATTCCTCAAAGGAATCGCGCGGTGCGTGCTTGTGGCGCGCCAGCTTGACCAGCTCATCCAGGTACATCACATCCACATAGCGGCAGCCGGCCTGGTAGGCGCTGGCGGCGATCTTTTGCACCAACGAGGCGGATTGCACCGGCGCCGTTACCATCAGGCTTTGCCCTACTCGGAGGTTTAGGCCGATCCTGACGATGATATCGGCGTATTTTTGCAAGGAATCTTCGAAATTTTGTGCCATGGTCTCTCCTAATAGTTTAACCTACCACTCGGTCAGTTTCCACACTTCGGGCTGCATATCGGCTGCGCCACCGCCGATCTCGGTGAAGATCCTCACGGCCTGCTTTAAGTGGTCGATGGCTTGTTCGGGCTGGCCGGCGAGGTGATACAGATCAGCCAGGTTATTGTGCAGGGCAGCGGCGCGGTGTCGATCGCCCAAGCGGGTACAAAGATCGAGGGATTGCTGCGCATAGACAATTGCCGGTTGGATCTGATCCTTCTCCTTCAATAATAATGACAGGTTATTAAGCGCGGCCGCCTGGACGCCCTCATCCTGCAAACGGATGGCTGTAGCCAGGCTTTCCTCCAGGTGCTCCTGAGCGGTGCTGACCTGTCCACGATGGCGCGCCAGAACGCCAAGCAGGTTGTGCGCCTGTGCTAAGGCGCGCGGGGCATTGGCTGTGCTTGCGCGCTCCAACGCCTGCTGAGCCAGGTCGAGGGCGGCTTCAATTTCCCCTTGTAGGTAAGCCGCCAGGCTCCAGTCGGCCAGAATGCGAGCCGCCAGGGCATCCAGGGTCGAATCCGGGGTAGGGACGGACTGGATGAGGCACATCGCCTCCTGAAAGTGATGAATGCCTTTCGCATAGTCACCCCAACGCTGGTATACTACCCCGATCTTGTGTTCCAGCCGGGCTGAATCCTTGAAGCTCACTGCCTTCCCCATTGCCAGAAGGTAACGCTCTATTGCAGGAGGGTATTCTCCCAGTAAGGTATACATATCGCCGATCGCCTCATTCAACACGCCAGGTTCAGTCCCCCCAGCTTCCAACGCCGCGACGTAGTGTTCGAGCGCCTGGCGGTTCGCATACAGGCGTCGAGCGTGGTCACCAGCCTG
>MGNS01000166.1:74983-82581 GCA_001795165.1 Chloroflexi bacterium RBG_16_57_11
TTGCGCCGGCGACCAGACCGGGCTCAAGCGACCGGCGGGCGACTCCGGTTAGCGCCTCAGCAATACGTCGGTGTAACAAGCGACGGCGGGCGATGCTGGTCTCATGGTATACCAGGCTGCGTAGCTTGTCGTGCGTAAAATCGTACCTGAGGGTACCGGCCGAGTCGCAATCACCGCATTCCTCTACCAGCCGATGAGCAAGCAGCGTCTCCAGCCCGGTCAGCGCCTCGGATTCGCTTCGACCGCTGGCCGCGACCAGGGTCTCAAAGTCAAATGATCGGCCGATAACCGCCGCTGCAGCCAGAAGCTGGTGAGCCAAGTCGTCCACCTGGGCAATCCGCAGACGTAAAAGATCCCGCACTCGATCGGGCAACTCCCATTCTTGCCGAGATATTTCCGAGGCAGTTTCATCATGGAGCGCGCTATCCGGGTCGATGAACAGCGCATCCAAATATTCCACCAGGAAGTAGGGCAGGCCTTCGCTTTCCTGGTAAAGTCGATCAGTGAGGCCTACTGGTAACTGGCCTTTGACCTGGGAGATCACTTCGCGGGTCAGGTCTGCGACAGCGGCAGGCGGCAGGCGCTCCAGGCGCACGCCTGTGGCATGCTGGGCGCGCTGCGCTTCAGCCAGTACCTGGCGCAGGCGTATCTGGGCAGGCAGGTTTTCATCCCGCCAGCAGGCCAGGATGAACATCGGATTGCCGGGCAAGCGCCTGACCAGGTAAGCCAGGAAATCTAGCGAGGTGGGGTCAGCCCAATGCAGGTCGTCAATGAACAATACCCCGGGTGGCTGGCTGTAGGTCAGCTTGAAGAGCACCTGCCGCAACCCTTCATAAAAGATGCTTTGGGCGCTGGGGATCGCAACGGACGGCTGTTTTTCAAGGCGACCAGTGCGTACCTCAGGTAGCAAGCGCGCTGCCTGGTCCAGCCATTCGTCTGGGAGTTCTTCCAGCCGGCTATGGAACCCCGGCTCAACCAGCGCGCTGGTGAGCGCCTGGAAAAACGGGGCATATGCCAGGCTGGTTTCGCCTTCGAAACACCGCGCGGTTAAGAGTGCGGCGCCGTGCTGGCGTGCCCAGGCGCAGAATTCCTCCGCCAGGCGGGTCTTGCCAATCCCGGCTTCACCTTGGAGCGCCACCAAATGGCCGTGCTGAGCTTTGTGTTGGTAAGCCCGTAGCAGTTTTTCCGTCTCAGGTGAGCGCCCGACAAGAGGGAACTTAACCCAGGATAGCCCCTCCGCTCTGGCTGGGACTGTCCGCAGGGGTATTGGCTCCGTGAACCCGGCAGCCGGCTCAACTTTGGCCAGGCGGTTATGCTGGATGTCATCATACAGGCGCTGGGTTTCTTCGAGAGGCACGACACCCAGCTCTTTCTCCAGGATGCGGGCGCACTCCTGATACTGGCGTAATGCCGCATTGCGGTGCCCAGCCAGAGCGTAGCAGCGCATAAGCATCCGGTGGGCGTCTTCCTGTAGAAGATCCAGTCCCACCCATCGGCGGGCGTATGCAACCGCATTTTCGTGATCCGCCTCCAGGCTTGAGCAGTAAGCCAGGGTCTTCAGGGCTGACCCAAGATCACGTCGTAGCTCTTCGCCTGTAAAGAATTGCCACTCGTCGAAGGCGGGGCTGTCACGCAGCGAAAAACCGGCCAGGAAATCGCTGTTGTATAACTTCACCGCGTCTTCCAGCCAAGGCCGGCAAGCCGGGCAGATTGCCAGATAATCCTGGCGACCATCCATTTGAACAGGGTGCGGGCAATTCCCGGCCTTCGCTACCAGCCCAGAAAACTCGATTACATCTGCCCAGATCGTTGGGCCAGAAGCCATTGAAATCAGCTCGTGCGCCACACGGATGTAGCCCTGTCCCAGGCTCGTGGTCAAGGCGGAAAGCGTTCGGCGTAAGGCCGCCTTAGCATGCGGTTCATCATATTCCGGATACAGCAAAGCTGCCAATGCGTCACGCGTATGCGGCTGGCCGGTCACCACCAGGTAAACCAGCAGTGCAAGAGCCTTGCGTGTGTCGGGCCGGATGGGGACGCCGCCACGCTCGATACGCGGCGCACCAAAGAAAAACATCGAGACTCCAGCGATTGCATTAAGGACCATGGTGATAATAATTCTACCCGATAACTTGTCTAGCCCCTGAGATTTTGGAGGATTTTGTCCGGATTTGAGCTTGTTGTAACGCTCACCGTAACGGACAGAAGACGCCTCTCGGGTAAAATGTTGGAGAATTATGTGGAATTGGATCTTGCGACCCTTGCTCAAACCCAGGCAAAGCCTGCCTGGCAACCAGCTCCTGATCGCCAGGACTACTTCTGGACTGGTAATTGTAGGTAGTCTGGTCCTGTTTCTGGTAGCCTTACCCGCTCGAATGGCCTGGCTGAACCGGCTGGCTCTCCAGACGGCCTCCGTGTTCCAACACACAACCAGCTTGGATCCCTCGCTAATCCAGGCATTCACCAGATTTTTCCCTCCCTTTGCTTTGGTGATTGAGATCGGGGTAATGCTTCTTTATTGCTTGACAGCGGCGTTCATCTTCGCTCGGCGTTCGGAGGATTGGTTGGTATTGATGTCCGCCGCAGGCTTTACTGCATTTGCGCTTCACATTACTCCCACCTTGAATACCTGGATGGGTAACGATCCAACCCATATCTGGATCGGCATTCTGGCAAAAGGCATCGGGCTTGGATTAGCGTTCCTATTCCTTTACCTCTTCCCAGGTGGCTACTACTCCCCAGCCTGGATGCGGCTTTTCTTCCTGGGTTGGATTGTATGGGTCGTTTTATGGCTTCTATACCCGGATTCGCTGCTGAGTTTTCGGGACCCCTATACGATCAGCGTCGAGGGTTTCATTCTATTAATGGCCTGGTGGGGCATAGGAATTTTTTCACAGATCTATCGGTTCGCTTATGTTTCCGGACCATTGGAGCGCCAACAGACCAAAACCATCACCTTCGAGGCGACGATTGTGGTGATCGCTTATAGCCTGTATGTACCGCTCCGGGAAGCCATTAAGGTCATGCCTCAGCCGGAATTGGCACAAATCATCTTTCAGATAGCCGCGCCGTATCTATTTTTGGTCCTGGTAGGAGTAATCCCGATCATGATCACTTTTTCGATCCTGCGCTACCGCTTATGGGATATCGATCTCCTCATTCGTCGCACCTTGATTTACTCCATTTTGAGCGTGACACTACTGGCAATTTACCTGGCTTTGGTGGTATCTCTCCAGGCGTTGGTTTCCGGTTGGATGGAAGGCTTGCCCAACTACGCCCTGGCAGGTACGACTTTAGCGGTTGTAGTATTGATCAACCCGTTACGGCGCCGTATCCAGGACTCAATTGACCGCCGCTTTTATCGTCACAAATATAACGCCGAGAAGGCTTTGGAATGGTTCGCCACTCTGGCTCGTAATGAGGCAGATATGAACAAGTTGACTTCCTCCTTGGTGGCAGTGGTGCAGGATGTGCTTCAGCCTGAGCAAGTTTCCTTGTGGCTACCAGCCACCAATATGGTCAGAATAAGGGTAAGGTCAGACGAGTCCGCAAGCTTACAGAGTGATCGATGATGAATAGCGCGGCTGGTTCACGATTGGAAGATACTCGTTTAACTGGCCGGCGTTTGGGCATTGCCCGGGCGTTTTCGCTAGGGTTGACGATTGTTTATCTGACCATGCTGGCGGTTTCGCTGCCCTTATACTGGCATAAGCTGCTCGGTGATCCGTATGGCCTCGAGGAATCGTTGGCCCAGATGGGGTCGTCCCTGCACTTTTTTGTCGTTTACGTATTCGTTCTCAATTTTATCGTCATTTCGTCACTGTTGACGATGGCTTTCCTGATCTTCATACGCAAATCGGATGATTGGATGGCGCTAATGGTTTCATTGATGATGATGTCCATTTGTGCTGTAACTTTACCGATCACGGGTGTGTTGGCCGAAGCCGGCCAGGTCATTTCACTTTGTTACCATGCCTTACGCGCCCTGGGTGTAGGGATTGGTCTGGCAGTCTTATTCTTGTTTCCGGATGGACATTTTGTGCCCAAATGGACACGATATATGCTTGTGTTATGGTTCCTGAACGGTCTGTCCTGGCTTTTCTTCCCAAACCTTGCGCCATTAGCCGTGCCAGCCGATATGCGTACGCCGGTTCAGTTGCGGATGTTGGCCTTCACGCTCATCTGGTTTGGGGTAGGTTTATTCTCTCAAATCTACCGGTACAAGCGAGGCTCTGACCCCATACAGCGCCAGCAAACCAAGTGGGTAGTCTTCGGTTTTGTTATGTTTATGGTTGGTATGTTTGCGATCTCGCTGCCGGTTTTATTTCTACCTGTCCTACGCCAGCCGGGCTCGGTGTTGATGGTTTATCTGATGATCGAGATACCCTTTGTCCTGTTCTGCTTGACCCTCGTACCCCTGACGATCATGATTTCAATTTTAAAATATCAATTATGGGACATCGATGCCCTGATCCGTCGAACCCTGGCATATACTGTATTAACTGGGACCCTGGCTGGTCTTTACTTTTTTAGTGTGTTGCTCCTTCAAGCGCTGTTCAACTGGTTGGTTGGACGGTCTGACAATCTTGCTCTGGTTGGCTCTACCCTGGCAATTGCCGCGGCATTCAATCCGCTGCGCACACGTATCCAGGAAAATATCGATCGCCGCTTTTATCGCCGCAAGTATGATTCCGAAAGGCTGGTCACGACGTTTGGCGCATCCTTGCGCGATGAAGTGGAGATTGATCAACTTGCTAACCGACTTTTGCTTGCGGTCCAGGAGACGCTACAACCAGATGGAGCGGAGCTATGGTTGGTGGAGGCGCGAGAAGGGAAGCACTGGATACAGGTTACTCGATCATCTATCTATCCAAGGAGGTTTTAATGTCTGATCTTATCGTACTGGGTGGTGGGCCATCTGGCGTGACCGCGGCAATTCGGGCGCGCGAGCTGGGCGCGAATGTGACCCTGATCGAGCGAGCGCGTATGGGTGGGACGTGCACCAATGATGGCTGTGTACCCACACGGGTGTTAGCGAAGGCTGCCCGCCTGTTGCGTGACTCCGAACAGTTCACGGAATACGGTCTGCAAAGCAGCCGGCCTGAATTGGATTTTGAATTCCTGATCAAACGCACTCAAAAGGTGGTCTATTCCATTCACGAAAAGAAGCAGTTGCTTGGTCGCTTGCGCGACCTGGGTGTTCAGGTAATCAGCGAGGCCGGAGCGGCGCATTTTATCGATGCGACTCGTGTAGAGCTTGGAAATGGGCAGCAGCTCAAGGCGGAAAAGTTCATCCTGTGTGTAGGAGGGCGCGCTCGCCGGTTGGATTTCCCTGGCGCGGAACTGGCCTCTATCCACAGCGATGTCTGGTCGCTCAAAAAGCTACCGCGTTCGGTGGTGGTGGTGGGTGGAGCGGCGACAGGCTGCCAGCTGGCGTCGATTTTGGAGGCTTTTGGGACACAGGCGACGATCCTGGAGCGTGGTCCTAGAATTCTGGGGCTTGAGGATGAGATGGTTTCGAAGGTGATTACCCAATCATTCCAAGAACGAGGTGTAACCCTCGTCCCTGAGATTGAAACCGTAGAGCGAATTGATCAAGATGAAAACAATCTGATTCTTACTTACCGAAAGGGTGGGGAAGCGCTTCAGATCGCAGCCGATGTGGTGCTCCTTTCTACAGGTTGGGTAGGTAATCTGACAGATCTGAACCTGGAGGTCGCGGGGGTCGAGACGGTCGGCCCTTATGTTCGCGTGGATGACTTTCAACGCACCAGCGCGGCGAACATTTTTGCCGCCGGCGATATCACCGGGCGGATGATGTTGGTACAAAGCGCCAATTATGAGGCTCTCACCGCCGCCGAGAACGCGGTTCTGGGGGTCGGCGCTCGGCTGAAACATCAAATCGTGCCGCATGGCGGCTTTACTGATCCGGAATACGGCGGGGTTGGGCTGACAGAAGCACTGGCGCGCAAAGAATATGATGTCGAGGTAACAGTAGTTCCTTATAGCGACCTGGATCGGGCTGTGATCGACGGATATCCTGTGGGGATGTGCAAGCTGATCGTCTCCCAACAAACGCATCGCATCCTTGGTGCGCATGTCGTCGGTGAGCAAGCTCTGGAAGTCGTCCAGATTGCCGCAGCGGGGATGGCAGCGGATATGTGGGTGGAGCAATTGGCTGAATTGCAGATTGCCTACCCGACTTTCACATCGATCCTCGGACTCGCTGCCCGCCGTATCGTCCGCCAGTTAGGTGTGCAGCCCTTATCGCCTGAATGGCAGACCCTTGCAGAGCTCCCAGGAGCAGAATGGGAAGCTCGGAGCTGAACCATTCGTAACGGAGTCTGTAACGGTTTGTGGACGCGGTTAATTTATGATTGATTTACCAATAGACTGATCATGACTGCCTCGAGATTTTACTGATGGGTGTTTTACACAAACCACTGCCGTGGTCAAAGGCAAAACCGGCGAAGGAGCCACAATCCAGGCTGGAAGCGGACCTCCAGGCAACGCCGGCGATACAAACAATTAACCTGGATATCCAACCGGATGACCCAATTCTTTCCATATTACTAAAGGCATCGGGGGTCGTAGATATCGATAAGCTGGAGATTGACTCACCAACGCTGTTGGTGATGAAAGAGGCTGGCGTAAAACTGGCCGTGCCGTTGGTGAGTCAGGGGGAATTGATTGGGTTGCTCAATCTTGGTCCACGGCGTAGTGAGCAGGATTACTCCACCGATGATAAGCGCTTGCTCAATACACTGGCGACCCAGGCTGCACCAGCCCTGCGTGTGGCGCAACTGGCTCGTCTACAGCAGATTGAGGCCCTCGAGCGTGAACGCGTCGAGCAAGAATTACGAGTGGCGCGTGTGATTCAGGAGACCCTGCTTCCTGAAACCACCCCTACGCTTCTCGGCTGGCGATTGGGAGCGCATTGGCAGCCAGCGCGAACCGTGAGTGGTGATTTTTATGATTTTATGGAATTCCTCGATGGTCGTATCGGGATCATTGTCGCAGATGTTACGGACAAAGGTATTCCGGCGGCGTTGCTGATGGCGACTGCACGCAGTCTTGTACGGACAGCCGCAGAACGACTGATCGCTCCGGGTGAGGTCCTGGCGCGGGCAAACGACCAGCTTTGCCCGGATATCCCACGCAATATGTTTGTCACCTGCCTGTATCTCCTTCTCGACCCTGCGACTGGCGAGCTGACTTTTGCCAATGCAGGTCACAACCTTCCGCTCCATCACTCAAAGGATGGCGTGGTTGATCTTCGGGCCACAGGAATGCCACTGGGTCTTTTACCCGGCATGCATTACATCGAGGCACGAGGTCGTTTAGAGCCTGGCGATAGCTTGCTACTCTATAGTGATGGAATTATTGAGGCGCATAATTTGCAGAAAGAAATGTTTGGTTTTCCACGTTTGCGCGAGGTGGTTGGTAACCAGCCACCCGTGAATAATATCATAAAAATATTGATCCAGGCGCTAGCCGATTTTACCGGTTCAGACTGGGAACAGGAGGACGATGTGACCTTACTGACGATTGAGCGCGATCCTCCTGGGTCAGGCTGGAAAATGCTGGCTGAATTCCAACTG
>MGNS01000166.1:82603-88003 GCA_001795165.1 Chloroflexi bacterium RBG_16_57_11
GGAACAAATTTCAGAGCTAATCGAGGAATTGCCTTTGTCTGGATCGAAGGTTGAGCGTTTGAAAACTGCCGTGGCAGAGGCGACCATGAATGCCATGGAACATGGAAACCTATACAAGTCCGAATTGGAGGTCAAGTTACAGGTTTTGGTTTCGGAGGAAGCCATTGCTGTTCGGATCACCGATTATGGCGGCGGTAAGCAGATTCCAGAGCCAGTGAAGCCCGATTTGGAAGCCAAGCTTGCCGGGTTACAATCACCGCGTGGTTGGGGATTATTCCTGATTGAGAATATGGTTGATCAAATGACAGTCCAAACCGATGAGACCCACCATACACTCGAGCTTGTGATGAGGTTTAAGGAGTAAGATAATGAAGATGCAACCATTCGTCGCTGAAGTGCGAAGCAAAGAAGAGGTAGTCATCATCGATATGAAAGGTGAAGTCAATGCTTTCGCCGAGAGCGGGTTGAACACAGCCATAAAAGAAGCCGAGATATATAATCCTCAAGTTATTGTGCTCAACTTCACCGAGGTGAATTACATCAACAGCACTGGCATTGCCTTGATTGTGAGCATCCTGGCGCAGGCGCGTAAAGCCCATCGGAAGCTGGTGGTTTTCGGTTTGAGCGAACATTATGTGACAATTTTCCAGATCACCCGTTTATCCGACTTTATGGCTGTCTACTCCGATGAAACCAGCGCATTGGCGGCCGTTGGGTAGAAAATTGGTTTGGAAAATATTCGATTCGTTTCGATGAACTAAGGAGGAACAACTATGACGAAGACCAACATTTCTTTGAAGGTTCGTGACGCATCCCCAAAAACCAGCATCATCGATATTCAGGGGGAGATCAACGCTTATGCAGAGAACGCATTAATGGACGCGTACACGATGGCGACCAGCCAGGGCGCGACCAATATCTTGCTAAACTTTACAGATTTGGATTACATGAATAGCTCCGGGATCGGGTTGCTGGTGACCTTATTAATTCGTGCGCAACGCCAGAAACATAAACTGGCTGCATTTGGGCTCTCTGATCATTACAGGCAGATCTTTGAGTTGACCCGGCTAAACGAGGCGATCTTGATCTACCCGGATGAGTTGGCTGCGCTGGCGGCGGGAGGCTAGTTCCGCCCGACGTCCAGGCTCTGTGATTGATGATGATGGAGGCTTGGATGAGCGAAGAAAAAGCACAAGCACCGGGCGAGCGCCAGGGTATCTGGGCTGGTCCCGTAGATAAACTGGATGTAGCCAATGTACCCGAAGGCGTCACGGCGATTAACATTCAAGTTCGCTGGATGCCCCGGCCCTTCAAAAGGAGATAAACTATGGAAAGCGCCTCTCCCCCCGATCCCCTCGAGCCTTCCTCCGACGATGTTCCAGCCCTGCCATCCGCTCGTGAGCAAGCCTGGGCGACGCCAGTGTCGAAGCTGAAAGTATCCGGGCTGCCTGAAGGTGCAATCAACCTGAATGTCGATGGGCGGCAGATCACAAATCCGCTGCAAGGATTTGGACAGCTCTGGCAAAAGACCTACCGCGTGCGCCTGAGCGGTGCAAAGGCAACCCCTCAACAAGTCATTGCAGAATGGCGATCGCACTTCCCTGAGTTTTGGCCGGCAGGCAATCGATTTTACGGTTCCTTAACAACGATCCAGCCTGGTGAGGTGGCAGTGTTGAATCTGGCTGGACCAGGGGGGATCAAAGGGCCGGGTGGCGCACCGCTGATTTCGACAGGCGTGTTGGTGATTTATGCGGATGATGAATCATTCTCATTCTTGACCCCACAGGGTCACATGTTTAACGGTCTGATTACCTTTAGCGCGGCCGATGACGATGGGGTGGTCATTGCCCAGGTGCAGGCTTTGGTACGGGCCAGCGACCCAATTTATGAGATGAGCTTCCGGCTTGGCTTCGGTCATAAAGCCGAAAATGAATTTTGGATAGCAACGCTACAAAACCTTGCAGCGCGTTTTGGCGTCACCACCCAGGCCAGGCAGGAAGTAGCGCTGATTGATCCAGGCATACAGTGGTCTCAGGCTAAGAATGTATGGCACAACGCGGCGATCCGTACCGGGCTTTACTATGTCGCCGCCCCCTTTCGGTGGGCGAGGAAGAAACTCAGCTAAATGTTCAAACAGAGTAAATACGATGCCGTTGTGGTAGGCTCTGGTCCGAATGGCATGAGCGCGGCGATTGTGTTGGCGCAGGCCGGGTGCCAGGTCGTGGTTATTGAGGGACAGGACACCATCGGGGGAGGAGTCCGTTCGAGTGAGCTGACCTTGCCCGGTTTTATCCACGACCCATGCGCATCGATCTTTCCATTGACCTTAGCCTCGCCTTTCTTCAGCACACTGCCACTAGAGCAATATGGGCTGGAATGGGTCAATCCCAAGGTAGCTCTGGCGCATCCTCTGGATTCAGGTGGTCCTTTGCTGGTTGAGCGCTCTCTTGAAATCACTGCTGCCTCACTGAGGGAAGATGAGAAGGCATACCGGCGATTGTTAGAGCCATTAATAAAGGATTGGGAGCGTTTCAGGCAGGACCTGCTTGGGCCGTTGCCTTTGCCTCCTCGCGCCCCGCTTACCTACACACGTTTTGGACTGAGCGCTTTGTTCTCCGCTTCCGGTTTGGCTCGGATGATTTTTCGCAGCCCACGCACCCGCAGTCTGTTCGCCGGTATGGCCGGACATTCACAGCTATCTTTGAACACACCCGGTAGCGCTGCTTTTGGAATCGTCCTCGGCGTGCTGGCGCATGCCGTGGGTTGGCCGCTGCCGCGCGGCGGTGCACAGTCGATCAGTAATGCCCTGGCCGGCTATTTCGTTTCGCTTGGCGGAGAAATCGTCACAGGCCTGCAGGTAGAAAAATTGGAGCAGCTTCCGGAATATCGGGCAGTGTTGTTAGACCTAGCGCCGCGCAACTTTTTGCGAATTTTGGGTGAGCAATTGCCCTCTGCCTACTGCCGGCAGCTCGAGCATTATCGTTATGGTCCTGGCGTTTTCAAGATCGATTATGCCCTGGATGGGCCAATCCCCTGGAAAGACGAGGCCTGCGCGCTGGCACCGACAGTTCACCTGGGTGGCACCCTCGAGGAAATTGTCTCCAGTGAAGCAGCCGTCAACCGCGGGGCGCATCCTGCGCGCCCTTATGTGTTGGTTGCGCAACACACGCTCTTTGATCCCGCCCGGGCTCCGGATAATCACCACACTGCCTGGGTGTATTGTCACGTACCCAATGGCTCACAATTGGACATGACCGAGGCAATCGAGGCACAGATTGAGCACTTTGCGCCTGGTTTCTGCCGGCGAGTGCTGGCCTTTAAAACCCGTAACGCTGTGCAAATGGAAGTCTATAATCCGAATTATGTCGGGGGTGATATTAATACTGGCGTGCAGGACATGTGGCAACAATTCACCCGCCCGGCAGTGCGGTTAGATCCGTATTCCACACCCCTCAAACGGATTTTTCTTTGCTCATCCGCCACGCCTCCCGGGGGTGGAGTGCATGGCATGTGTGGGTATTTTGCAGCCCAGAGCGCGTTGAAACGTTTATTGAGGTAAAGAAAAATTGGTATCTGCCATTGATGCCAGACGATAGGATAAGCTCAATTAAGGCTTGTGGACATTTGGCAGGTAGACTTTCACCACGTCCGCTGGACAGGTAACCGCGCCGTAATTAGCTGCGCCAAGACCACCAGTTTCTCGAGCACGTATCGTGTAGTTATAGGATTTACCCAAAGCCTGCACACCATCCGTTCCGGGTAGGCCGCAATTCACTTTTAAGCCGCGCCCGTACATCGAACCGGGGACAAACATATAAGTCTGGAAAAATCCCGAGTTATAAGCCAGAATACGGTTGTCAATCGCTATGGTCATGCTGATGATGTAGTTTGGTGAGCTGGCTGTGACATACAGGTAGTTCCATGTGATGTAACAGGCACCCGTTCCTGGGGATGGCAGATAGCATGTGGGTGATTGGCTATCGATGAAGGAAATTTCAGGGGCGTTGGGAGCGTCCTGTGTCTCGCGGCGAACGGGTATCTCGGATTTTTCCGGGGTCGTCTGGGCGATGTCTGTTGCGCTGACGATAATATTTCTTTCGATCGCTAAGGCTGCGAAGGCGGCGCAGCATACCCAAACCACTAGCCATTTACGTGACATGAAGTTGACCCCTATTCATTTCCTGGACTACGGGATAGATGCCGGACAATAGGCGGTTCCATAGTTGGCCGACTTCAAGTTATTGCTATCTCTGGCGTTTATCGTCCAGCTATAGGCATTACCGAGCGTTGGAACGCCGCCTGCGCCGAGGGGTCCGCATGCCACTTTAAATCCGTCGCCGAACATATTATAGGGTACATACATCGATGTCTGGAAGAAACCGCCGATTCTGGCTATTGTTCCAATGGAGTTTATAGTGACCGTCATGGCGATCATATAATCTGGATATGCATCCACCGACATATAATACCAGTTGATATAGCATACATCCTGGCGAGGAACAGGTTGGTAGCAGGTAACGGAAGGCGAATCGATGAATGATATATCAGGCGCATCCGGCGCAATGCCTTCGGATGGAGCAGTCACTTCGCGCACGTTTTCGCCCTATGTTTGTTTTCCATATACGTTAGGGGTAGTTGGCTCACCAGGGCCCTGTCCGCGGGCGATTTGCACAATACCGACAACTGCCATCACCACAATTGCAATAACAGCTAAAGTCGAACCAATCTTACGCATCTTGACCCTTTTATAGATTATAAAAACCTTGGATTGACTGCATCTATCCCCTGGGCAACCAGGTTATATGGAGAATAAGATAATATTAGTCCATATAATCCATTTTGTCAACCTTTGGTTTTTGGGGCGTGCTTACCGCACAACCAGCACCGGGCGATCCATCTGAGCAAGAATCTTGTGCGCCAGGTCGTCAAGCAAGTAACGTTGCCAACCTTGCTCGCGGTGTGCCCCGATCACCACCAGATCATAATCCCCTGATCGGGCTTCGTCGATGATCTCGTCAACGACCAGACCGTGACGGACTTTCGCGGTGGGGTGGATGCCGTGGCGGCTCAGCAGGTGCAGGTCTTGTGAAAGCAGGCGGCCTTCAGGGGCATTTTCTAAGATTAATCGATCAAAATCCGCATAGAGCTGCTTGTCGGGCACACCCGGGCCGGCGCTGATTTGGGACATGACGTGCAATACGGTGATCTCCTCCTCGCCTTCTAACATCTCGGCAACCTGAATGATAAAGCGGCGCAGAACTGAATTTTCAGCACCGCTGTCGCACATCAGGATACGTCTGAAGGGGCGTAGCGGGTTTCTAACTACCAGGACGGGACAAAGGGCTTGTTCTGCCAGTTTATTGGAGATACGCTCTTTCTGCCGGTGCAGGTACCCATGGG
>MGNS01000166.1:88015-94610 GCA_001795165.1 Chloroflexi bacterium RBG_16_57_11
AGGTCATACTGGAAGAGCTTGAGCTCGGCCAGGACCTCGCGAACCGGGTCGCCAGACCGTTGATGGATGACCAGGTTAGGCAGGCCAAGGAAGTCTGGTGCTCTCTCGACTAATTCGTGGACTGGCCAAGGGCGTTTTGGATTGTTGATCACTGCAAGGATCAAGCTGGATTCGTCGCTACAATGGGCAAACTGGGTGGCGCAGCGAAGGACAGCTTCTGCGGTGGCGGCATCGTGGATGGCGATTAGGATATTCATAATTTCACTCTTAGAGCATTAATAAAACCAGAGGGATGAGAAGCAGCAACAACATAAAGAACGCCAGGTTACGATTCGTTGAGGTGACCTGCACGACGAACTTGAGCATCTGATGGAGATAGGTTGTGTAGAACTGGCTTAGGATTATGATGGAAATCACTGATACGCTGAACATTTCCACCAGGACAATGGTAAAAGCCGGTTGATTGTTGAGCAAGATTGCAGCAAGCAATGTATCGATGAAGGTGGTGATGTTAGCGCCCATGATATAGGGGATGACATTCTCTCGCCTCACAAAACCTCGACTGCTGAGCGGGACAAGAATACTTAGCGATACGCTTACCGACATCGAAACAAGTGTGATGATCGCACCGAGACTGAACATGACCGCCGGCCGATAGACCAATCGTGACATCCAGCCTACCCGACTTTCTTTGATTGACATTTGTGGCAGGCATTTATCGAACAAATTAAAACTAACCAGGATTATTCCTAATCCTATAAGGAAGATCATCCAGCTCGGTATCCACTGTACGAGAAGATCCACAGCCGGATCGATAATCAAATCCATAAAGGAAGTGAGCAAGGCGCCTGATTTGAATTGGATCTGGTCTAAAGCACCGGTCTTTAATAAAACGGTGCCCAAGAGAAGTGCCGGGAGGTAAGTAGATGCAGTGACGCTAAGCGAAAGCAAGCCCATACCCAGGCTGGTAGCGCGGTCGCGTCCTCGTAAGGTGTAAATGAAACCGATGAACAAGACGATAAAGGAAGCTCCCAGCCGGCTGCCAGTGATCATTGCGAAAGCAGAAAGTTGGTCGAGCACGCCTGCGTTGAAAAATGCTAGTGCGGCTGCGGCGACCGGCGAGCCGCTCATCATTACGTATGCGAACAACCAGCCGAATCCTAGCGCGCTGATCGGATTGGTTACATGCAGGACATTCTGCACCAAAGATGATAATCCACTGGCGCCTTCTTTCATCAATGAGATAGCTAGGATGAAAAGATATAAGCTGGCGATGAAGATACCGATCTTTTCCAGGCGAATGTGTTGCCACCAGGGGCGGGCGCGCGCCGGCAAAGGGATCGCTAAGGCAGGTGGATCGCCAGGGGGATCATCAACGGGTTGGGTGTCAATATCGATTTCGCTCATAAAAAATGGCCGGTCAGCTATTCGATTGATTGTAACGTATCTTAAGGTGATGTGGGTGTTAATGGAATAGGATTATAGAGGATGTTATGCCTTTCATCACTTGACCCCCCGATGCGGACAGGCTACAATCTTAATAGGGCTATTCGATAAGAAGATCGATTCGAAACAAGGAGATGAAAATGCAGACTCCATGGGAGCATCGCTATGCACAGCGAACCCAGCGGATGGGCAGCTCGGCCATTCGCGAGCTTCTCAAACTTACAGAACTACCCGATCTGATATCCTTCGCCGGAGGATTGCCGGCCCCTGATGTTTTCCCGACCGAACAAATCCGCGAAGCCTGTAACCGGGTGCTAACCAACTATGGCGCACAAGCATTGCAGTATGGCGCGACTGAAGGTTACATGCCGTTACGCGAGCTGATTGTCCGTAATTCTGCGCGCTATGGTATTAATGTCACCCCCGAGAACATCCTGATCACATCCGGTTCACAACAGGCGCTCGACTTGTTGGGCAAAATCCTGATAAATCCAGGTGATCGTATTTTAGTCGAATCGCCTACGTATTTGGGGGCGCTCCAGGCCTGGAGCGCGTATGGAGCCGAATATGTAACCGTGCCGATGGATGAATATGGCATGATGACGGATGCGCTGGAAGCAGCCCTGCGCAGCGGACCAAAATTCATTTATGTCTTACCGAACTTTCAAAATCCAACCGGGGTCACGCTCTCTCTGGAACGCCGGGCAAAGTTGATCGAGCTGGCAGATCGTTACGGTGTGCCCATCGTAGAGGACGATCCTTACGGGCAGCTGCGTTATGAAGGAGAGCACCTGCCTCCCGTGGTTGTGTTGGACAGTGAGAGCCGCAACGAAGTCGGTTGCTACCATGGAAATGTGATCTATTTGAGCACCTTTTCTAAAATATTATCTCCAGGTATACGCCTGGCGTGGGTGGTGGCTCCACCGGAAGTGATCCGCAAGTTAGTTCAGGCCAAACAAGGCGCAGATCTGCATACTGCCACGTTTAACCAGATTGTGGCTTACGAAGTCTCGCATGGCGGGTTCCTCGACCAACATATCAAGTTGATCCGTCAGGTATATGGCGAGCGAAGGGATGTGATGTTAGGGGCGATGGACGCGTATTTTCCACCAGGAGTGGAATGGACTCATCCTCAAGGTGGGCTGTTCCTGTGGGGCATCCTGCCGGAGACAATGAGCTCGGCGGATGTGTTGCGCGTCGCCATCGAGCAAAAGGTAGCCTTTGTGCCTGGCTCCCCATTTTATCCTACAGGTGGTGGTCATAACACGATGCGGATTAATTTCTCATTTGCATCCCCAGAAAAAATCCGTGAAGGGATCGCTCGATTGGGAAAAGTGCTCTACGAGATGATCGGGGAGCCGTTAACTCTCTAATATTGGCAGATTTTATAAGCGAGGGGCGAGGCGGTGGTTTTTCTGGACGCCTCGCCCTTTAATTTTAAAGGTGGATATCGTATTTATTGAATATCATTGAATATCAAGCAGCTCCACCTCAAAGATCAGAGTGGCGTTAGGTGGTATAACCCCGCTCGCGCCACTCGGGCCATAACCAAGGTTAGATGGGATAACCAGAATGCGCTTGCCGCCTTCTTTCATTCCGGCCACGCCTTCATCCCAGCCAGCGATCACCCTGCCAGCGCCGAGGGGGAAACTGAACGGCTGTCCTCGGTCAACGGATGAGTCAAACTTTGTGCCATCCGTTAGCCACCCGGTGTAATGCACGGTTACAGTGTCGCCTTGCTTGGCTTCTGTACCGGCCCCAACCGTGATGTCCTTGTATTGCAAACCGGAGGCGGTTGTCGTCAGGTTTGAAGTATCGGGAAGGCCGGCCGCCGAGGGGTTGACTTCGGGTGATTTGCTTTGGGAAGTCATATAGACCAGGAAAGCAGCGCCGCCGAGTACTAACAGGGCAATGACGAGGATCGCGATGCGCTGGTTGCGGACACGGGTTGCCCGGCGGCGGGCACGATCTGATCGAGTGGACATGAGCACCTCTGAGCTAGTTCTAATGTAATTTATTCCCTGATATAAATCCAACCAACAATTATACACGTAAGTTAAGTAAGTTGTTCCTCATCATTTCTTTAACCAACAAAAGTTGACATATATAGCCTGAAAGGTTATATTATCCACCATAGAGGTTGAAGATTTGGATGGGGAGGGAAAAGTGATGAAGACTATGGAGGTCACACAATGGCTTGAACAGGCGTTGCCACGGGCACAAACAGGTAGGGTTGACCTGGCAGCCTTGACACGCGGGATAGCCATCTCCAGTCTTAGCCTGACTATTTTGACCGCCTCGTTTCGTTACCGCTGGTTATTGTTTTCAGAAGAGACCTCCCGCGTTTGGAGCGATTATACAAACGGACTGTTTTTTGTTCACGATGCATTCCTGATCATTGCGTTATTTCTTTGGGTGTTAAGTATCTGGCTTCAACCCAGACGGATAAAATTTGGTCCTCTCGCACTGAGTTTGCCACTTGCAGGTTTAGGGCTTGCGGCGTTAACCAGCACGGGTTTTTCCCTGGATATCCGGCTATCAACCTATCATCTGGTTCGACTGTTAATGGCGGCTGGTCTGTATTTGTTCCTAATTAATGAGATTCGCGATTTAAAGATTTTAATCTGGGGGGTGGCTGGGGGGTTGTTTATCCAGGCCAGCGTTAGTGTGGCGCAAGTTCTGGCTCAACACGACCTTGGATTGCAATGGCTAGGTGAATACAGGCTTGATCCGGCCTGGCCAGGTGTGAGCATCGTTTGGGCAGAAGGCATACGGTCGCTGCGGGCTTATGGGCTTTCCGATCATCCGAACGTCCTCGGTGGGGTCCTGGCTTTTTCAATCATCTTGCTGGCTAGCTGGTCTCTGGGGAGAACTTCTAAGAGTGGGGTGATTGGAACCGGTTTATTTATCTTGGGAAACGTTGCCCTGCTATTGACGTTCTCACGATCGGCATGGGTCGCTCTTGTGGTGAGTTTCTTGCTCATGGCGGGCATATTGATTGGGTCTCGTCAAAAGGATGCCCTGAAGCGTGGGTTGGAGCTTATCCTGGCTACCGCGATCGTGGCTGCGCCGTTCATCTGGGCTACCTCTGCCTACCTGGGGGTGCGGTTAAATTCAGATGACTCCTTTGATAGCATCTCTTATGAATCACGATCCTTAAGCGAGCGAGCCAGACTGAATGTTTACGCCAACCAGATTTTTGCAGCCAACGCTGTGACTGGTGTGGGTTATGGCACTTTTCCTTTGGCGTTGAGCCAGGTCGAGCCCGAGCTGCCTTTTAACTACCAACCACCTCACCTGGTGATGTTGGAAGCGGCAGCCGAGACCGGATTGTTTGGTGCCTCGTTCTATATGCTGGCAATCCTAGGACCCTGGCTGGTGATGTGGCTTAAGCGAAGCAGGTTGACTGTCACCCCGGCTCTGGTCGGGGCGAGTGCCTTACTTTTAGCTGTTACCGTAGTGAGTTTCTTTGATTATTATCCTTGGCTTCTGGCAGTAGGCCGCTTTTGGCAATGGTTGGCTTGGGGCTTGTGGGCCGCCTTCTTCCAGCGCTCTCTGGACGGGAATAAAAGTAATGACTGATCTATTTCTTGTGCCGGTGGCAATTTTTTATTTATTGGTCGTGGGCTTGTTGTTCGTTTACGGCCTGAACTTTCTGTATATGACTTACCTGTCCTTTCATCTCGGTAATCACCGGAGGCAACCACCGGTTATAACCGATTGGCCGAGAGTTACGGTACAGCTGCCAATCTACAATGAAATGTACGTCGCCGAGCGCCTGATCGAAGCTGTTGCACAATTGGATTATCCGCTGGATCGGCTGGAAATTCAGGTACTGGATGATTCTACCGATGAGACTGCCCAGATCGTGGCGAGCTATGTGGCGTGTCTAAAGTCAGAAGGTTTGAATATCGTGCTGCTTCATCGAGAGAATCGTGTTGGATATAAAGCAGGGGCGCTGGCAGAAGGATTGATAATTGCCAGCGGTGATCTGATGGCGATCTTCGATGCAGATTTTGTCCCAACCACCGATTTTCTAAAGAGAACGGTCCCATATTTTTACATAACAGGTGGGGAGAGCGAACGTCCAATCGCATTTATCCAAACCCGTTGGGGCCATATCAACCGAGATTACTCCTTCCTGACCTTTCTTCAATCTCTGGCGATCGATGCACATTTTGTAGTTGAACAAATGGCTCGTAGCGGTGGTGGGTATTGGTTTAATTTCAATGGCACTGCTGGTGTCTGGCGGCGGGATGCCATTATCGATGCGGGTGGGTGGAAGGCCGAAACCTTAACCGAGGATCTCGATCTTTCGTACCGGGCCTTTCTAAAAGGCTGGCGCGGAATTTACCTGCGCGATGTCGAAGTCCCGGCAGAGCTGCCGGCCAGCTTCAATGCCTATCGCCGCCAGCAACATCGTTGGGCGCGTGGAAGCTTTGAATGCGCCGTACGCCTGATACCGAAGGTTTGGAGCGCGCCGATCGGTCTAATGCAAAAATTCGAGGCCACGCTGCATTTGACAGGTTATACCGTTCACTTATTGCTTTTCAGCCTGAGCCTGATGTACCCGGTGGTCCTGATGCTTTCGGTGCGCTACCCGGCGTTGATTTCGCTATTTGGTATTGCTATTCTTTTTAACATTACAGCTTTCGCACCTACGATATTTTTCCTTTCGGCGCAGAAACAGCTTGGTCGTGGTTGGTGGCGATACGTACCGGTGGTGCTGTTCATTTCAGCCGCCGGAGCAGGAATGATGGTAAACACAGTGCGCGCCGCAATCCTGGGTTTGCGTGGATCGGCCTCCGCCTTCGAGCGGACACCGAAATATGGCGTCTCTGCCCGTGGTGAGGATTGGCGTCAAAGGCGCTACCAGCTTCGCCTGGATCCGATCGTCTACCTGGAGCTCATTCTGGCTGGAATAAATGGCCTGACGGTAGCCCTTGCGTTGTACCTGGGTAACTGGTTGATTGCTTTCTATGCAGCCATCTTTGTTGTAGGTTTGCTCTTTACTTCTGGTGTAACCATCGAACAGGCTGTCGCGGTTCATCGTCAGCAAGCTGCGGGGATGGAATGATGATCGGCCAGACCCTTGTACCAGTCGTCACACACTTACCCATCGCTCCTGAATACACAGACCTTGAGACCT
>MGNS01000166.1:94647-96366 GCA_001795165.1 Chloroflexi bacterium RBG_16_57_11
CGATCCTTCGTACAGTGGCGTATTCCGACGTTTTCGATTACCCGTTGACAGTCTCAGAGGTCACGCGATATCTGATCGGTATGTTCGCGTCGCAGGAAGAGATAGTTGCAGCCCTATTGAGCGGCTCATCGAAGATGAACCAGCTTAGCATCACGCGCGGCTATTTCACCCTGGCCGGTCGGGAAAGCCTTGTAGGTCTGCGCCAGAGACGAGAGCTCGTCGGCCAGCGTCGCTGGCCTGCGGTACAGCGATACGGGAGATGGATCGCTGCTTTACCGTACGTGCGTTTGGTCGCGGTTACCGGAGCCTTGGCGGTAAATAACGAAGATGGACCTGATCTTGATTTCCTGGTGGTGACCGCGCATGGGCGTGTGTGGTTGTGCCGGGGCTTGGTGATGTTGATTGGGCGCTGGGCGCGCCGCTTCGGAGATGAAATATGTCCCAATTACTTCCTTGCGGAGAGCTCCCTGAGGTTGGCGGAGCAAAACCTCTACACTGCACATGAAATGTCACAAATGGTGCCTCTTTTTGGTATGGATACATATCAATGGATGCGGCGATTGAATCCGTGGGTTGAGCTCTTTTTGCCCAATGCAGTTGGCGTGCCGGAGCGAACGGAGACGGTCGCTTTACAGGCCGCTGCCCCATCTTTTGCCCGTCGGGCAACCGAAAGGCTCTTATGGACCGCGCCGGGGAACTGGGTGGAGAATTGGGAAATGCACCGTAAAGTGCGAATGCTTCGCTCTCAAGAAACCGATGAATCTGAAACGGGCTTTTGCCGGGATTGGTGCAAAGGGCATTTTGGTGGCTACGGAAAAAAAACCAGAGAAGCTTATCGGGCACGCCTGCAGGCGCTTGGGGTGGCAGAAGAGCTTTGGGAGCTGAAATGACCGATATCCTTTTCGGCCAATCCTACTTTTTACGATTTGACCCGAAACTTTGGGAGGCGATGCAACCCTTCCCACCTCTCGGGACGCTTTACGCGGCCAGCTACTTGCGCAATCGGGGTTACGACGTGGGCGTTTTCGACGCAATGCTTGCCGGCTCTGAGGAGGATTGGGCTTCAACATTGGATCGGGAACGGCCGAGGTTGGCAGTTTTATACGAAGATAATTTTAATTATCTTTCGAAAATGTGCTTATTGAGGATGCGCCAGGCAGCCTTGACGATGATTGACATGGCTCGGAAGCGTGGGTGTACGGTGATCGTCGGAGGCGCAGACGCCACCGATCACGCCGATCTGTATCTGGCGCATGGCGCAGATTATATATTGCTTGGCGAAGGCGAGCAAACCTTGGGCGAACTGGTGGATTGTCTGAGCGGGCAGATGCCGGGACTACGCCAGGAAATACTGGGCTTGGCATGGCTCGAGGGGGATCTGGTCATTCGTACCCCACGTCGCCCTGACCTGCAGGATCTTGACGAGTTGCCTTTCCCGGCCTGGGATCTGGTGGATATTCCGCGCTATCGTCGAATCTGGCAAGAGCGGCATGGTTACTTTGCCATCAATGTGGCGACAACGCGTGGTTGCCCGTTTCACTGTAATTGGTGCGCCAAGCCAATCTGGGGCCAGCGTTACCATACCCGTAGCCCTGATAACGTGGTGGCGGAGCTCAAATGGATTAAAGATAACTACAACCCGGATTTCATCTGGTTTGTGGATGATATATTTGGTTTGAAGCCGGGCTGGGTGCGCCAATTTGCCGACCTGGTGGAGGA
>MGNS01000166.1:96466-96757 GCA_001795165.1 Chloroflexi bacterium RBG_16_57_11
AGAGTCGGGCTCGCAGGTGATCCTGGATGCGATGGAAAAGGGCACCCGGGTTGAGCAAATATACCAGGCTACACATTTGCTTCGAGCCGCAGGTATTCAGGTCGGCTTCTTCTTACAATTTGGCTACCCTGGTGAGACACGGCAGGACATCGAGAAAACCTTGCAAATGGTTCGAATGTGCCAACCAGACGACATCGGCATGTCGGTGGCCTACCCCTTGCCGGGCACCAAGTTCTTTGCCGCCGTTCGAGAGCAGCTCGGGAAGCAACAAAACTGGTATGATTCGGAAGA
>MGNS01000166.1:96787-109829 GCA_001795165.1 Chloroflexi bacterium RBG_16_57_11
AACTTCACACCACGCTGCATTGCGAGTTCCGAGCAGCAAAAGTGTGGCAATCGCTACGTCTGGGCAAGCCGTCCGCTGGCAAACGGTGGCGGCGCCTGGCGCGCGGGATTTATTATTCTCTCCGCTTACCGGTAGAGCGCTGGAACCTTGAGCGATTATCCCACCAATCCTATCAGGGAATCGAAGCCATCTCGCCCTCGCTCTCACAAACCGAGGCGGCTACCCCGACAATCCAGGCAGAATGATTTGCTCGAACCTGAAGTGAATAACAACCAACTGGTACGAACCAGCCGCAATGTGGGTGATTGTAAAATCGCTGATGGGAAAGGCACGGGTTGACGCTGAAAGAAGAAGAATCCTTAACGGTTGCAGAGGCATTCTCACGCAAATCGCACGTGTATGATGCCTTTGGTGAGGACCATCCCAACCTGAGCCGCATGCGCCAGAAGGTGCGCCATCACGCGCTGGCACATTTGCGCTCAGGTGATCGCATCCTGGAGCTAAACGCTGGCACCGGCACCGACGCGGCTTACTTTGCCGGACTGGGCTTTAAAGTCCATGCTACCGATCTTTCACCCGGCATGGTGGCGAAGATCCAACAAAAGATAACCAGCTTGGGCCTCGAAGACCGTTTTTCCGCGCAGCTCTGCTCGTTTGACTCGCTTGAACAATTGGGTAGCAGGTCCTTTGACTACGTCTTTTCGAATTTGGGTGGAGTGAATTGTGCGCACGATTTGAGCCGCATCACACGTGGAGTAGAAAAATTGCTGCCTCCAGGTGGCCGGGTAACCTGGGTGGTGATGCCACCCATCTGTCTCTGGGAGCTGGCCCAGGTGTTGCGCGGAGATTTTTCCACGGCTCTGCGGCGATTGCACCCGCATGGGACGCTTGCCCGTGTCGAGGGGATGCGATTCATGACCTGGTACCACCCACCACGAGGCGTCATAAAAGCCTTTGGAAAAGGGTTTCGCCCGCTGCAATTGCAAGGGTTGTCGGTATTTACGCCGCCGGCCGATCATAAATCGTTTCCAGGTCATCACCCACGTTTATTTAGCTGGTTGCGGTGGACGGAGGATCTGCTTGCGGATCGTTATCCGTTCAATCGCTGGGGTGATTTCTACATATTGACGCTTGAAAAATATGCTGAATAACGATCGATGGATCGAATTAGTCGGGGGTTTTACCCTTGTCTGCCCGGTGTGCAAGGGTGAATTAGAAATCGTTCGGGCCGATTTATTGCATTGCCCCGCCTGCAAGCTGACCTACCCATGCGTGGATGGCATCTGGCGGATGTTACCGCCGAGCCGAGCAGCGGAGTATGAGAAATTCATCTATGAGTATGAGACCATCCGAAAATCGGAAGGGCGCGGCTCGAATTCCCCTGAATATTATCAATCCCTGCCGTATAAAGATCTCAGTGACCGGAGGAGTGCAGAATGGGCTATCCGGGGTCGGAGTTTTCGTGCGCTGATGGATCAAGTGATCATTCGGTTCGAAAGACGAGTCGGGAGACAATTGAAGATCCTCGATCTAGGCGCAGGGAACGGATGGCTTTCAAATCGCTTTGCTCAACGTGGGCATCAGGTTATTGCGATGGATCTGCTGATAAATCCGTTCGATGGACTCGGGGCATATATAAACTATCAAACACATTTCATGCCCATCCAGGCGGAATTTGACCACCTCCCATTGGCGGATCAACAGGCAGACCTGGTCATTTTCAACGCCTCTTTTCATTATTCGACCGATTATAACCTGACCTTGACCGAGACTCTCCGCCTCCTGGCTGTTGGTGGGCTTGTGATTGTTTTAGATACACCTGTTTACCATCAGGCCGCCAGCGGAGCGCAGATGGTTATAGAGAGACAGGCGCAATTTGAGCGCGAGTACGGCTTTCCCTCGAATTCAATCCCCAGTGAGAACTACCTTACGAATGCGCGTATCCAGGAATTGGGTGAAATTCACGGATTGCATTGGCAAACCTTCATGCCCTTCTACGGGTTTCCCTGGGCAATCCGTCCTTGGATCGCAAAGCTGCGCCACCATCGGGAGCCTGCCAGGTTCATGATCCTTATAGGCAGTCGAAATAGGTAAAAAAAGCGCATGGCCGTGAACGCACCATGCGCTATTAAGGGTAATAAAAAATCTCATTATCCTGCGTGTCCTAACAAGTTTTCAATTTTGGTCACGCCGTCACGGAAATTATCCCCAAGGTAAGTACCTGCAATGCGTAAGCGCCATTCGGGCTGGTTGCGAAAGATGCGCCCTCCATACCCGACCGGTGGCTTGCCGGTCTGCGCCACTTCCGGCAGCCATACTGGCCACTCGGAAAGCTCTGCCGCGGCGTTTTCGGTCATCGCAACCGTTACGAGCAAGGGAGGGGATAACTCTCTCACAAAGCCTGCCAGGTCGGGGAGAGGAACTGCTTGGCCCAGATATGCCACCGGCCATCGCCTGCGGCGTAATAACGCACCCAGGATCAGGATGCTTCCTTCATGCCATTCGTTGGGCGCGCAGGCCAGGACAATCGGGTTGATCGTACGCGGTGGCGGACCGCTCACCATCCACATGAGTAGCCGCTGGCGGAGATAATTGGTGGCAAGATGTTCCGTCGCGATATTGATCTGGCCATCTTCCCAGGCATCTCCAATCGTCGCCAGGGCAGGTCCGATGACATCCAGAATTAAATCTTCTGGCGAGGAAAGGGCCAGTGCTTCCCCCAAAATGGTGTTGGCGCGTACCAGATCACGAGTCAATAATGATTCAACCAGCTTCTCACTCAGTATAGGTAGATACGGTGTATATTTATCAACCCTGGGTTCGTAGATCTCGACAGGCGGGCGTAATGGCTCTACAAGCGCCAGGTTTCCGGTCTGCTCCTGGTGGCGAAGAGCGTTTATAGCCTGTGCCGTCTGCATGCCCTGTACGATCCGCCCTTTTACCCACCGTAAGCGCAGCACATCTCTTTCCGAGTACAATCGATGGCCACCGGCTGTCCGCTCCGAATCTGGGAAATTATAGCGTCGCTCCCAGGCGCGCAAGGTCGCCATCGAAACGCCGGTCATACGTGCAACAACGCCGATATTGTACAATGGTTCACTGCTGCCAAGGGTAACATCTGGCAATGGAATCATGGATATTTCTCCCTGCTTATGGCAAATCTTTTAGCCATTCCATCATTATAATCTTCTGAACCAGTATTGTCAAGATTAATGATAAGATTATTATACAATATCTTGACACAATAATAAAATTCCAATATAATCTCTATCACCAGGCCGGTGAGGGATCGGGTATGATATCGTAAGTGAAAATATTGTGGAGTTTTCGATGGTCGTCGTAACGGGTGCTTCCGGATATTTAGGCAGCCACATCACACGCCTGCTGGTACAGGCTGGTTATCCAGTGCGTGCTATGGTGCGCAATAGGTTGACTGCGCAAAAAGAAGGCCGTTTAGCAGGCTTGGAGGTTGAATGGCTTGAGGCGGATGTCACCCGACCGGACACTTTGACCCCTGCTGTTCAGGGTGCGACTGCGATTGTGCATACGGTAGCCATTGCAATCGAAAAGGGTGGTCGTACATATGAGCAGGTGAACTACCAAGGAACAGTGAACCTGGTTGATGCGATGAAAACCGCGGGGGTGAACAGACTGATTTATATCTCTCAATTAGGAGCCGATGCCAATTTACCATTTCGTTTTCTAGCTTCAAAAGGCAAGGCTCAGAATTATGTGTCGGCTTCCGGCCTGGATTGGACTGCATTTCAACCCTCGGTAATCTGGGGACCGGAAGATGAATTTGCGAATTCCTTTGCCCGTCTAATTCCGCTTACCCCATTCATTTTTCCCATCGTTGGAGATGAAACGGCGCGCTTCCAGCCGGTTTGGGTAGACGATGTAGCTTCCAGCGTGCTAAAAACGCTTGATGACAAGGCGACGGTTGGTATGATCTACCAGCTTGGTGGGCCAGAGGTGCTTGTCTTGGGGGAGATCGAGCGTCGAACCATGAATGCCCTCGGGTCCCGCCGTTGGTTCATTCGTTTCCCGATGCCATTGTTGAAAGTCTTCGTGGCTTTGATGGAGATGCTCCTGCCTAATCCGCCTGTGACCCATAGTCTGCTCGAGCTGCTGGCTGTGAGCAATGTCACCACACAAAACGCGATCAAGCAGTTTGTCAGCCAGCCGCGCCCATTTACAGCAGAAAACGCTTCTGTTTATATGCGCAAGTTTCGTATAAAAGATACACTCGCCCAATACATGGGACGATAGTTAGATTCTAAGCCCAGAGTTGTCGCACACAGCACGGTTGTTCCACGCGCTAGAACTGGAGTTCGGATGTGGAAATTTCCGAGACATACGTAGCATTGGGCAAGACCGACGTAATGGTCAGCCGGATCGGACTGGGAGCCTGGGCCTGGGGGGACCGTTTATTCTGGTCGTATGGGCGTGGATATGATATCGAGGATGTACGGGCAGTGTTTAAACTCAGCCTGGAGGAGGGGATAAATTGGGTAGATACCGCCGAATCCTACGGCTCTGGCCAATCCGAGCGATTATTAGGCGGATTCAATGCCGACAGCTACCTGCCGGTTGTCATCGCCACGAAATTTATGCCTTTTCCCTGGCGACTGGGAAAAGGCACCTTTCGAAAGGCGCTTCGGCGTAGCCTGGATCGACTGAGGTTACACAGCCTCGACCTTTACCAGATCCATTGGCCTTTACCACCGATTTCAGTGGAGACCTGGGCAGATGCGCTGGCGGATGCCGTCCAGGCTAAGTTGGTAAGAGCGGTGGGGGTATCAAATTACAATGAACAACAAATGCGGGCCGCAAATGCAGTCCTGGCAAAGCGTGGTGTTCCTTTGGCTTCCAATCAGGTGCTCTTTAATTTGCTAGATCGAAAAATTGAGCGGAATGGCTTGTTAAAAGCTTGCCAGGAATTGAACATAGGGCTGATTGCTTATAGCCCGATTTCACAAGGGGTTTTGACTGGAAAGTACACTCCTGACCGGCCAATCCCCGGGGTCCGAGGGCGGCGCTATCCTCGGGCGTATCTGGCGCGGGTCCAGCCTTTGGTACAGCGAATGCGTGAGATTGGACAGCAACATGATGGCAAGACGCCCGCACAGGTGGCAATAAACTGGCTGATCTGCAAGGGCGTGCTTCCAATCCCGGGTGCAAAGAACGCCCGCCAGGCTCAGGAAAACGCAGGCGCACTGGGCTGGCGTTTGAGCGATGACGAAGTAGCAGATCTGGAGTTAAAAGCCGATCAGGTTTAATATCGAATGAACCGCGCAATTTGGTGGATTCGCCGGGACCTACGCTTGACAGATATCCAGGCTCTAATGAACGCTCTGGATCAGGCCGATGAAGTCCTCAACGATATTTCATAAAGGAGCGCACCCTACATGCTTACCGGCGATGATGAGCCATCTGGTGGGGATATCCCGACACTTGAATGGGCACAAAAGTTGCTGACCGAATCCGCGGCGATTAATCCGGGTCCATGGGAAGCACACTCGCGCATCGTAGCCTTGGGAGCACAGCTCATCGCGGACCGGTGCTCAGGTCTCGATCCAGATCGGGCGTACATCCTTGGCATGCTGCACGATATCGGGCGGCGATTCGGGATCGCTGGGATGCGCCATGTGTTGGATGGTTACCAATTTCTTAACCATCAAGGATATCCCGGTGCTGCGCGTATCTGTATGACCCACTCTTACCCAATCCGGGATCTGCCTCACGGCGCGAGCCCTTGGGATGGAAGCGAGCAAGATTGGCAAATCGTTGCGGCGTTTTTGGCCGGGATCGAATACGACGACTATGACCGTTTGATCCAACTCTGCGATGCGTTGGCCTTGCCGAGCGGGTTTTGCTTGCTGGAAAAACGCCTGGTGGAGGTAGCTTTACGCTATGGCTGTAATCAGTGGACGGTAGAGCGCTGGCAGGCATTTATCAAAATAAAAGATTATTTCGAGAGCAGGATCGGTGGATCGATCTATCCTTTACTTCCCGGAGTTGTAGAAAATACTTTTGATCGGTGAAAGAAACATAAATTAATAATCGCCGAAGAATTGGGTAAATAGTCTCGTCTCCAGTGCAACTGGAATAACCTTCAGGGGTTATGCTTCATAAGCACACATCCTATACCGCGGAGTTATCCGAATGCTTACAGTAGAGAAGCTCGATACTCAGATGAAAGCGCAGCGACGCCGGTTTTCCCATATCCCATTTCAGTTTTATTCCAATACTCCCCAATGGGTGCCGCCGATATTGATTGATGTCGAAGCGGCGCTAGACCGGCAAAAACACCCTTTTTACCAGCATTCAGAAGCCGATTTCTTTATCGCTACCAGGGATGGTCGTGATGTTGGCCGGCTGGCGGTTATGGATAACAAACGTTATAACGAATACCATCACACAAAACGAGCACAATTCTATTATTTTGAAAGTGAAAATAGCCTGGAAACCGCCCAAGCCTTGTTCGAGCGTGGTTTTGATTGGGCGCACGGAAGAAATCTGGATGAGATCATTGGCCCAAAAGGTTTTGCAGCGTTGGATGGTTACGGCATGCTGGTGGAAGGTTTTGAGCATCGTCAGATGATGACTATGATGAACTACAACCAGCCATATCTTCCAAAGCTGGTCGAAGCTTTGGGTTTCGAAAAAGAAGTTGATTTTATCTCTTGCTATGCTGAGCCAGAAACCTTCCAGATGCCGGAAAGGATATTCAGCATCGCCGACCGTGTCGAAAAAAAAGGTGTGCTTACCGTCAAACGTTTTACGAGTAAAAAAGAATTGAAGGCCTGGGCGCCGCGCATTGGAAGGACGTATAACCAATCATTTATCAACAATTGGGAGTACTATCCTCTGACCGATAATGAGATTAAATTTGTTGTAGATAATATTCTGACCGTAGCCGACCACCGCCTGATCAAGATCATCATGCATGGTGAGGATGTAATCGGCTTTATGTTTGCTTTCCCAGATTTATCGCCTGCTTTGCAACGGTCAAAAGGTAGTCTTTTTCCTTTCGGGATCGTTGATATCCTGTTAGAATTGCGCCGCAGGGACTGGGTGTCAATCAATGGGGCCGGGGTTTTACCTGAATTTCAGGGGCGTGGTGGGAATGCCTTGCTATATGCAGAGATGGGCCGGACGATTCGTGATTTTGGCTTTACCCACGCGGAGATGACGCAGGTGGCAGAAACCGCGGTGCAGATGCGTAATGACCTGGTTAATTTGGGTGGCAAGCCATATAAGAATCACAGGGTGTATCACAAGAAAATCTAATAGGACGGAAAACTTTACTGGTTTTCGGATGGCGCAACTGACTGCGGCATCTCTGGCAAACCGCAATGAGCTTGTTATTTCGTGGGGTTATCATAGGGCTGGCGATCGCCACGCCTGTCGGCCCGATTGGTGTGTTGTGTATCCGTCGAACATTGGCCTACGGGCGAGCTTCCGGTTTCGCCTCCGGTCTGGGAGCAGCGACGGCTGATGCGTTGTATGGGAGCATTGCTGCATTTGGCCTGACGGTGGTTATCCATTTGTTATTAGGGCAGCGCTTCACTCTACAATTGGTAGGGGGCGGTTTCCTGGTTTATCTCGGTATTCGTACCATTTTTGAAAAACCCAGGTCATTGGGTATAGATCCGGATATGTCCTCCGCCTCTAACCAGATTCAAGCACGGCAATCGGTAAACTGGCATGCCTTAGGACGTGATTATGGCACCACATTCTTTTTAACCCTGACCAACCCGATGACAATTTTGTCATTTGCGGCGATCTTTGCCGGTCTGGGGGCGACAACCGTAACCGGGGGCGGTATACTTGCTGTGACCGGGGTCTTCATCGGCTCGGCGTTGTGGTGGCTCGTGTTAAGCCTCGCAACCGGTTTTTTCCATGGAAAGCTAGCAGGACCAGATTTTTTTCGCTGGACGAAGTGGATTTCGGGCGGGATCATTCTCGTGTATGGGATCCTGGCGCTCATCAACGCGCTTTGGAGATAACCGCGAGCCTGACGAGGAGGAACATTGTTCGATCTGTTATTACTTATCCTGCAAATTATTGTGATTTTGGGCGCAGCCAGGCTGGTTGGCTGGCTTTTCAGGAAGATTCGACAGCCGCAGGTCGTGGGGGAGATGGCGGCTGGCATCTTGCTCGGCCCTTCGTTGCTAGGGTTAGTTGCCCCTCGGGTTTATGGTTTTATTTTTCCGGCAGATAGCCTGAGTTATTTGAACGCCATAAGTCAAATCGGGTTGATTATTTTTATGTTCCTGATCGGGTTAGAGCTGGATGTAAATATTTTGCGTGGTCGTGGGCATACCACGGTGATCACCAGCCAGATAAGCATTTATGTGCCGTTCCTGTTGGGGATCTTGCTGGCAGTATTCCTTTACCCACGCTTGTCTTACGAAGATGTGCCATTTTTTCTCTTTGCGATGTTCATCGGCACGGCGATGAGTATCACCGCTTTCCCGGTCCTGGCGCGCATTCTTTCAGAGCGGAAGATGCTGCGCACCCATTTGGGGACGGTGGCGATCGCCTGCGCGGCGGTGGATGATATCACCGGCTGGATGATCCTGGCGGTGTTGATGTTGCTGGCTCGGGCTTCAGAAAGCATATTGCCATTATGGGGGATGATTGTGGGGGTAGGCGTCTATTTAGGTATCATGCTGTTTCCGCTACGGCGCTTGATGTGCTGGATTGAAGATTATTATCAGCAGCGCGGCCAGATTACCCAGGGAATCCTGGCGTTAATCCTGCTGTTTGCGCTGGCCTCCGCCTGGTCGACGGAGTTTCTTGGCATTCACGCGCTTATCGGAGCGTTCCTGGCTGGCGTAATCATGCCGAGACATCACGGGTTTGTGCATGCCCTGACCGAAAAACTCAACGATTTTACGGTCGTGTTCTTGCTCCCGCTGTTTTTCGCCTATACCGGCTTGCGCACGAGTGTGGCGCTGCTGGACTCACCAGTGCTGTGGCTTTATTGCGGGCTTATTATTCTGGTGGCGGTGCTCGGAAAGTTCAGCGGTGGGAGCATACCGGCGCGCCTCACTGGCATGACATGGCGCGACTCCTGGGCTCTTGGTGCTTTAATGAATACTCGCGGGTTGATGGAGCTTGTTCTGCTGAATATTGCTCTGGATATTGGGTTGATAACGCCAACATTATTCACCATGCTGGTTTTTATGGCGCTGACCACGACCTTTATGACCGCGCCGGTGCTCGAATGGCTCTACTTTCGGCGGATGGTACCACCGGTTGAATACACGACGCCAGCTCCCGAGGTGTTGCCACCGGAAGAGGAAGAGTATGTGCCCGTGGATTAACTACATTTACATATGCTCGCCACCGGCATGATAATCGAGGTAGAATGAGTGGGTAATAGGGACAAAACCTTCGCTGGAGGAAGGCTATGAATATTCGGCCTGAGGTTGGACTGACTTTTGATGATGTCTTGCTGGTCCCAAAACGTTCATCCATTCGCAGTCGCTCCGCAGTGAATACGGCTACCTATCTGACGCCTCAAATACGCTTGGCGATTCCCATTGTTAGCGCTAACATGGACACCGTAACTGAGAGCGAGATGGCTGTTGCGATGGCTCAGGCGGGTGGAATCGGCATACTACACCGCTTCATGCCTGTGAGCCGGCAGGTAGAAATGTTGCGACGCGTAAAACGTGCCGAAAGCTATGTCGTCGAAGATCCGATCACCATCTTCCCGGAGGCTACCTTAGCCGAGGCGCGACAAAAAATGAGCGATATCCGGGTGGGTGGGTTGGTAGTGGTGGACCAGGAACGGCACCTGCTCGGTATGCTGACCTCGCGCGATGTTCGCCTGGCGCTGGATGAGAATGAACGCGTGGAAGCTGTGATGACCCCGCGTGAGCGCCTGTCGGTAGCCACCGCCAGTGAGACTTTGGAATCAGCGCGCGCCACGTTGTATGCCCGGCGAGTGGAAAAATTACCTTTGGTGGATGTTGAAGATCGCCTGGTAGGATTGATCACCGCACGCGACATCATCAAGCTGCGCGAGCATCCTCAAGCGACTAAGGATGCCAAAGGACGCTTGCGAGTCGGGGCAGCGGTGGGCATACGTTCGGAGGATATGCCACGCATCGCGGCCTGTGTCGAAGCTGAAGCGGATGTGTTGGTCCTGGATGTAGCACACGGGCACATGGAACATGTTTTAGAGACGGTGCGAAAGCTGAAGGGAAAGTACCCGAAAGTACCGCTCATCGCCGGCAACGTGGCCACAGCGGAGGCGGTGTGCGATTTGGTCCAATCTGGCGCAGATGCGGTCAAGGTAGGTGTAGGTTCTGGCTCGATTTGTATTACCCGAGTTGTGACTGGTTTCGGGGTGCCACAGCTAACCGCCGTGGCAGAGTGTGCTGAAGCGGGGCGGCGTTTAGGCATCCCGATCATCGCCGATGGTGGTATTCGTAACTCTGGCGACATCACCAAGGCTCTGGCAGCCGGGGCCAATACTGTCATGTTGGGTAGCCTGCTGGCGGGGACGGACCAGAGCCCAGGCGCACCGGTTGTGCGTAATGGCCGGCGTTACAAGTTGGTCCGCGGGATGGCCTCATTGACAGCCAATGTCGCCCGTCAAGAGGTCGATAAGGGCGAGGTAGAGGATGATGAGCTGGCCGAAGTTATCCCGGAAGGCGTGGAAGCTGTGGTGCCGGATCGGGGGGATGTTTTCGATATATTACATCAATTGGTAGGCGGGCTTCGTTCTGGTATGAGTTACTGTGGGGCGCAGACGCTGGATGAGCTGTGTGAAAAAGCGGAATTTATCCGCATCACGCCCGCCGGGAGAGAAGAATCAGGCGTGCATGATGTTAGCCTGTTATAAACCGGCTTGATCATTTATATATTGATTGCTTTATCGTATCGGCAACATGTTTGAGGATGGAGGTAAAAACTTGATAGATCCGAAGGTCACCCGACCACAATTCCCTGAAGGCTATCTTGAGAATCCAAAATCATTCTTGCCGTGGAGCCATGTCGAAAGACGCTTGACTGAGGCAATGCATTATTGGTTATGCACAGTTCGCCCAAATGGACGACCGCACGTAGTTCCAAAGTGGGCGGTCTATATCCAGGGTAAGATCTACTTCGATGGGAGCCCGGAGACGCGCCATGCGCGCAACATCGCCAAGAACCAGCATGTCGTCCTGCACCTTGAAAGCGGCGAGGATGTCGTGATTGTTGAGGGATTGGCAAAAGCTTCTGGTAAACCTCCTTTTGAGTTGGCGGTTCAGATTGCACAAGCATTATCGAAGAAATATGCTGACCGCGGCTACGCCCCCCAGCCGGACCAGTGGAATGAGGGCGGCTTGTTTGAGATCGAGCCACGCATGGTTCTCGCCTGGACCCAGTTTACCGACGACCCAACCCGTTTTATCCTCGAATGAAAACGTTGGTTGCGGGGGCGCTGGGAGAGTGCGTTCACGTGGCGGGCGTTTTGATATGCACCCAGCCAAATAACTCCCTTGACAAAGGTGTGTTTCCTCTCTAAAATAGACCTATTCTGATCACAATTTGGTAGGTAAGAAGAGAAAATGCAAACCTGCATGTGTCTGAGGCGGGGGCTGTAACCACCGCCTGCGACGAAAAATGCAACGGCCAACTGCCGTAAGCGGTGGACAGCGACCCCGCGGATCACGCGTTGATCTTGCGCTTGTGTCCATTCTGGCGCTTACGCATGACTAAGCTAGCAGCTCAGTCGCAGTTGGCTGTTTTTTGTTAATAAATAATTGAAAATCAGATTCAGATCTAGTCTTTACTTGGAGCGTAGAATGAATATTGCAAGGGATGTTACAGATCTGGTGGGAAACACACCGATGGTGAGGCTGAGGCGGGTAACCGACGGCGCAAATGCACAGGTTGTGGCTAAGCTGGAGTTCTATAATCCGGCGCACAGTGTGAAGGACCGTATCGGCGTCTCCATGATCGACGCGGCAGAACAGGCCGGATTGATCAATAAAGACACTGTCATCGTCGAGCCAACCAGCGGAAATACCGGGATCGCTTTGGCTTTTGTGTGCGCCGCTCGGGGCTATCAGTTGGTCTTGACCATGCCAGAAACGATGAGTAAAGAGCGCCGTATGCTGTTGCGCGCCTACGGTGCGGAGCTCGTGTTGACGCCCGGCAGCGAGGGGATGGCCGGCGCAATTCGTAAAGCTGAAGAGCTGGTCGCATCCGGTCCACATTATTTTATGCCGCAGCAATTTACAAATCCGGCCAATCCCGAAATCCACCGGCAGACGACTGCCGAGGAGATCTGGCGGGATACCGACGGTCAGGCGGATATTCTGGTGGCTGGCATCGGCACCGGAGGGACGATCACAGGCGTGGGTGAGGTTATTAAAGCCCGAAAACCGACATTTCGTTGCGTTGCAGTCGAGCCCGATGCCTCGCCAGTGCTCTCCGGCGGGCAAAAGGGCCCGCATCCGATCCAGGGGATCGGTCCCGGTTTTGTGCCCGATGTGCTCAATACGAATATTTATGATGAGATCATCCGGGTGAAGGGTGACGATGCAATGGAAATGGCCAGGCGGATGGCACGTGAGGAGGGATTGCTGGTTGGGATTTCATCAGGGGCAGCCACTTGGGCGGCTCTACAGGTCGCTCGCCGACCGGAAAATGCCGGCAAGCTGATCGTTGTCATCATCCCATCCTTCGGAGAGCGTTACCTGAGCACCGCGTTGTTTGCCAATCTGGCAGATTAACCTGGATAAATATGAAAGACGAGTTTATAGGATTGATGTCCTCCTTGTTTGGGAGCTGCTCCGCAAGGTATGAGGTGCAAGATGTTTGGAAAGACGGTTCAAATCATTCGAAGTGATATCCAATCGGTATTTGAGCGCGACCCGGCAGCACGCAGCACGCTTGAGGTGCTATTGTGTTACCCCGGGTTGCATGCCGTCTGGGGACACCGGCTAGCCCATCGCCTGTGGGTGCAAAATTGGCGTCTGCTGGCCCGCTGGATCTCTCAATTTATGCGCTTCGTGACTGGGATCGAAATCCA
>MGNS01000167.1:0-1620 GCA_001795165.1 Chloroflexi bacterium RBG_16_57_11
CCGCGCATCAGGGCGATCCAGCCCAAAAGTAGGGCGCTGGTGTGTTCGCTCATCCCATGCCCTATCCGGGTGGCGATCTCGAGGGCCTGCGCCGCCGACCGGTTGGCGGCCTCAAGATCGCCCTCGTGGACGAGTAATAGCGGGATTGGCTCCGCGCGCAGCGCGCTAATATACATCAGGTTATCCGATTGCTCGGCCAGCTCCAACGCCTCCTGAGCGGCCGCCCAGGCATCGTCGAATTTCGTCAGGCTCACCAGGATGTTGGCTTTATGGGTCAGGCCGTGGATGATCTGCTCTTTTTGATCCAGCTTGCGCCCAAGCTCAGCCGCCTCGCCCAGATAGATGGCGGCATTATCGAAATCACCGATAAAGCTGCACACCATGCAGCGCACGGTGAACATCTCGGCCAGCCCGGAGGTATCCTGATAGCGGCGCGCCAGGCTCTCTGCCCGGTCTAAAAGCTCCCCTGCCTGTACCATCTCCCCGATTAATGATACCGCGTTGGCCAGCTTGTTCAACGCCGAGATCTGCATCGCAATGTCTTCCTGGCGCTCAGCGTATTCCAGCATACCCCGGTAATTATCGATCGCCGCGGGTAGGTCGCCGGTCAGCATCAGCGCTCCGCTCAGGCCCTCATAGGTGCGCTGGGCTAGATCCGTCACCTGGCCGTCTCGCAGGATTCCGAGGGCGCGTGAGTAAAGCTCGATGGCTTCAGGGGTTGAATAGGCATGCGCTGCAGCATCTGCGGCCCTAACCAGGTAAGGTAAGGCGCGGGCAACTTCACGTGCCTCCAGAAAATGACGGGCGATGACCCCTGCTGTCACATCACCAGTATTGAAACCGCTTTCGTCTGGGCTGCTTCGTTTCAACTCCAGGCGCTCCAGGCATTCCGCCACCCGGCGATGCATCGCCCGCCGCTGGCTGATCAACATGGAGGTGTAAGCCGTTTCCTGGGTCAAAATGTGCTTGAACTGGTAACTGCGATATGGGTGGCGACTTTTTTCCCGCACCAGCCCGCGCTGCAGGAGGATATCGAGCGAGCTTTCGATGTTCCCTGGCGCTTCGTAGATCTCGGCCAGCACATCCACCTGAAACTCACGCCCGATCACCGAGGCAGCTTGCGACAGCCGTTTAACTTCCGGTGCCAATCGATCCAGGCGGGCGCTGATCACTCCTACCAGTGTATCAGGAACCGCGATATCTACGATCTGGCGGGTTGCGCGCCAGTGGCCGTTATCTCTCACCACCAGCTCTGCATCCAGCAAGGAGCGGATCACCTCTTCGACAAAGAAAGGGTTGCCCTCCGCCTTGGCCAGGATCAGCTGGCGTACTTTCTCGGGCAGGTCCTCGATGTGTAACAAGTTGGCCACCAATTGGCGCGACTCGTCCAAATCCAGCGGAGACAGGTTAAATGGCAGGTAATTTTGAGCGTAGTCTCGGCTGGCCAGCTCGTGGAAGCGCCAGGAAAGCTCCTCCCGTCGAGGACGGAACAGAGCCAGGACAACCAACCGGTTCCGGCTTGTGAGAGGCAGCAGGCTTTCGATCAAATCCAGCGAGGTTGGGTCGCACCAGTGTAGATCCTCAAAGACGAGCACCGTAGGTTGTCGCTCGGCCAATCCT
>MGNS01000167.1:1728-2974 GCA_001795165.1 Chloroflexi bacterium RBG_16_57_11
GCGACGAAGGGTACCAGCCGATCGGGTAGATCCGGCTGGCTCACCAGCAGCAGGACCAGCATCTCTTTAATTCGCCGATATTTTTCATCTCCATCGCTCAAACCGCCCAGGTCGAACCAGCGTGTAAACAAGTCGATAAAACAGGCGTAGGGGCTGGTTTTTTCATAAGATAAGGAGCGGCCTTCCATCCAGGCGAGCTCAAGCCTGTTGCCGGTCGGCATCCCGAGAGACTTGCGCAGCTCGGCCACCAGGCGAGATTTGCCCAAACCCGCCTCGCCCATTACCGAGATGATCTTGCCGCCTCCCCGGTGAATCTCGTGGAGCGCCGCTTGTAGCGCCTCCATCTCAATCTGACGCCCGACTAGCGGAGAATCCAGCCCGTGGATGCCACGCGCCTGTACCTCGCTGGTCGCCGCGCGTCGCTTGCCGCTCACTGTATAGGTCCTGACCGGATCGGAGCGGCCCTTAACCGTCACCATACCCCGGTCTTCGAACTCGAAAAACGGGGCTGCCAGGCGATAGGTGTGCTCGGTGAGCAAGATCGCCCCCGGCTCGGCAGCGGTCTGCATGCGCGCCGCCAGGTTGACCGCGTCGCCCATCGCCGTGTACTCGTACTTCAGATCGCTGCCGACCTCTCCTACCACCACGTGCCCGGTATTCAGTCCGGCACGAACCTCGAACTGGATGCCATATTGCCGTCGCGCTTCCTGACCGAATTCCCGCGCGGCCGCCAGCAGCTCGAGCGAGGCAGAGATAGCCCGCACTGCATCGTCCTCGTGAGCAACCGGCGCGCCGAAAAAGGCCAGCAGTGCATCCCCCATCAGCCGGGCGATCGTTCCTTCATAGCGGTGGATCGCCGGCGACAACTGCTGGAAAGCGTTGTTCATAATGGCGGTCCACTCCTCAGGGTCCATGCGCTCGGCCATGGCCGTCGAGCCGACCACATCCACGAACAGCACAGTGACCAGCTTGCGCTCACCAGACAAATGCGCGGCACGCATCTTCTCGGCCAGTGGAGCGGGCGTGGCCGCGGCTATCTGCGCCAGGCGCTGCTGTTCGACCGCTGTGCTGCCTTCGACAGGGTGGCCGCAGGTCATGCAAAAGCGCGCCGAGCTTGGCAGACTGGCTCCGCAATTGACGCAAACCTGCATCAGCTTCGCACCGCAGCTCATGCAGAAAGAAGCCTGAGATGGGTTGGTTTGCTGGCAATTCGGGCAAGTTTGCATGCTCTTCTCTTTCTAAATCG
>MGNS01000167.1:3022-4759 GCA_001795165.1 Chloroflexi bacterium RBG_16_57_11
AGCCACCCGCCGTACCGCCCCCTGGCGTACGTCCCCGGCGGCAAAGATTCCAGGCACGCTGGTCTCCAGCAAGTATGGGTCACGGCGCAGCGGCCAATCTTTGGGTCTCTCTCCGTCGCGATAAAGCTCAGGACCGGTCAGGATGAAACCGGCATTATTGCAGCGCACTAACCCGCAGATGAAATCGGTGTGCGGTCTGGCCCCGATGAAGATGAACATTGCAGCCGCCGGGACTGTGACTTGCTCCTCTTTATCCCGCTGGACGACTGTGATCGTCTCCAGCCTGTCTTCCCCCTGGACTGATACGACCTCGGCGCGCGTCAACACCCGGATGTTGGCCGCAGCCCCGATTTGGTCAACCAGGTAATGCGACATGCCATCCGCCAGCGTTTCGGAGCGCACCAACATGGTTACCTGGCTGGCATAGCGCGAGAAGAACATAGCCGCCTGCCCGGCCGAATTGGCACCACCAACCACATAAATCGTCATTCCTCGATAATGGGCCGCTTCGGTCAGTGCCGCACCATAATAGACACCTGCTCCGGTCAGACGCTCGACGCCTGGCGCCGCCAGCTTGCGGATGGTCACACCGGTGGCGATGAGCAGAGCTTTACAGCTCAGCTCACTTCCATCCGCCAGGGTTACGATGCGATATGCACCGTCCGCGCGCATCCCTGTAACAACTTGGGCCAGCAGGATTTCCGCACCCAGGCGGCGTGCCTGATCGGTGGCCCGTCTCGCCAGATCTGCGCCGCTCACCCCTTGCGGAAAACCCAGGTAGTTTTCGATTCGCGAGCTGGTGCCGGCTTGTCCGCCGGTGGCTTCGCTCTCGATCAAGGCGGTGCTCAACCCCTCTGAGGCCCCGTAAACCGCCGCGCCCAATCCGGCCGGGCCGGCGCCGACGATTATCAGGTCGTAATACGGCATGCGGGCTTGTGTCTGCATTCCGACCTTTTCGGCCAACTCCCGTGGCCCCGGCTCGACCAGGGTTGTACCATCCGGAAAGAAAACCACTGGAAGCCGATGCGTTTCTTTATTAACCCCATCCACCAGCGTCCGGGCTTCTGCATTACGCTCGATATCCAGCCACTGGTACGGGATTCGGTTGCGGGCTAGAAAGTCCTTCACAAGATGCGATTGCGGTGACCATAAGGTGCCGGCTACACGAATTCCATCGTAAGGTTGTGGGACGGTGGCTTTCCAATCGCTCAACAAGTCATCCAATAGCGGGTAAAGGTGCTCCTCCGGAGGATCCCAGGGTTTCATCAGATAATAATCCAACCCAATACGGTTAATACTGGTGATGGCTGCTTCGGTATCAGCGTATGCCGTAAGCAATACCTTACGGGCGTCGGGGTAGAGCTGGATCGCCCCCTCCAGGAACTCGGTACCGCTCATCTCGGGCATGCGCTGGTCCACCAGGAACAGGGCCAGCGGGGCGTTGCGCTGCTTTAGCTGCTGCACCACGTTCATCGCCTCCGTCCCGGAGCCTGATTTGACGATGCGATATTCGTTGCGGTAATGCCGGCGTAGATCTCGCTCCACGGCATTCAGCACCTGTGGCTCATCATCTACGATCATTAATACAGGTGTTGCCATTTATCATTACCTCCCTGGGTTATGTTTACCGCCATAACGCTGCTCCGGCGAAGATCGTCAGGACCAGGCTGACGATCACATCGGTTAATAACGCCCGTTGGCGATGTTTACCGCTCAAATATGGCACGGTAGCCGTCA
>MGNS01000167.1:4780-11067 GCA_001795165.1 Chloroflexi bacterium RBG_16_57_11
CACCGGCCCGGCCACCCGACCAAACCAAAGCCGACGGCAAGGCCAAGGGCAAAGCCCACAGCATCGCCGACAGCATAACCGCCCGGGTGAACATGCGCGGCCAAAGTTGCGACTGGACCTCGCTATGATAGCTCTCGTCGTCGTGTGCCAAGATACGCTCGCTGATAAACCAGACATAGGTCGCTGCCAGGTAGGTCGTCGCCAGGATAGCCACTTCGGTAGTCAAAGGCAGCGTCACAGGCCCGATCGCTCTGGCTATCCAGACTCCGGTCAGGATGATCGTCACATAATGCACCAGCTGGTCGATCACGTAAGGGCCAATCACCCAGCGCGGCCGCAGCTGGTGGACAGTTTCCTTGCCAATGTCGATACATAAATGTGCCAGGGCTAAGGCAAGCAAGTACGGCCAGAGGGTATTGCGTGCTTCACCTGCCAGTAAAATCATCACCAGGAAATGGATGCTGATATGACCGAGTATCACGTGCGGGCGCCGCTTGTTGCGCGCCATCCAGTTCGGCTGCAGCGGGTAATCCGCAATGAAATGCGCCATGAGCAGGTACCAGGTCATGTTTTCTCCTGCGGGAACAACCGCCGGTGGGTGGTGCGCATACAGGTGTTCATCACCACCTGCAAACCGGCTTCACGCCCAGCTTCGGCCGCGATTTCGTTGATGATACCTTCTTGCATCCACACCACATGCGCGCCGATCTGGATCGCTTGCTCGACTACCGGCAAAACTGCCTCGCTGCGCCGAAAGATCTGTACCACATCCACCGGCTCGGGCACAGCCAGCAAGTCGGGATAGGCTTTTTCGCCTAAGACATGTTTCAGGTTTGGATTGACCGGGATGATACGGTAGCCCTTTCGCTGTAAGTAGGCTGGAACCGTGTGCGCCGGTGTATCTTCCTGTGCCGAGATACCAACCACCGCGATCACTCGCGCCTTCATAAGAATTTCCTTCAATTGCTCGTCACTGGGTTGCGGGATGGCGACGAGTGGGTTTTCCCCCCCTTGCGCCGCTCCAAGTTTGACAGGCAACCGTACCTGGAAAACCGTTTTCCCGGGTCTTGAGTACACCTTGATCTCGCCACCGTGTTTCTGTACGATGTTGTAACTGGTGTTCAATCCCAGACCGGTGCCTTTACCCACCGGCTTGGTGGTGAAGAACGGGCTGAATATCTTTTCCACAATCGCCTCAGGAATCCCTGGCCCATTGTCTTCGATCTCAACTTCCACCCAATCTTGGTCCCTTTTTGTTCGCAGGATGATCTCGCCCCGCCCATCCATCGCATCGGCTGCGTTGTCGATGATGTTGGTCCACACCTGGTTCAACTCGCTCCCGTATGCCTGGATACGGATCGGCGCAGGGTCGTATTCCCGGCGCACCCGCACCCCGCTCTTCAACTTGCTACGCAGCATAACCAGCGTGTTATCCAGGCCCTCATGCAGGTCGACTGGCTGCACCGGAGCCTGGTCCAGATAAACATACACTTTGAGCGCTTTGACGATCTCGCCAATCCGCCCGGCGCCCTGGCTCATCTCTTCGATCAAGCTGAAAATTGTGAAATTGGCCGCCAGCCACCTCAACACGAGCACCTGCACCCGGGGGTCGATATCCACTCCCAATTCCGCCAGGTTCAGCTCCAGGTTGGCCAGCACCGGAGCCAGCTCCCAGGGCGCATCGACGCCTTGCGAAACGAGCCAATCCTCCAGCTCGGCCTCCCGATCGCTGCGTTCCAGCGGGTCGCTATCGAGTGGGGCAGCTGCCCGGCGGCGCGTTTCCTGCTCCAAAGCCGATAGGCTCGCCCATTGGGATGCGCTGAGCGCCTCATGCTGCAGGCCGGCGTGCGCCAGGAGAAGCTCTGGGATCGCCTGACGAAGCTGGTCGGCGCCGCGCTGGACAGCCGCCGCCGGATTGTTCAGCTCGTGGGCGATGCCCGCTGTCAGCGTACCGAGCTGAGCCATCTTCTCACTTTGCCGCAACACAATCTCCGTGGAGCGCAGGCGGGCTGTAACGGTATAGAGCATGGCGCGCGCCGCAGAAGGGCTGGTATCCAGGAGTTGCCCAAGGTGAACATGGCTGATCGACAGCAACTGGCTATCAGTCCGGGCGCGGGCACTGGCAAAGCGCGGTGCCGCGTCCAGCAACGCCATCTCGCCGATCACCTCGCCCCTTTGACGCAACGCCAGCAAGACCTCCCGCCCGCCCGAATTTTTCAGAATTTCGATCTGACCATCCTGGATCACATAAGCTTGCTCGCCAGCGTCGCCTTCGTGGAACAGGAACTCACCCATCTCCAGGTGGACTTCCTCCACCATCGCGCACAGCGTATTTAAATCATGTTCCGGCAGCCCGGAAAACAGCGGCACTTTTTTCAAAAAGTCATTGATCCCCAGCATACCTACCCCCGACCTGCATACAGCTCACGTACTTCTGGCAGGTTAAGAAATGTGCTTCGTAGCCACTCATCTTCCCCGGTTGTATCGGGTAACGAGGCAGATGAATCGTCCTTTGGTAAAACAATCTGCCCGGCGATGAGGTCAACAATTTGGATAGCCTCCTGGCGCAGGCTGGCAACACGAGCGGTGTCGCCCAGCTCTTCAAACAGCCTGGCCTGGCAGCCCAGGATCTGCCACAGGCATCGCAATGAGCCTTGTGCGCGCGCCTCCTGCTGGCCGGCCTCCAGCGCCTCCAGCCCTTCTTCGGGCCGTCCCAGCCCTGCCAGGGCTTTACCCTGGTACAGGTGCATGTCTGGGGCGAACAGGCGCACACCGTTGTGCTGCAACAGTTTCAGAATACGGTCAGCCTTTTGATATAAATCCTGGTAGCGGTGGTTGGCCAGATAAATGTCGCCGAGGATGTTGAGAATGGGCGGTCCGTAATAAATCTCGCTGACGCTCGGGGTGTAGTTTTCGTCCAGCTCGGCCAGCTTTTGCATCGCCTCTTCCGGCTTACCTCGTGCGAACGACAGCAGGGATTGGAAAATGATTCCTTGGCGCTCCAGCGAAAAGACCAACATTCCGGCGGTCTGAGCATAAACCAGTGCTTCCTCCATAAGCCGGCCACTCGCTTGATGATCGCCCAGGTAGGCATAAATCCAGCTCAGCCCGAGGCGGGACATGAAGCGCGGCGCATGAAATTTAGCTTGCTCGGCCAACCCAATCGCCTGCCGCAGGGCGCGAATAGCCTGCCCCACCAACCCCTTTTCATGATAAACCGGCCCAACAATCATCAGACTGTAAGACTGGCCCCACAAATTGCCGATCTTGCGCCCGATTTCCAGGGCTTCATCTGCAGCTTGCAGAGAGCGATCGAGCTCTGCCAGCATGTGCAGGCTTTCGGCCAGGTTATTCAGGCTGTCGGCCAGCATTGGCTGGTTGTCCAACTCTTGCCACAGCTCCTGCGCTTCGGTCAGGCAGGCAAGGGTTTGCTTCACCTGTCCGGACAGGAAATACACCCGCGACAGATCGTTCAAAATATACGCCTGCTCTTCACGCAAACCGTGCTGCCGGGCGATTTTGAGCGCCCGTTCGCCGTACACCACAGTCTGTATTGGGTCCTGCGCGGTGTAGTTGCGGGCCAACAACAGCGCCCATAAAGCCTGCGCTTCAGCACGTGGATCCTGCACGCTCTGCGCCAGCCCCAGGGCGCGCTCGGCGATCTGCTGGCCTTTGCGGGGGTCGTAATGGGTGGTGTAAGTCGAATGAATAATCGCTTGTGGCACCAGGGCCGCCAGCTCGAGCCGCTGGTCGCCCCGCTCGGTCCCCAGTTGCTCAAGCATCTGGTAGTTATTCAGCGCCTGAGAGTACTCCCCGGAGAATTCTAGCGCTCGCCCGCGGCGAACAAAGGCGTGAAGCAGCCGCTCCGCTTCTACTGGCGGCTCGATTTGTCCTGCCAGTTCGATCGCAGACCCGTACATTGTGATCGCTTCGGGATGGGCGTACAGCCGGAAAGCGTGATCGCCTGCCAGCAGCGCGTACTCCCACGCCCGGCGATAATCTTGAGCCTCACGGAAATGATCCACCAGGCGCGGCGCTTCTTCTTCCAGATCAGCCTCGCACAACGACTCGAGCGTTTCGCCCACCAGCCGGTGGATCTGGCGCCGCTGGCGCAGCAAGATCGACTGGTAGGCGGCATCTCGGATCAGCTCATGATGAAAGATGAGCTCGCGCACTGGCAGGCGGCGCTGCTCGCGCACCAGGCCGGCACGTTGCAAAGCCAGGAGCTGCTCATCCAGGTTCACCTTTTCGCGCGTCTGCCAGGCGCCAACAACCTGTTTTAATACCTGATCGCTGAATACCCTCCCGATCACAGACGCGGCTTGTAAGGTCTGCCTGGTGAGCGGCTCCAGGCGGTCGATGCGCGCGGTCAGCAAAGCCTGTAAGGATTCAGGAAGCTCTATATCGTCCACGGCATGCCTAACCTGCCAAACCGCGTCCTTTTCGTCCCACCGCAGCTGACCGTTATCGATCAACACACGCACCAGCTCTTCGACGAACAGCGGATTACCCTCTGCTTTTTGTAAAATCACCTGTTGTAGCTCCTTAAGCAGTTTCGCATCTGGGGCAACGGCTATCTGCTGCCCGTTATGACCGGCTGGTAACAGGCTATCTACCAGCGCATGGCTGTCCGGATCTGAAAGCGGTGAAATAGCTACCTCGGAATAGGCGTGAGGGTATTCCGTTTCAGCAAACTGGCGAGCTTGCCAGGCTGGCGTGTGCCTGATCGGCCGTGCGGCGCACAAGAAAAGTAGTGGCGCTTCATCGCATAGGCGAAACAGGTTGTGCAGCAGATCGACCGAGGCGGCGTCGGCCCAATGCAGGTCGTCGAAGACCGCCACGCTCGGCCTTTGGCGGGCCAGCTCGGCCCAGATCGTATACACGCTCTCCTTGAGCTGCTGCCGTGCAGTCTCCACCTGCTGCGCATTGCGAGATTCCATATCGGATTGCGAAGACTGGGCGGCTCCCATCCCCAGGGCTTCCATTAATTTATCGAAATGATGGACCATCTCGCCTTGCAACAACGGCAACACCTTGAGGCGGATCGCCTCAAGCCCGTCAGCCTGACCGATCGGGAAGAACTGCTCCAGGAACTGGCGGAACATGCCATAAGGCCGGTTTGCCTCGTATGCGATACCGCGCGCTTCAACCCAGGAGATTTGCCCATCGCCTTCTTTGGCCACTTCGCGGCGCAATTCTGCAATCAGACGGCTCTTGCCCAGTCCGGCATCCCCCAGCAGGAAAACGATCTCGCCTCGCCCGCTTCTCACATCGTCGATAGCCTGGCGCAACCGAGCCATCTCCGTCCCGCGTCCGATCAATGGAGGGCGCAAGCCTTCGATGCCGCGCCCGCTCCCCGGACGCAGCTTACGCCGGATGGGACGGTAAGTCGCTACCGGCTCGCTTTTCCCCTTGACCGGGATTTCCCCGAGCGTTTCAAAATCGAAAAATGGCTTCGCCCGGCGATAGGTGTGCTCGCTGACCTGCACGCTGCCAGGCTCGGCGGTCTGCTCCATGCGCGCCGCCAGGTTCACCGCATCCCCCATTGCCGTGTACTCGCCTGCAAAATCCGATCCAATCTCTCCCACCACCACCGGGCCGGTGTTGATCCCCACCCGTAGGTTGAACTCCATCTGATATTCCCGCTGGATTTGCTCGCGAAACGGCTGGATGCCGGCGATGATATCCAGACCTGCCAGGACCGCCCTTTGCGGATCGTCTTCGTGGGCAACCGGCGCGCCAAAGAAAGCCAATATCGCATCCCCCATTAGCCGGGCGACTATCCCCTCGTAATGTTGTACTGGGCGGATCAGGTAATCGAAAGCCTCCCCCATGATCTCGGCCCACTCTTCCGGATCGAGGCGCTCGGCCATGGCGGTAGACCCTGTCACATCGCAAAACAGGATCGTGACCACGCGCCGCTCCCCCCGCATGGTCCGGCCAGGAGTATCCATCATTATAGGGCGATCAGCGCCTGGTCCGGGTAACACCACAGCCACGCTTCCCCAGGCTCGAGCGATTGGATCAGAGGATGGCCGGTTTGGTGATAGTGTCTGGTGGCGTGCTTATTTTTGGAGTTATCGCAGCAGCCCGCATGACCGCAAATCAGACAGATGCGCAGGTGCACCCAACGATCCCCGATCTTCAGACAATCCTCGCAGCCATCTGCACTGGGCGAGACGTCCTGGATCTCCCCCAGGTGTGTGCACCCATTGTTCTCCGCCTGTTCGCTGGCAAGCTTTTGCCGGATCGCCTGGCTGCCCATGAATTTATACCGCTTCCCAAAT
>MGNS01000167.1:11145-11227 GCA_001795165.1 Chloroflexi bacterium RBG_16_57_11
ATATATCCTGAATATCCTGGCTATCCTTGGTAAAACCGCCTCGCCTCCTCCCCGTGATCAACCACTACGATCGGGTAGGGGC
>MGNS01000167.1:11362-12645 GCA_001795165.1 Chloroflexi bacterium RBG_16_57_11
ACCTCGACCTCCAATTACCCATGCCCAGACCCGCCCCTACACCCCAATCGCGCGGAGCATCAGCCGTACGCCGCGCTCCAGCCACACCGGATCCACCTCGCGGTCACTTACCTCCAGATAAGGTAGCCAGAACTCGCTGATCAGCCAGCACATCTCAGCGATATCCGTCACATCAGAAGTGCCGGTTGTCGGTGGTAGCACCCCGGCAGCCATGAAATGCTGGAACAGCTCGGAGAACCCTTGAAAGCCACGCTCTCGCACCTGCAGAAAGCGTCCTTTCAACTGGTCATCCTGCCGCAGCAAGGCGACCAACTCGCGGTAGGCAAAGCGATACTCCCACAAGGTCTCAAAGTTCGCCCGCACGAGCCTTTCAAGGTCATCCAAAGTGGGTTGCCGGACCTCGTCCAGGGTAAAAATAACATCCCAGGCGTTGAACAGGCGCTCGAACAAGGCCCGGATGATCTCGGCCTTATTCCGGAAGTGATAGTAAAGGTTACCCGGGCTGATCCCCGCGTCCCTGGCGATGTGATTGGTTGTCACCTCCGCCGTGCCTTGCGCGTTGAACAGGTCGAGGGCAGAGTCGAGGATTGCCGATTTCGTATCCATGCCAGACCTCCAGTGTATCTGAGTTGCGAATAAACCTTATGCTTGTGACAGCAGCGGGGAAGTAACCGGCGCTTTCTTGAACAGGAGAAATGCCCCCAAAGCAGCCATCCATGCCAGCCACAGCAGGCTGCCCACCAGGGCAGCCAGTCCAAAAGCCGGGAAGCCCGGCATCACCGTGGCGAGCAGATCGCCCTGGCCGAGAAAGTAGATCCCGGCCGCCGCCAGGCCCAGCCAACCGACCCAGCGTGGCACCAGGCCTGATCGCAGGATCTCCGCACACACCAGGATCATCCACAGGATGGTGAACATCTGGCCGACATGCTCGCCGAGCAGCACACCACCAAACTGGTGGAACACCTGAAACACCTGGATCGTGGCTTCTTTCGTGACCTCACCGGCCCCGGAAGCGGTATAGGCCTGCGCCAGGACAGGCACAACAAAGACCCACCGCAACAGTCCGATCATCTGGACGGCTGCGCCGATCACTCCAAAAGCCGTTGCGAGTGAAAGCAAAGGTGTTTTTTCGCCCCCCAGCGCTTTGGGCAGGAGCAATATTGCCAACAGGATCGGCATGCCGGTCCAGGCAAAGGCCAGCCAGGTCAGGATTAAGCTGCCCCCGCCTTGGGCAAAAGCTGCCAGCACCTCACCGGCCGGCTGGCGCAGGATATCAGGGTAAT
>MGNS01000167.1:12653-12819 GCA_001795165.1 Chloroflexi bacterium RBG_16_57_11
GCGATCAGCGCCATGTATGGGATGTTGATCATCACCGCGCCAAGGATGAACAGCGCACCAGTAATCTGAGATATTGTCAAGGACTTCATCCTCTACCTCCATTAGGTTTAGAGTAATTGCTCTAATTATAGAGCAATTACTCTAAACTGTCAAGGTCATCGACGAT
>MGNS01000168.1:0-5198 GCA_001795165.1 Chloroflexi bacterium RBG_16_57_11
CCAGTATTCCTGGCAGAACATTTCCGACATCAGCTTTTCCCAGCCGTAGCCGCGCTCGGCCATCGCCGGGTAAGCGTCGGATTCTTTCAAGGCGCGCGAATTGGGGTCCTGCTGCAAGGTGGTGTTATAAGCACAGGCAGAAGAGGAAAAGAAATAGCGCCGCGCCCCGGCGCGATAGGCAGCCTCCAATAGGTGAGTGTTGATCAATATGCTACGCAGGCATTCCACCCGATAGCGCTCGATGAAACCCATCCCGCCCATATCTGCAGCCAGGTTATAGACCTCCACCGCGCCTTCGACAGCACGGGTGGCGTTTTCCACCTCGCTCAAATCCATACTCAGACTATCTACACCGTCCACGCGCTGGTACCACTGCGGCAGGGGTTTTTTATCGACGGCCCGAATGCGGGTGAAACCTCGATCGTGTAAGTAGCGGGTCAAGGCTCCAGCTATGAAACCTCCGGCTCCTGCGATGACGATCAGGTCGTCTTTGCGCAGCTCGGGATCGGTGGCCGCGGTCATGTTTTGTTTCATGCTAATTCCTCCAGTATATATTGATCCGTCCGATGTGATTCTATTATTTGAAAATCTGGTGGACGGAACACTTTAAGCTTTGTCCAGGATAAGAAATGCCTTTTTTCAAAGATTACTTTTAGCCCAGACAAAGCACTTGTTTCTTGTTTTATATGCACCGTTTGTGGCCGGAGAATCCACATCATGGAGTCACAAATCCGATAAATCCGTTCTCCAAATCCGTTGTCAGTTCCTCTGTACCTAGTTCTCCTAAGTCTCAAATCATTTCCGTGCCATCCGTGTTTTTCCGTGTACCGAATTCATTGGTTTATCCCTATCCAGCCGGCCACCAGAGGATTGGCGAACGATCAAGCGGGTGGGCAGGATGATCTCCTGCGCCTCAGCCGGTCCGGTCCCGGCTACACGCTCCAGGAGTAATCCCGTGGCTTTCTGTGCCATCTCATAAGCCGGCTGGGTAGCGACAGTGAGGAAGGGGAAGGCGACCAGCGCCTCGGGCAGATCGTCAAAGCCAACCAGGGCGATATCTTCGGGCACCCGTAACCCACACTCCTGAATAGCTTGCAGCGCGCCCAAGGCAATAAAATTATTGGCTGCCAGTATCGCGGTCAGGTGTGGCTCCTGGGATATTGCCTGAAGCGCCATCTCACGCCCGCTGAGGGTGGTGAATCGCCCGCTTAAACCCAGCCGCTGGCTGGCAGGGACCCCCGCTTCATCCAGGGCGCTGTTAAAACCTGCCTGGCGATCATCCGCAGTAGAAACCCCCGCCGGACCATTCAGCAGGGCGATACGCCGGTGACCCAGATTCAGGAGGAGACGCCCAAGCTCATAGGCGCCGCCGAACGAATCACCCCGCACCGAGTCCACCTCCACCTCAGGGATTCGCCGGTCGATCACCACCAGAGGTGTGCGATTCCGGCGGGTGGCCTCAATGGCTGCCGACCCGCCTCCGGAAGGAACGAGCAGAATACCATCGACGCGATTTTGTAATACCAAATCGATATACTTCTGCTCCTCATCTTCGGATTCGTCGGTGTTGCAATAGATGACCATAAAGCCCTGGTCGCTGGCGGTGTCTTCCACACCGCGGGCGATCAGGGTGAAAAAGGGATTTGAGATATCCGCCAACACCAAGGCGAGCACATTGGTGCGTCGGGAGCGCAGGCTGCTGGCCAGCCGGTTGGGTACATAACCCAACTCCTCGGCCGCGGTGAGCACGCGCTGGCGGGTTGCCTGCCGGATATACCCCGTGTTATTGATCGCGCGCGAGACGGTGATGGGGGCCACACCGGCGCGCCTGGCGACATCGTAGATGGTAGGCATACTATGACATCGATACCATATGGTATCGATGTCATAGTATCATGCGGAAGGGGAGTTGTCAATGGTGGAGTAGGGATACAAAATCAAATCGATTTCAAGCAGAGCGGTTCACATTGACTGTTGCTCAATCAGCTTCTGCTGCAACCACATATTGATCAAAGTTTCTGCGGACACACCCCGCAGGTGTGCCTGTTGCTCAACCTGTGAGAATAGGTCAACTTCCACCGGCACTGCACATACAACTTTAAAATCCACATCCGGCGCTTCTGTGTCATGCTCGGTGAAGTCATGAGTATCCCAATATTCCCCCATTATATCAATTGTATCTGCCTTAGAAATCGAACTCACCTTCTTACCTGCGGCCATAGGATTAGTATATCATTTTTCTAATAGCATAAGAGCGATCCATAAGTAAAGATTTGCCACCCAGCCTCCGAAGGATTGGGTGAGCGACGAAGAACTACAGAGTGCTTCGCTCCTACAATTCTGGTTGGCGAATTTCAACTCCCGAACAATGTTATAATTAAACTGGAATGAATCTTCCAACCTACTCTCTGGAGGGTGTGGCATGATGACGGACAAGCCAAGCGCAGCATGGCGCAAAATACAATTGCCGCTGGGGGCGCTGCTCCTGAGTGGGGTGCTTCTGTTCACCGGGCTGAGCGCCCTGAAGGCGCAGGCGGCGGGGCGAGCCGCGCCGGATAAGAGCGGGCGCAACGCACCGCTCCAGCAGCCTGGTTACGATTACACGCTAATCGTGGGAGCTTTGCCATCAAATGGCTTCCAAGTTCTAGCATCAGATAACAGGCTTGTAGTCACAATAAACGGCAATCCTTTTCCAACAGGTAACTTGCAAGGAGTGGTCAGTTTAGATATTCCACTACCTGCTGGTATCACCTGGTCTCCAACAAGCCCAAGTGGTTGGACGTGTTATTCGCCCACGGATCGGATCTCATGTGATCGTACCAGACTAATTACTGAGACGACTAACTTGTTGTTTAACGTAGCTGTCTCACCAGATGTTAATTTTGAGGTTCCCATAGATGCACATTTAATTGTTGCAGACGCTAACCCGGATAATAATAATGATCTAGAAATAGTGACAATTAATAGTGCGGACCTCGAATTCTCAAAAACCGTATTTCCAATCACAGCTGATATTAACAGCACTATTACTTATACGCTTGCTATAACGAATAACGGTCCGAATTCGGTTAACAACTTCGTTGTACAAGACCTCGATCTTCCGACCAGCCCATTTATATTTGCCAGGCAAATACCGAACGACGGCACATATTCACCAACATCAGGTTTGTGGTCATATCTTTCGTTGGTACCGGTAGACGGTGAAGTTCGAACCACTTTAGTATTCACGGTAGCTAGTGGTGCTTCAGGGCAAATTAATAACGACGCACGAATTTCTAGCTCGCCTCGAGGGGACTGGATCACAACCAACAACTCAGACAGCGCCTCGGTAGTCATCGGTGGTTTAGAAATCCTAAAAACCATCACAACTCCAAATTATCCGAATGTGCCTATCACTGCTACTGTAGGACAACCGATATTTGTAGATTTCACTGTCAATAATCCCACTACAATTGATGTTACGGGTGGGTTTACAATCACAGAAAATATTCCGGTTGGGTTAGATCTTCGGTTTCCCTTGCCTACGGGAAGTCGATGGGATCCTAATACCCGAATTTACACATTTCGGAGGGCATCAACACTCGCATCTGGGCAATCTTTTCCTTTAAGGATTACCCTGGTGGGTAATTCGAGTATTAATTTCCAACAAGAGTTCACGAATGTGGCCACGGTCTCGTGGGGCAGCCCGCTTAACACGGTTGAATCCAACGAGGTGACTTTCACAGTTTACCCCGGTGGGGCGTTGTACGTGACCAAGACTGACAACCTCAGCCAGGTGTACGCCGGAGAGGCCTTCTCCTACACCATCGCTATCACCAACACGGGCAACGTGCAGGTCAACCAGGTGGTGCTCACCGACACGCTGGGCAGCCAGCTGGCTGCCACCGGGCTCAACCTGGGCGGCATCGCTACCGGGAGCTGCCCGAACTCCAGCTACTGTCGCATCACGTTAAACAACCCCCTCACCGCGGGGCAAAAAGTGACCTTCCGCGTCGGAGCGCGGGTGGTGGTCAACGCCGTCCCAGGCTCCAACGTGGAAAACACAATCCTGGCGGTGGGCCGGGACGCCGAGAACAATACGCAAGTGACCTCGACTGCCACCGATACGAACGTGGTGCTCGAATCTCCGGCTACTCAAGTACGCATTGCTAAAGATGTAAATCCGATCCAGGCCGGTGTGGGCGAGACGCTCACCTTCCGCATCGATGTGCGGAACACCGGGAACACAGCGGTGAATAATGTCAGGGTGTTCGATCAATTCGTGACGATCCTCGACCTGGTCAGCGCCACCACCACCCGCGGCACTGCAACATTGAACACCGGTGCGCGCACCCTGGATGTTGTGATCAGCACGCTTAACCCCGATGAGCGGGCCAGCATCGTCGTGACCGCGCGAGTAAATAGCACGGTGACTGTTACGAGAGTGTACCGGAACAGTGCTGACGTGACCTGGACGCCTGGCGGAAAGGAGGTTACCTCAAACACGGTTGCATTCCGCGCCTTGCCTACCTCGGCGCTACCGGGAACCGGGTTGACTCCCCCACGGGTTGACTTTTCAGCCCCGCTGGCAGCCGATCCCGCGCAGAGCTCGGCCGGCTCCTTCGTCTCCGGAGCCTTCGGGTTGCTGGCGGTCGGGCTGGGCCTGTTGGCAATACTGCTGCTAGGCTACAGCCTGTGGGCGCGCCTCAACCGACCGCTATACGCCGGGCGGATCGCCCGCTGGGGGCTGGCACTGGTGCTTTTAGCTCTGGTCTGCGGTTTGGGAGCTGTGTTGGTCCGGCCATCCCAGGCGCCGCCAGTTCAGCTTGCTTCACTGGCCGGAGATAAACCGCCTCTGGCGACTGCCGCGCCCACAAGCGCCTCGGCGCCTACTCGCACACCCAGGCTACCGGGTCCGGCACAAGAAAAGCCGCCCAAGGACACCGAGCTAATCCTGGAAACTCGGCCAACCGAGGGGATAACGGCACCCACGCTGGAACCGCTGCCCGCCGAGCTGGCCCACCTGGCGCCAACCCCGACCCCCTCCACCCTGCCTGATTATCCCATCCCGACCCCAACGGCGATGCCATCCGTCGGCCCGGATGGCGGCCCGCCGGATCCCAGCGCGGTGACGCGTATCGTCATCCCGGCGATCAACCTGGACACCGTAGTCAAGTACGTGCCTTTCAGCGGGTACACCTGGCTGATCAGCGGCTTGA
>MGNS01000168.1:5271-13720 GCA_001795165.1 Chloroflexi bacterium RBG_16_57_11
TGACCTGGTGGATGGCAGCCCGGGGCCGTTCTGGAACCTGAACCAGCTCAAGCCGGGCGATCAGGTGAGGATCCACACCCAACAGAAGGTGTATACCTACCGGGTCAGCGGGCAACGTGTGGTGGAGGACACAGACACCAGCGTGATCGCCCCGACAGGTAAACCACAGATTACGCTGATTACCTGTACCGATTGGTCTGGCGAGCTGCGCACCTATCTGCAGAGGCTGATCGTGTTTGCGGAATTCGAGCAGGTACTGGCACAATAATAGCTGCGCGCACCAGTGAGCGCCTGTCATTTACCGCCTTGATCGCCGCTTGCCTGGGTAAGGCGGTGGATGACGACCGGATGGTACACGCCTATCGTGACTGGCGCGGCCGCCTGGTTATCTTTGACGAAGTGGACGCCACGCTGGCCATCGAGGCAGAGATCGATGGCTGCAAAGTCCCCATGATGCACATCTTGCGGGGGATCAACCGGCGAAGCAATTTCGAGCTCCACAAGGAAATCCGCGGGATCCAGTCCAACCCAGGGCAAAGCCAGGGGATGGGCTTTCTCCAATACTTTCCGCACCTGCCAACCTTCTTGCGCCACGTGCTGTATCTCATTGTGGAGTGCAACCCCCGTTGGATGAAACGCACCGGCGGCACGGTCGGTTTGACCTCGGTGGGGATGTTCGGCACGCACAGCGGCTGGGGGCTTGGCATGCGAATCCACTCTCGGTCGGTGATGGTGGGCGGCATCGCCCAGAAGCCGGGCGTGGTGGACGGGTGCATTGTCCCACGGGAGTACCTGGATGTGACGCTCAGTTTCGACCATAACATCGTCGACGGCGCGCCTGCGGCGCGTTTTGCCCAGAAGTTTTCCGAATTGATCGAAGACGGGTTTGGATTCGACTAAGAATATGGTTCTCGTCATTACCGCCGCGTAGATTCGCCAAGCCGACCGGGTAATCCTGGTGGAGCAACAAAGGCCTGGCGATCGAGCGCCCACCTGGTCGCCGCCCGGCGGCGTGGCCCGAGATGGCGCGCTGCTGGCTGACCGTGGAGCAAGCCATCGAACGGCTCGCAGCCTTGCCCTGGTGGCGGATGCGCGAGCCGCTGTTGGCTTACCTGAAGGGTGATAGCGCACCTGGAAGCCTGTGGCTTTACTGTCTTAGACCAGATGGCGACGAAGAATTGCTCCTGCAAGTATAGGTTGTGGTTGTAGCCGGGATCGGCGATCCAGGCTATGAAGACAGGTGATTTCTTGAGCGAGCTGATCTCGTTGGAATACTCCACTCAGCCGCTGGCTGACTCTTTTAATGCCCGGCGCGGCCTGGTGCGGGTATTGGCCTTTGTATCCCCCACCTGAGCTGAATGCCTGGAGGGCGCCCGTGCGGTGCTCGAAGTCCTGGCTGAGCTGCCAGCTCTCACTCCGGTTGTCGGCAGCCTGGTATGGGTGCGTGTGTTGGACGAGGACAGCCAGCAAGCTACGCAACTCGCAGCAGATCAGCTGGCGGATCCACACCTGGTACACTTTTACGATCCTCAACAACGTGCGGCGCGGGAGATGGCTGTTGCATTGGGTGGCACTGGGAGTTACGCCTGGGATACATACCTGGTATTCTCCCCCGGTGTAACCTGGAGAGTGGCGGCACCTCAGCCCAGCGACTGGGTACACCAGCTCGACAACGTCACCTGGGCTCCTGCGCAACGCAGGAAAAAAGGGGAAGCTTTGATCAATGCGCTGCAGACAATGATCCAACAAGCATGAGCATATCGGTTACGGTCTTTTCAACCAAAGCAGAAAACTACGCCCGCTATCGCTGGGATTACCCCAAGCCAGCAATCCGGGCGATCTACGTGATCGCCGGACTTTCCGCCCATTCAACAATCGCCGACCTGGGGGCGGGAACAGGCATACTCACCCGCCACTTCGTCGGAAAGGTCGCACGCCTATACGCCATCGAGCCGAATGCAGCCATGGGCTCATGGGCGCGACGGGTTGTGGAGGGATACCCTGGCTGTTTCGTACTCGGAGGCTGTGCCGAGGCGATCCCCCTGAAGGCCGGGTCAGTGGAACTGGTTGCCGTCGCCCAAGCGATCCACTGGTTTGATCCTGAACCGGTCCGCGCCGAAATCCGGCGCATCTTAAAGCCCGGCGGCTGGCTGGCTTTGTTGCGCAACTACTGCACGGATGAGGCGCACAACCGGGCAATCGAATCGATTTCCACAGCGGAGAATGGCTTCAAGAAACGGGATAACCTGCCCGGCCCAGGGAGGACACCAAAGGATTTTTATTTCAACCATGAAGCCTATAGCACACTCACCTACCGGTTTATCCTGACCCAGGATTGGCCCGCATTCATTGGCTGCCTGCTATCGGCCTCTTATGCACCAGAAGAAGATGACCCGCGCTATCCCTCGTTGGAGCAAGCCGCGCGTGGTATATTTGAGCATTTTAGCGTTGGCGGAAGACTGGACGTTGCCGGTGAGACCGAGCTGGTAATCGGACAAGTGGGATAACGGCCAATCCGTCGCGAACTAAGCTCAACTGCGGGTGCGGGCTCCCCCGGCTGGTCTGCCTATTCTTGGTAAACCCAATCACCGCCAATCATGGTCGCATACGGCTTGAGCGTATGCAACTCCTGAGGTGCGCATTCGAACGGGTCGCGCTCCAACACGATTAAATCCGCCAGGTAACCCGTTGCCAGCATACCCATCCGGTCCTCCCAACCGGCGACATATGCTGCGCCGGTGGTGAAACCGTGAAAGGCTTGCTCCAGACTGAGCCGCTGCTCAGGATACCAGCCTTGCGGGCCAGGACTGCCATCCGCTCTCTGGCGGGTGACGGCGGCGTGCAGCCCCCAGAATGGATTGGGCGATTCAACCGGCGCATCCGATCCAAAGGCCAGGACCGCCCCATGGTTGAGCTGCGTCTTCCAGGCATACGAAAGGGCAGCGCGCTGCCCCCAGAAACGATCGGCCATCAGCATATCGGAGGTGGCATGGATCGGTTGCATCGATGCAACCACGCCCAATTCGGCCAGCCGGGCAGCGTCGTCTGCGTGGATCAGCTGAACATGCTCGATACGATGTCGCAGGCGCCGCCCTGGCCTGGAAGAAACCGTGTGCATCTGCTCTTCCAGGCGGCGGAGCTGGCTGAACGCATCCAATACTTCGTGGTTGGCGCGGTCGCCGATCGCATGCACCGCCAGCGGCAGGCCATTTTCCACAGCCAGGCGGCCATGCTCGAAGATCTCCTCGGCATCCATAAGCAGCATGCCACGATTTTGTGGGTCGCCCAGGTAAGGCTGCAGCATAGCAGCCGTTTGTGGTCCAAGAGCGCCATCGGCGAACATTTTCACACCACCGATGCGCAGCCAATCATCGCCCAGCCCGCTGCGTAGCCCGAGGGCGGCAGCATGAGGCAGGTCTTCCAGCGGGATGCTCTTCAGCACCCGCATGCGCAGCTCGCCGCGCTGGTGCAGTATCTGTAAAGCGGCAAAGCAGCGGCGACGGTCAAAATCGTGCACACCGGTAATACCCATACGCCACAACGCAGGCTGCGCTATTTGCAGGGCTTGCGCGACTTGCTCTTCGGTAGCGGCCGGGATAACTTCGTCGACCACTTCCATCGCGCTTTCAAACAAGATGCCGTCCGGGACCCCGGAGGCGTCGCGTCCGAAGCGTCCTCCTAGCGGATCGGGAGAAGCCGCCGTAACATTCGCCTTGCGTAGGGCGGTTGTGTTCGCCCAGCCAGCATGCAGCGATTTTGCTGTCAGGTATACCGGGTGGTTGGGTGCAACCGCGTCAAGGTCGGCGGTCGAGCCGAAACCTTCCGGCCAGAGGTTCTGGTTCCAGCCATGACCAAGAATCCAATCGCCCGGGGGAGTTTGACGGGCACGCTCCGCGACACGCTCCAGGCATGCCTGGCGCGTGGCCGTCTCGCAATCGACCTTTTGCAAAACCAGGGCGTAGTACTCCAGGTGGATGTGAGCATCGGTCAGCCCGGGCAGCACCACCCGGCCTGCCAGGTTAACCGGCTGGCGCTTGAGTTCACTAGAGATGTCATTTTCGGTTCCTAAGGCGGCAATACGCCCATCACGGATTGCCAAGGCGCTGGCAATGGGGTGCGCAGGGTCGAAAGTGTAAATTCTGGCATTATAGAGATACATGTCTCTCCTGGGTCATAGATATCAAATGACGATGACAACCCGAATCTTACCTGATTTTCCGCTTTCTTTAAAACAAATCCGGCTTGATTTACAAGCCAAGCAGGTGAGCCAGGGTAGCATAATAGAACGCGGCAATGATGTGGATAAAGGCCGAAAGAAAGAGGACGATTCCGATCGGCACATGGACCGTATGCCACAGGGCCAGCCCACGACGCGCCCGCGCCAGGCCTGAAAGCTGTCGCTCGAGCTGGGTTTGCCTTTTTTGAAGCCTCTTTATTTCCCTGGTCTTTTCCTGGTTGCGTGAAGAAGCGGCATTTTGCTGGTTCAACATGGCCTCAATTCCTGCAATATAACGCGACAGCTGTTCGGATTCAATCTCGATGCCATCGGCTGTTCGAGGGATAGCAGTGTAAATATAACGGCCAATGAACCCACTGACGACGATGATCAGTGTGAATAACATCACCACGCCGGCCAGGCCGTTGAATTTCCAGGATGAGTGTAATAAGACCATGTACGGGCCGACCAGGCCCGTGAAAATATGAAATCGCAGCCAGTTCGATAAGCGCCCCCAGCGAGCGTTGAAGCTGCGTTTGCGGATTGAATATAAGATCTCGGTCATGAGCATGAGCGTGAAACCCAAGATGCCGATGGAATGCCCAAATAGACCGCTGGCTGCGGGCACTTCTTGCCAGACTGCCAGGACGAATAAGTAAACCAATGTGATGGCCAGATTGGTCAATAGCGCCAGCCAGAGCTCGATATTGCTACGCGGGGCGGGCTGGGAGGCTAACATGTGCTTTTTTCCACTTTTCCCAAAAAAGCGTGACGATTTCCCCGAGCTTTGCATTTCGCTCTAGCAACTGGTTTCGTATTGGAGATATATCAACCTGTGCCGACACCAATTGTTGCAAAGGTTGTGAAGGGGTCTGGTCGCCCATGATGATCGCGCCGACAAACGTGTTTTTACCCACGAGGATCCGTAACCGGTTCACTTCGAAGTAGTTTTCTGCGGCGATTGCATCGGGTAACTGACGCCAGATCTCGCTATCGCCGCGGGCAATGCTCTCCAGATCTTCATCATTGCCCCGTCCTACCGTGCCAATGATCGTGGTGGTCAGGCAGGCCAGGCGAGTGACATTAAATGGTATTTCATTCCGATAAGCCATCTGCGAACCAGCCATGTTCTGCCCCGCGGTGCTTCCCTGCAAACGAGCCGGAGCCCATAGAGTAGTCAAAGAGTGCCGTTGGGTGAACAGGTCAAAGATCTCCGCGACATCACCGGCGGCAAAGATATCCGGTATAGTGGATTGTAGATACGGATCGACCAGGATTCCACGGTCGCAGGCCAGGCCGGCTTCCACAGCCAGCTCTTTGCGTGGCCGGACGCCGATGGCAACCGCTACCAAATCACAGGGCAGGGTGCGTCCATCTTTTGTGCGCACTCCCACCACCTGCCCTCCCCGCCCGATGATTTCTGCAAGCTCAGTATGATAACAAATCTGTACGCCATCCTCTTTTAGCCGGTGCTCGACGATATGCGATTCGGTCTCGTCCAGCACGTTGGTCCAGTAGCGCTCGCCGCGCAGGAAATAAGTGGTGGATACACCGCGCGAAACCAGACCTTCAACGATCTCCAGGGCAGTGATACCGCCACCGACAACCACTGCTCTCCGGTTGCTCCGGCAGTATTTCGAAATCCTTTGAGCGTCATCAATATTATCCAGCTTGACCACTCCTTGCAATCCATTTCCAGGGACAGTGGTAAGCTGAGCGGTTGACCCGGTGGCGATGAGCAGCCGGTCAAACCGGATGCTCCTGCCGCTGTCCAGAAGGATTTCGTGCTGGTGCGGGCGAATGCGGACTACCCGGGCACACCACCGGTGTACGCCCAGAGCCTTGAAATCTGCCTCAGAGAATGGGAATATGCCACGCTCCGGGAGCTCGCCGCTCAGGACATAAGCCAGCCCCGGGCGCGAGTAATATCCGGCACGTTCTTCACAAATTAATATCACCTCACCGGAAGGATCATGACTCCGGATCGCCTCTGCAGCAGCAATCCCTGCCGCGCCGCTTCCTACGATGACATAACGCCTCACGTGGCGCCCGTTGTTTCGGTATTGCATCGTGAGGCTTCTCAGTCAAATAAAGTGGTGCGCTCAAAACGTAGGACTCCACGCGGGCAGCGCCTCAAGCATTCACCACAGGTGAGACAGTAGCTGTCTTTAACCGGCTGTCCTAACCAGGCGTAGCGTCTCACATCGATCTCGATGGGGCAGCTGTACGAACAGATACCGCATTGTACACAGCGGCTTGAATCAGGAACAACATACCCTTCGCCTAAAGCCTTGCGGCGCTGGGTCTCGCGATGGAATAATTTATCAAACATAACCTATACACTCAAAATGTTCTAATAAGATGGTAATCAAGGTTTCAATAAAGGAAATATCCATTCAGGGTGTCAGTCACCCCTTCCATCATGGCATTGGGCGCAGCGCGAGGCAATATTAGTGATATTGTGATCGGCATGGTCGCGCTCTGTGCGTGCCGGGTCGTGACAGGTATAACAAGTGTACGAGCCTGTGCCCGACGGGTGGCAGGTAGCACACACACCGTTCGCACCCCTGTGGTTAATATTAAACCTGTGATTGAATGTAGCCCCACCCCAGGTATTGGTATTGTGACACTGCGAGCACTGACCGGGGAAGTGATTGGCAGGACGGTTTGCCGCATGGCAGGACTGGCAGTCCGTTTGGCCGGCGTGGTTGAAGACGGCGCCGCCCCAGGAGTTGGTGTTATGGCATTGCGAACACTGCCCGGAGAAATGGTTGGCCGGTCGCCGGTTGGCGTGGCAGTATTGGCAGTCGGTAGCCCCTGCGGCAGCGTGGTTGAAGACGGCGCCGCCCCAGGAGTTGGTGTTATGGCATAGAGAGCACTGCCCGGCGTAATGGTTCGGCGGCCGCCTGGAGGCATGGCAGGATTGGCAATCGTTTGCGCCGGCGTGGTTGAAGACGGCGCCGCCCCAGGAATTGGTGTTATGGCACAGCGAGCATTGCCCGGCGTAGTGATTAGCCGGCCTTCGCGAAGCATGGCAGGCCTGGCAGTCTGTTGCGCCTGCTGCAGCGTGGTTGAAGATGGCGCCAGCCCAGGTACTGGTGTTATGACACTGCGAGCATTGCCCGGAGAAATGATTCGCTGGCCGGTTCCGCGTGTGACAGGATAAGCAATCAGTAGCGCCAACATGGTTGAACGTGGCATTTGCCCAGGAGCTGGCATTGTGGCATAGGGAACACTGTCCAGCGTAATGGTTGGCTGGCCGTCGCGCGGCGTGGCAGACCTGGCAATCGGTAGCGCCGGCGTGGTTGAAGATGGCATTTGCCCAGGAAGTGGCATTGTGGCATAGGGAACACTGTCCAGCGTAATGGTTGGCCGGCCGTCGCGAGGCGTGGCAGGCCTGGCAATCGGTAGCGCCGACATGGTTGAAGGTGGCGTTTGCCCAGGAGCTGGTGTTATGACACTGTGAACACTGCCCGGCGTAATGGTTGGCCGGCCGTTGTCCGGCGTGACAGGACTGGCAATCCGTTGCACCAACATGATTGAAAGTCGCCCCGGCCCAGGAGCTGGTGTTGTGGCATAGGGAGCACTGCCCGGCGTAGTGATTGGCCGGCCGGCGTGAGATATGGCAGGACTGGCAGTCGGTCGCGTTCGCAATTGCATGGTTGAATGTGGCGTTCGCCCAGCTGATGGTGTTGTGGCATTGCGAGCACTGTCCGACGAAATGATTGACCGGCCGATCTGGTATGTGGCAGGATTGGCAATCGACGGATCCAGTGGCGGCGTGGTTAAAGCTGGCCGGCCGCCAGGCATTTGTATTATGGCACAAGGAGCATTGCCCGGTGAAGTGGTTCGCGGGCCGGTTCGTGGTGTGGCAGGTCTGGCAATCCGTGGCGCCTGCTGTAGCATGGTCGAAATTCACACCGCCCCTCCACGAAACCGTGTTGTGACATTGGGAACATTGCCCGGCGAAGTGATTGGCGGGTTTATCTGAGCTGTGGCATGAGACGCAATCTGTAGCGCCCACCGCGGCGTGGTTGAAGCTGGCGGGTCGCCAGGCGACAGTGCTATGGCACAAGGCGCATTGCCCGGCCCAGTGGTTGGCGGGTCTGTCCGTGGTGTGGCAGGATAGGCAATCCGTAGCGCCTACCGCAACGTGGTTGAAGTTGGCCGGTCGCCAGGCGCTGGTGCTATGACACAAAGAGCATTGACCGGCGAAATGGTTGGCGGGCCTGT
>MGNS01000168.1:13788-20091 GCA_001795165.1 Chloroflexi bacterium RBG_16_57_11
CGTATGGCACGCCGAGCACTCACCATTGAAATGATTGGCCGGTTTGTCCTTGGCATGGCAGGTGGCGCAGCCGATGCCAGCGACCGTTGAGTGGTCAAAGTGAATGTCTCGCCAGGACGTAGCCGTATGGCAGCTGGCGCAATCGCCTTCAAAATGCTGGGCTGGTTTCTTATCCAGATGGCAGGAGGCGCAAGCCGCCGACGTACCCTGATATTGGCCACCGGTATGGCAATCCACACACTCCAGGATTGCGTGTTGGCCGGTCAGTGGGAAAAAGGCATGCAATGCGCCGAGGCTGCCGGGTGGAAATACGACCATGGCCGGGTTGATCAAGCCCTTGGTCACCGCGCTCAGGCTGCCGTTCAAAGCAAGTTTAAGACCCGTATTGGCTTCCTCCTCAGGAAGACCACCCTGCACCAACTGGAGGAAATCGTCCGGTTGTGAGTTGGGATCATCCAGCAGCGCCAGAAGCGAGCCAATTTTTGCCGAAAACGCAGCGTACAACTCAGGCGCTTGCATGGAGGCCCGGGTTGAACGGCGGGAGATCTCCCGAATACGCCGGATTTGCGATGATAACCTTTGACGCAAGACACCGGCATCTTCGTTATTAAGGGAAGCGAACGCCAGGGTGGACTTGTCGATGGCTTTATCCAGGGCGATGAAGGCCGGAACCTCATACCGAGTGCCTACAAGGACATCGAAGTTGTCCACGCGATGTTCTAAGATCGCCAAAGCGTAGTAGGCTCTATCCAGCCGTCTGAACAGGAAATCACTGTACAGGTTTTCAGAAACTTCTTGGATCGGAAAGAGGACATCCCCAGGCAGTAGAGGACCTTCAGTTGCCATCACTGTAGTGAACCCTGCGATGCCAACCAGTGTGAGCAATAGGATCAGGATGGCCTTTACTGCAAAGCGCCGCATCAATAATCACCTATCACATCGAAAAGCCAGGAAGAGGTCCGTCATGCAGATACCCAAGGTCAACCGCCTTCACCTTCTCGCCCGGTTGGATGGCATTGAGTGCAGTTAGGCAGTTCGATTGAAGACACGCCATGTTCTGCGTGTTCCCGTGCGATCTGATCGGGCTGGTGTTCGTGGCAGCCATAGCAGGTGTATTCGACATACGAAACTGTATGGCAGGTTTGACATGCGACCTGCCCCCGCTCGCCATGGTCGAGAGGGAAGGAATGGACCTTCAGAAAAGCCGGCGTCCAGGCCGTGTTGCTATGGCACTCCTGGCATTCCAGGCCGAAGAAACCCAGGTGAATGGCTGGCTCAGCATGGCATTGGATACACCGGGGGACGACGCTTTGGTAGACGCCTCCTGTATGACACTCCAGGCAGGCGATTTGGACATGCGAGCCTTCCAATGGAAAAACTGCCTGGTGGTCGAAATTTCTCATCCGGTCCCGTCCGTCATGACATTCCAGGCAGGTCTGACCGTATTGCGCTGTGTGCTGCTGCATGAAACCGGCATCCTGGTCACCATGACAGGCAGAGCATGAGCCGGTATCTACAGACGAAAACCCACCGGGGTGACAGGTAGAGCATTGAGTGGGTTGCCCCTGGTAATCCTTCGAGTGGTGTGCCAGGCTGAAGGAAGTATTTGCCTCGTGATCGAATTGCTTTCCATCCAGGTTGGCGGGTTGCCAGCCTGCCGGATTGTGACATTGGTCGCAACTGGCTTCGAAAACGCCTTTATGGCTGGCCGGCTGCGGATGACAATCCTGGCACGCTGGCGAGACTCCGCCGAACAGGCCGATTCGCCTCAGACCCTGCTCCCCGGTTGCAATATTCGGACGGGCATTAGTGTGGCAGCCTATGCAGCTCACCGCGCTGTGCTTACCTTCCAAAGGGAATTGGGTTGCGGCGTGATCGAATTGCGCCAGACCATCTTCGCCATTATGGCAGGCGAGGCAGACGCTTCCGAATTCCTGATTATGCTGGAGCATAAACGCCACCTCTTGCACTGTATGGCAGGTGTTGCAGTGCTGCACATCTACCGCGAATGTCGCACTCTCCGTAAGGTGGCACGCAGAGCAAGCCATCGGGGTCAGGTCATAGTTGAATTGATGATGAACCAGGCTGAAGTCAGCGCCAGAATGGTCGTACATTGGAAAGGCCGCTTGAGCTGGATCGAAATCCTGTCCCCGGTGATCCGGGTGACAGGCTGCACACGGGGTGGTTGGCGACATCTTGCCATGCACGCCGGATTGTCCGGCTAGCTGCTCAGCGATTGCACGATGGCAATCCATACACAGGAATTTTTGAGCGACTTCTGCCGGTTTGTGGCATCGGTGGCACTGTGTTTCGAATTCAGCATGAGAATTAAAGCCCTCAAGAGTTGAATCGGCACGACTTTTCACGCTCAAACGGCCGGGGCTGAAAGCCATACCGCCGCGAAACCAGACGCTTAAGGAGAGAAATAGAATCATAATCAAGGTCAACACCAGGCTGAATGGTGAGAAAAGTGTAAAGGGTCGCCGCATTCGGGATGGGTGAAAACGATTTTTGGATTCCCGGCTGAAATAATTAAGACCAGGTAATTTTGATATATTTAGTGAAGTTATTCTAATTGTGCACTAATGACAAAACAAGGTTACATATGTACTAATTGCAAATTGAAAATAAATGCAAAATTCATCAACATCCCCCATATCTGAACTGCCAATAATGCGTCTTATTTAACCCGAAACTACGCGATCTAATAAGCCAGCCGCTCGAAAACCGCTCGCCTTGGGGTGATAATCATTGAGATATGGGAAAGGGACTTATTCGAGCAGGCGCTCGATCAAGGCATCCAACTCTTCGTCGGAGTAGAAGTGGATCACCAGGGTGCCGTGGCCCCGGCTGCGCCGGTTAAGGCTGACACGGGTTCCCAATGAGTCTTCCAGCCGGCGCTCCAGGTCGACCACTTCGGGTGGCGGGGAAGGCTTTTCAACCGGCGCAGGTCGCTCCCCGCTCAGCCGGCGGACCAGCGCCTCGGTCTGGCGTACATTCAACTCATGGGCAATAATAGAGTGCAGCGCAGCAGACTGCGCCTGGGAGGTTGGCAGCGCCAGCAAGGCGCGGGCGTGGCCTTCGCTGATCTTGCCTTCTGCCAGCGCCTCTCGCACGGCTTCGGGCAATTTAAGCAGGCGAAGCGTGTTGGTCACGGCCGTGCGGCTTTTCCCCACCCGCGCCGCAATCTCTTCATGCGACAGGCCGAAATCATCAGCTAGCTGGCGATATGCGTCGGCTGCCTCCAACGGAGCCAGGTCGGCGCGCTGAACATTTTCAATTAACGCCATTTCCAGGCGTTGCTGATCATTGGCCTCCCGCAAGATCGCCGGGATGTGAGACAGACCCGCCTGGCGCGCCGCCAGCCAACGCCGCTCGCCAGCCACCAGGATGTATCGGCCAGGGTCTTCATCCTGGGTGACGATGACCGGCTGGAGCAGGCCGTGCTCCAGGATCGAAGCTGCCAGCTCAGACAGCTCATCGGGGTCGAAGCGGGAGCGCGGCTGCCTGGGATTGGGAGTAATCGTTTCGACTGGAAGCTGGCTGACGCCGCTGGCGGGAGGGGTCCCGCCTGGTATCAGGGCTTCTAGACCGCGACCCAAACCCGCCCGCCGGCTCAACTCTGCATGTCCAGGGCAGGGATGGGCATGCCATCTCCTGCCAGCACTTCTTGGGCCAGAGCGGCGTAGGCGTGGGCACCGCCAGAGCTGGGGGCATACACCGAAATCGGTTGGCCATACGAAGGCGCCTCTGCCAGGCGGACACTGCGCGGCACCAGGGTGTTGAAGACCTTTTCACCGAAATAGCGGCGCACTTCCTTGACCACATCGTTGGCGAGGTTTGTCCGCCCATCATACATCGTGAGCACCACACCACGCAAGCTCAGCTCCGGGTAAAGCGCCTGCCGCACACGGTCGATCGTGTTTGTAAGCTGGCCCAAACCTTCGAGCGAGAGATACTCGCATTGCACCGGGATGATCACCCCGTTTCGCCCGGCTACCAATCCATTCAGGGTGAGCAAGCCCAAAGACGGCGGGCAGTCGATCAGGATGTAATCATAGCGTCCAAGGACCGGCTCCAGGGCGCGCCTAAGGCGGCTTTCACGCGCCAGCTCATTGACCAGCTCCACCTCTCCACCGGCCAGGGCAGGCGAGGCGGGCAGCAGGGAGAGCTTCAACCGTGGATTGTGCAGAATATAGCCGGCCGCTGAGCCCGAACCGATCAGCGCCTCGTAAGTGCCATTCTTTACCGCCTGTTTGTCAATCTTCAGGCAAGAGGTGGCATTAGCCTGCGGATCCAGGTCTACCAGCAGGACTTTTTGGCCATAATATGCCAGATATGCGCCCAGGTTGATCGCCGTGGTGGTCTTCCCGACGCCGCCTTTTTGGTTTGCCAGGGTGTAGACACGAGCCATAAAAGCTAATAAACCTCCACCATACAGGCTTCGATCTCATCCTGTGTAGGGATGCCTGCCAGACCCGGCCGGGTCACGGATATAGCGCTGAGCTGGGTGGCAAAGCGGGCCGCTTCCCAGGGATCGCGCGTTGTGTACAGGCGGGCAAAGAAGCATGCGGCGAAAATGTCGCCAGCGCCAGTCTCATCGACCACCTGGACATGTGGCGGGCGGTAGCGGCGCACATCTCCATTCCAGTACAGGCGCGCCCCTTGTCTGCCCTCCGTGACCGCCAGCACCCGGCAAAGCGCGGCCATCTCATCGATGCGGTCCTCATCTCCTTCCAGGTCTTCGACGCTAAGCACAGCTGCACCCGCTCGCTGTAAAACAAACGATGCCTCAGGCCACTCCGATCTGAAGACACGACCGTCTTTGCCCCAGCTGCGCATCCAGCCTTGCGGCGTCACTCCGATCAGCGCGGATGGGAAATTACGCACTAATCCCGGCTCGACCTCCTGGGCAACCGGCCCCAGGTGGACAATGCCGGCCGAGCGCCAGGGCTCGGGGACATGATGAAAATCCAGGGGCGGGGCGGCGTGGCGCAAGTACTGGACGCGCCCATCGGAGGTATAAATATTCTCAAACCTGGTGCTGCGCTCGGTATGGAAGCTGGCAACCGGGATATTGTTAAGTGGGTCAAGCGAAAGCTCTCCACCCCAGGAAGTGACAATGCCCACCCGCAAGCCAAGCGCCTGCGCCATCCGGGCGGAGTAGGTGACTGTGCCACCCAGACGGGGGCCAGCAGGGGTTTCATCTAAAGTCAAATGACCGATCAACAGATAATCGACCGGCTCGAGCAAGGAGATTTCTAACACAGGAAGAATTATACCCCAAGCCCATGACAAGAGTTCGTCTGCTTGTGCGTAACTTTTTGTTTCGGATAGTGTTACGTAAAATGGCAAAAAGAGATTAATAAATGATTAAGAATCGTCCAGACAAATTTATCTCAGTATTCCAGGAGGTGTTCTTAACTAACGCCTTGAATTTGTTTCCAAACACCCAACTCACATCCCTCTTCATACCATTTCCCAATCCAAATTAAGGAGAACCGCATGACTACTAGCACAACCGAATTGACCGCTGAGCAAATCTGGACCGTGCAACCCGGTGAAAAACGCTCAGTGGGTGTTATTAACATCGTCACGATGGCCTTGCTGATTGGCATCGGCTTCGTCGTTGGCGCCTTTGGCAGTATCAGCTTCCCGCTGGGTTTTGGAGTTAATTTCTTCTGGACCGGCATCGCCGTTCAGCAGGTTGGCTCGATCTGGTTCGGGATGTGGGGCGTATTGGCCGGGGCAATCTTCCCATTCTTCTCCAATGGCATCGCTGGCACACCGTTATATGTCTCTTTGGCCTACGTGCCGGCTAACTTCGTCCAGGGCTTTCTGCCAGCCTGGGCATTCCGCTACTTCAAAGCAGACCCACGGCTGAAGAAGGGACGCGATTTCCTGATCCTGTTCCTGGCGATGCTGGTTTCGAGCGCTTTCGGTGCGTTGTGGTCAACACTGGTGGTGTTGCGCGGCTTTGGTTTATTGAGCACCGACTCGGTGCCGCTGTTCATTTGGGGCTGGTTCGGCGGCAACATGGTTGCAGGAATCGTGTTTAATTTCATCCTGCTCAAGGCGCTTTCTGGCGTAGTGATCCGCTCTTCGGCTTTCGTCAAACAGTGGTGGTCGTAATTTTACGCTTTACGCCGTAGCCTAGCCACCAGATCACAGGTGAAGCGTCCGGCATAATTTGCTCATCCCCCAGAGCGTTGGTCGACAGGATGCTTCTCCCCGCTATCAACTGAATATCTCCAACAAGGACTTGCGTGGCTCGCCTGGCAAGGCGGCTCCGGTGGTATACTT
>MGNS01000168.1:20105-21356 GCA_001795165.1 Chloroflexi bacterium RBG_16_57_11
GATGCTCCGACGAGCCACGCCAGACGAATCGAGACACATCTATGAATAAGACGCTGTTGGGCTATGTCCCTGCTGAGTCGCCGATCTATTCCATCCATCCGTTTGTAAAGCTATATTTTCTATTGGTTGTTAGCCTGTTTCCGATGTTCATCTCATCACCAGAGATTAACCTGTTAATCACTGTGGTTGTCCTGGCGTTGATGGTATACAGCAAGGTCGACCTGCGTATCTTGCGGATTTATATCCCGGTCGCCATCTCAATGGGTTGGGTCATCTTGCTCTCTTACACCGTTTTGGGCGGCGAGCATCCGGAATACGAGTTGCTGTATCGGGTGCTCGGGGTGAACTTCTACTGGGAACGCATTCGCGACGCAGTCGTGGTTTATTGCCGCATCCTGCCGATGATCGCCACAATGGTGTTCTTCCTGACCACCTCACGCGAAAGGGATGTGATCGTCGCCATGCGCACGATGCGCACGCCGTTCGTCGTGACCTACGTGTTTGCCATGGCGCTGCGCGCTTCAGGAATGGTACTGGAGGATTTCCAGATTGTGCGCCAGGCAGAGCAAGCGCGAGGCTTCGATACCGCCGGAAAATCAATTGCCTATAAAATCCGCAAGTACATTATGTATATGATACCGCTGTTCGCCTTATCCCTACGACGTACGGAGGAATTCACGAATGCCCTGGTAGCTCGCGGCTATGCCTTCACCGGCGAGGCGGCGCGGGTCAAGCGCGCCGATTATATCCTCACACATTACCATTTCAGGTTTTCGGATGGCGTGCTGGTAGCGATTATCAGCGGCCTGTTCTTGGTTCTGCTGGTGATGCGTTATGCCCAGGGCAAGTTCAGCGTAGAAGCCTCCTGGGTGCTGAATTGGCTTTATCAGGTATTTAGCTAGGGTGTCCGGGAGATCCACATGACTGCACTGATCGAAGTTGAAAACTACACCTGGCAGTACTTGAATGCTCCACAAGTATCGCTTAATGCGATCGACCTGCGCATCGAAGAGGGTACTTTTGTTGGCATCATCGGACCCAACGGCGCGGGCAAAACCACCCTGGCTTACTCACTCGATGGCCTGATTCCTGGGCAGTATCGCGGGATCAAGCACGGAACTGTAAAAATCCGCGGCAGGGAGGTTGAAGAATACCCGCGCGGTCAATTACAACAAAAAGTCGGCCTGGTCTTCTCAGACCCCGAAGCCCAATTCACCGCTATGACGGTTGAGGATGAGCTGGTGTTCGGTA
>MGNS01000169.1:0-3326 GCA_001795165.1 Chloroflexi bacterium RBG_16_57_11
GGGCGGCGGCCGGCGTCTCCGGGGGCGGGGCGCAGGCGGCCAGGATCGAGTTAGCGACGAACAGACTGCCGGTGACCCCGACGATCAGCTTGAGGGCCTCGCGGCGGGTCAGATGGCCTTCCTGATAGTCCTCGGCGAACTCTTCTACCAGGTATTTTTGAAACAGGTTCATCGCAACCTCCATCGGCTTTGATCAATAAACATGGGTGCTTTAGTCTCGGTTATTATGACTTGATTTGTCCAATAACATTATAATGGTTGATGATTTCGCCTCTACAATGGTGAAACATCTCTAAGGTAACCTTAATTCGCGCCATCCTTATGAACAAATACTTGCCAGCCGCCAGGTTATTTTGTTACAATAATGAAATCGAGTGGCGATAGCCGCTATGGCGCTATGCGCGGATCAAACTGACACGATTCCATGTTTATTCATTCCAGGACCGGATGGTCCAGGAGGAACCTATGACTCGCAGACCCCAATCTCGTGGAATTTGCACCTATTGCGGCGTCGAACTAAGCAAAGCGGGGATGTCCAAGCACCTGGACATCTGCCCACGCCGGCTGGAAATCACCCAACAGGCTGAAGCCAGCGATCGCCCGGTCGAGAGGTTGTGGCATCTGCGTGTCCAGGATGCTTACGACAAAGATTTTTGGCTCGATCTCGAGATGCGCGGCCCGGCTACCCTGACCAAGTTGGACCAATATCTGCGCGATATCTGGCTGGAATGTTGCGGTCATTTAAGCGAGTTCACCATCGGTGGCTGGGGCGGCACAACCATCGGCAAATCTCGCAAAGCAGATACCGTCTTCGTGCCTGGGCTGGTTTTACGACATCTGTACGATTTTGGCACAACTTCAGAAACCGATATTCGCGTGGTTGGTGGGCGCGCCGGCAAATCCACCACCACACATCCGCTTGCGCTGATGGCGCGCAATATCCAACCTGCAGCCGAATGCGAGGAATGTGGCCAACCGGCGGAGTGGTTGTGCATGGAATGCGTCTATGAGGAAGAGAAAAGCGGCCTGCTCTGCGCCGGACACATCGAAGGACACCCGCATGAGAATTATGGCGAGCCATCCCGCCTGGTCAACTCGCCGCGTATGGGCATGTGCGGCTATGACGGGCCTGCCGATCCGCCCTATTAGTCTGCCTGGATGGTGATTATTTCCACAGTTTACAGAAAATTGAGCGATCGACTGTCAACCAGGCTGCGATCTCCATAGTATCTCCCCCACTCCTCCATAATTCCTCCACAATTGGCTGGCATACTCAGCAGCATCGAGCAAGTCAAACCAATTGTCGTTGATATGGAGGTAAAAATGTCTTACAGAGGTTCTTTCTTTCTTCGGGCACTAGGTGTGCTGATCCTGATCGGCGTACTGCTGGCCGGTGGGGCGCTGCTATTCCGGGCGGGGCAGGCCCAGGGCTACCAGACCGGCATAGCCGCAGGCGTGGCAGCCAGTGCGGCAGCGGGCGGTGAGACGCCCGGGACCGCCTCGGTGACCCCCTACGGCCCCGGCTACGGGCCCGCCTACTGGCGCAACTATCCCGGCCCGCACTTCGGCTTCTTCCCCTTCTTCCCGTTTGGCGGGTTGTGCGGCTCGATCCTGCTGGTGCTGCTGGTGCTGTTTGCCTTGCGGTTGATCTTCCGGCCGTGGGGCTGGTTTCACCACGGCAAGGGACCCGGCGGCTGGGGGGAGCATCCACACGAGTGGGGCCCCCACGGATGGGGCCCCCATACATGGGGCCCGCCACCTGAACCGGGCCCAGGCGGGACGAAGACCACCGCCGACCAGCCGGCAGGTGAATCGTCCGCATAAGCTAAGAGCTATTTTGGGAAGGCACCAGCCTTCCCAAAATAGCATTGAAGCTGCGGATCAGCAGGATCAATTCCGGCAAGGCGAGTTTGCGCAGATGAGCAAATCTGATACACTTATCTTTATGCAAGCCCTGATCCTGGTGGTGGACGACGAGCCGAAGATCGTGCGCCTGGCGCGCGATTACCTGGAAAAGGACGGCTTCCGCGTGCTCAGCGCCGGCGATGGCCCGACTGCCCTGGCGATGGCGCGCTCCGAGAAGCCCAACCTGATCGTGCTGGACATCATGCTGCCCGGCATGGACGGCTGGGAGGTATGCCGGCGCTTGCGAGCAGAGACGGACACGCCCATCATCATGCTCACCGCCCGCATCGAGGAGAGCGACCAGGTCGTCGGGTTGGAGCTGGGCGCCGACGATTACGTCACCAAGCCCTTCTCGCCGCGCCTCCTGGTGGCGCGCGTCCGGGCAGTGCTGCGCCGCGCCCAGGGACAGGTCAAAGCCCTGAGGGTGGTGCGCTTCGGCGGGCTGGAGATCGACTTGCAAGGCCGCCGCGCCGAGCTGAACGGCCAGCCTTTGCCGCTCACGCCCAACGAATTCAAGCTGCTGGCGCTGCTCGCCCGGCACCCGGGGCAGACCCTGACCCGCGAGCAATTGCTCGACGAGCTGCACGGGGCAGCCTACCCCAGCTTCGACCGCAGCATCGACTCGCACATCAAGAACCTGCGCCGCAAGCTGGGTGCCGGGCCCGCTCAACCGGCCTCCATCGAGACGGTTTACGGCGTCGGCTACCGGCTTAGCCTCGCCACTTGAGCATGCCCCATCGCCACTGCTGGCCCCACGAGCATCGCCCGATGTACTGGCACCCTGGCCACAGGGACAAACGGCGCTTCGTCATCGGGCGCTTCATCATCACCTTTGGTTTGCTGGCGCTGCTCTTTATCGCCGCGCTGGTGATCATCGGCAGCCTGGCCTTCGGCCCGCTGCAAGTGGCTTTGCCGCGCACGCTGGCCCTGGTATTGCTGCTTTGCGGGGTGCCGTTTGGCTTTCTGATGCTGGCCGGCCTGGGGGCGGGCTGGGCCTTCCGCCGCTACGGCGCGCCCATGGTGGAGGTGATGGCCGCGGCGGACGCGGTGGCGGAGGGCGACCTGAGCGTGCGGGTGGGCGAGGGGGCGACGGGCGAGCTGGGGCGGCTGGCGCGCAGCTTCAACCGCATGACCGCCGAGCTGGAGCGCGCCGAGCAGCAGCGCCGCAACCTGACCGCCGATGTGGCTCACGAGCTGCGCACCCCGCTGCACATCATCCAGGGCAACCTGGAGGGCGTGCTAGACGGGGTCTACCAGGCGACCCCGGAGCACATCCAGGCCACGCTGGAGGAGGCGCGCCTGCTCAGTCGCCTGGTGGAGGATCTGCAGACGCTCTCGCTGGCCGAAGCAGGGCAACTCCCTTTACACCGTCAGCGCCTGTCTGCATTGGATTTGCTCCAGGACGCAGCCACCAGCTTCGC
>MGNS01000169.1:3349-3636 GCA_001795165.1 Chloroflexi bacterium RBG_16_57_11
GGCCGGCGTGGCGCTTGAGCTGCAAGCCGGCGATCCGCCGGATGAGCTGGAGGTGGAGGTTGACCCCGACCGGATGGGCCAGGTGCTGAACAACCTGGTGGCCAATGCCCTGCGCTACACGCCGGCAGGGGGGGTGATCGAGCTGCGCGCGATGCGGGTGGCGGACGGCGTGCGGCTGAGCGTACAGGATAGCGGAGCGGGCATCCCCGCGGAAGACCTGCCCTACGTGTTCGACCGCTTCTGGCGCGGCGACCGGGCGCGCGGGCGCAGCCCAGGCGCGGGCAGCG
>MGNS01000169.1:3736-26491 GCA_001795165.1 Chloroflexi bacterium RBG_16_57_11
TTAATCTAATCTTCCACTGACGATCGCGCCGCGCCTCAAAGCACAGGTCTTTCTTCAATAGGCACAGAGCGACAGGGTGAAGCAGCTATTTCCCGTGTTTTGCTATCTCGATAAATCGCTTAATATTTTTTGGATACGTGGTTTGATCTCGGGAATATCCTTCTTTACAACATCCCAGACAATTTCCAAATCGACCGTATCATAGGCGTGGATAATTCGGTCGCGCATGCCAGCCATTCCCCGCCAGGGAATATCGGGATATTGCTGTCGCAAACTATCTGGTAGGCGTTTGGTGGCTTCCCCAACAATTTCAAGCGCCCGAACCACGGCGAAATTGGTACGAAAATCTGCTTCGAATTGCTCAAACGTAACCCCCTCGAGTAAAATCTCAGCCTTGTTCATGGCGTCCAGGATGTCCTCAATGTGGTCGAGATATTCGTCGCTCATAAGGGAACTACCTCAGAGAGGATGCGCTGGCCGATGCGCTTCCTGAGGTTCCTGCGGATAGCTAGATCCACCTTGACGCCGAGCACTCCGCTCAGGTATTCTTCAAGCTCAACCATCCCGATCAAACTGATGCGCGCCGGTCGCTCCAATTCGACCAGGACATCGACGTCACTATCCGGTCGCTGCTCGCCGCGCACATAGGATCCGAATACGCCAACGATCTTAACGCCATATTTCTCAGCGAGATAAGGCTTTTGTTCCTGGAGGATGAGTTGTATTTCAGCAAGCGATTTCATCTTGTTTCATTATAATCAAATAAACCCACCCTTGTTGATATTTTCTTCCTTACTTTCAGCACGCTGTCGTTTGCGCCGCGTCTCGATGCGCTGGTCGATGTGCAACAGGCGCTCGGAGGCCAGCAGGAACAGGGTTAGCCCGGCGGCGACGATGGCCAGTCCGTAGGAGCCGGCGCCCACCGCCAGGCCAATCGCGCCCACCGTCCAGATGGCGGCGGCGGAGGTCAGCCCCTTGACTTCTTTATCCTGGCTCTTGAAGATCAGGCCGGCGCCCAGGAAGCCCAGGCCGGTGACCACCCCGGCGGCGATGCGCGTGTCGCCGACCGGGAAGGCATGTATGGAGACGACGGTGAACAAGGCCGAGCCCAGGGCGGTGAGGGCGAAGGTGCGATCGCCGGCGGCATGACCGGTAAGGCGGCGCTCCAGGCCGATGACGTAGCCCAGGGAGGCCGCCACGACCAGGCGCATAATCAGCTCAAGATCAAAGACGATGTTCATCCTGGCCTCCATGCGGTAGGGGCGAAGCAACCGGCCGACAATAATCTTAGTTAACCATGGCACGAACGCCGGTTGCTTCGCCCGTACAATGCAGGAAATTATAACCCCCAAGGACCGAACGCAAGTTCTATTTATAGTATAATCGGATAACAGTAATCCATATCACCATTACAGCGTACAATATCACGCCGCAAGGGCAAAAAGCCCCCGCAGTGGAGACACGCTACCAATGGCAGAAATAGCCGATCCAAGGATCAACGATGGACACTTCAGGACTCATCCGACAACTTGAAATTGACCTCGAGCGCTTCCGGGCGCTGGTCGCCGGCATTTCTGACGAACAGGCAAGATGGAGGCCGGATTCGCAGGCCTGGTCTTTGCTGGAGATCGTCTGCCACCTGCACGATGAGGAGAGGCTGGATTTCCGCCTGCGCATCGAGGCCATCCTGAACCACCCGGGCGAGGAGGTCCCGCCCATCGATCCGGAAGGTTGGGTTAGCGAACATCACTATAACGAGCGTGACCTGCAAGCAGAGCTGGACGGATTCATCGCCGAGCGCCAGAAATCGACCGCCTGGCTGAAAAGCCTGGAGGCGCCGGATTGGGTGGCTACCTACCAGGCGCCGTGGGGCAGGCTCCGTGCAGGGGATATCTTCGCCGGGTGGCTGGCGCACGACCTGCTGCACATGCGCCAGCTACTCGAGCACCATTGGGCGTACTTGAATCGACAATGCACGCCGTACTCGACGATGTACGGCGGCGAGTGGTAATCCCCGGTGGGCACTCTTCAGCCCATCCGGCCACCGGTGGGCGTTCTTCAGCCCATCCGGCCACCGGTGGGCGTTCTTCAGCCCATCCGGCCAGTGATATACGTTTCGGTCAATTCCATCTTGGGGGTGGTGAACAGCTCTGGCGTGGGTTGGAACTCGACCAGCTCACCCAGCCAGAAGAAACCGGTAAAATCCGAGACGCGCGCCGCCTGCTGCATGTTGTGGGTGACGATGACAATGGTGTAATCCTTCACCAGATCGTCGATCAGGATCTCGACGTGCTCGGTGGCGATGGGGTCGAGGGCAGAGCACGGCTCATCCATCAGGATCACCTCCGGCTGAACCGCCAGGACGCGAGCAATGCACAGGCGCTGCTGCTGGCCCAACGAAAGCGCCAATGCTTCGCCGTGCAGATGGTCTTTGACCTCATCCCATAAGGCAGCCTGCCGCAGGCTGTGCTCGACAACGGCGTTCAGCTCGGCCTGGCCGGTCGTTAAACCCAGCACGCGCGGCCCAAACGCGATATTGTCATACACGGATTGGGGGAACGGGTTGGGCTTTTGGAAGACCATGCCTACCCGCTGGCGCAGCGCGGTCAAATTCACACCCGGAGCGTTGATGTCTTCGCCGTTCAGCAGGATGGCGCCGGTGGTATGCGCCCCCGGGATGGTGTCGTTCATGCGGTTCAGGCAGCGCAGGAAGGTGGACTTGCCGCACCCGGATGGTCCGATCATGGCAGTCACCTTTTGCGGCAAGATTTCCATGCTGATCTGGTTTAAAGCTTTGAACTCGCCATAATAAAAATCCACCTCATAGGCGCTGATGATCGGGTCTACCGCGTCCATGCCGCCCATTCTACCAAAGAATTTGTCCTCCGAAGTCAAAACCATTAGCTACTCGTTAATCACTTGTTGATCCAGGTTAATGTCGCTATAATTCCAGGCATGATCGTGCGGATATTCCTGATCCATCTCCTTTTGGCGCTGTGCCTGGCGGGGTGTGGCAGGGCGGAGTCGGCCGAGGCCGAAGCTGACGCAATACAGACCACTCTGACGAACAAGGGCTCGGATACAATGGTCAACCTGGCGCTGGCCTGGGCAGAAGAATACCAGAGCCTGCACCCGGAGGTGCAGGTCTCGGTGACCGGCGGTGGCTCCGGTACGGGGATCACCGCCCTGGCCAACAACACGGTGGACATCGCCAACGCCTCACGGGCGATCAAAGCTGAAGAGATCGAAGCGATGCAGGCCAATGGGATTGATCCGGTGGAGTTCGTGGTGGCGCGAGACGCCATAGCCATCATCGTTCACCTGAACAATCCGATCGAGCACTTAACCCTGGAACAGATCTCTGATATTTACAGCGGGAAGTACAACAACTGGAAAGAAGTCGGCGGCGAAGACCGGCCCATCGTACGGCTGTCGCGGGAGACGAACTCTGGCACGCATGTCTACTTCCTGGAGGAGGTGCTGCGCCTGGGCGATTCAGATAGCAATACCCTGTTCTCGCCGGACACCCTGCTGCTACCGTCTTCGGAGGGCATCACCGCCGAAGTACGGGATAACCCCAACGCCATCGGTTACGACGGCCTGGGCTATGTCACGCCGGATGTTAAGGTGGTGGGGGTGGCAGCGGAGCCGGGAGGGGAGTACATTTACCCCTCGGCGGAAACGGTGAACAATCAAAGTTATCCAATTGCTCGCGACCTATACATGTACACGGCTGGCGAGCCGCAGGACGTCGAGAAGGATTATCTGACCTGGATCCTGTCCGCTGAGGCGCAGGCTATCGTAAAAGAGCTGGGTTTTGTGCCCATCGCCACCCCGTGAGGAGAACAAGGCCACCAATAATGCGTAACTGGAAAGAAATCATCCTAACCATCGCCATTCGCGCCTCCGGCTATTCGGCCATCCTTTTCGTCGGACTGATCTTTATCTTTTTACTCACCGAAGGGCTACCTACTCTACGGGAGGTTCCGCTCGCCGACCTTCTTGGTCAAAGGTGGTACCCAATCGAGGCCTACTTTGGCCTGCTACCCCTTCTCGGCGGCACGTTGATCGTCACCCTGGGCGCGGCCTTGCTGGCTATGCCAATCGGCATCGGGACTGCCATCTACGTCGCAGAAGTCGCCCCGCGCTCGCTGCGTGAAGTGTTAAAGCCGTTCATTGAGGTGATGGCCGGGGTGCCCTCAGTCGTGCTGGGCTTTCTCGGAATGCTGGTCCTGGCCCCTTACCTGCGTGTCAACTTCGATCTACCCACCGGGTTGAGTGCGCTATCTGGCGCACTGTTGCTGGCAGCGATCTCCATCCCGACCATCGTCTCGGTCGCCGAAGATGCCCTGGACGCCGTACCGCGTTCGTATCGCGACGCCGCCCTGGCGCTGGGGGCTACCCGCTGGCAGATCATCTGGCGGGTGACCCTGCCGGCGGCGCGCTCCGGGGTGCTCACCGCGGTCATGCTGGGCATCGGGCGGGCGATCGGCGAGACCATGACCGTGATGATGGTCACCGGCAACGCCGCGGTTGTTCCCAAGGGCCTGGGGGCGTTGTTTTCGCCGGCTCGCACGATGACCGCTACCATTGCCGCCGAGATGGGCGAGGTGGCGACCGACAGCACCCATTACCACGTGCTATTTTTCATCGGCATCGTGCTATTCCTGATCTCGCTGGCGATCAACGTCACCGCTTCCAGCGTGGTCTTCCGCTCGCGCAAACGCGCCGAGCGCATCTTGTCCTGAAGTGAGCCACCCGAGTACCCTTATGGATACCACACACACCGCCCCCGGCAGCCTGCAATCCACTTCCTCCCGGCGCAACACCACCCAGCGTCTTGGCTTTGCCATGCTTGGATTGCTGGCCTTTCTGACCATCCTGCCCATCCTTTTCATCGTTGTGTACATCATTTGGAAAGGCCTCCCGGCGTTATCGCTCGAATTCCTGTTTCAGTTTCCCACCGACGGCATGCGCTCGGGGGGCATCTTTCCCGCCATCCTGGGCACGGTGTACCTGACATTTTTCACCACCCTGTTTGCCTGCCCGCTGGGCATTGCCGCGGCGATCTACCTGTCCGAGTACGCCTCAGATAATCGCGCCACGCGCCTGATCCGCATCGCCATCATCAACCTGGCTGGCATCCCGTCCATCGTTTATGGCCTGTTCGGGCTGGGCATCTTCGTGCTGTTTTTCAAGCTGGGCACCAGCATCCTGGCGGCCTCCTTGACCCTGGCGATCATGACCCTGCCGGTGGTGATCAGCACCGCCGAGGAGGCGCTGCGCGCCGTGCCGCAAGCCTTCCGCGTGGTGAGCATTTCGCTGGGCGCCACGCAGTGGCAGACCATCCGGCGGATTGTGGTGCCGCAATCCCTGCCAGGCATCCTCACCGGTGTCATCCTGGGCCTGGAGCGCGCCGCAGGTGAGACGGCGCCCATTCTGTTCACCGGGGCGGCCTTTTACCTGCCCAGCCTGCCCCAATCGCCGATGGATGAAACCATGGCGCTGCCCTACCACCTGTACGTGATCTCGACACAGGTGCCCGGAATGCCACAGGAAATCCAATACGGAACAGCCCTGGTATTACTCATCCTGGTGCTCAGCCTGAACCTGCTGGCCACCATCATCCGCTCGCGCGCCCGCGCCCGGCGCCAATGGTAGCCCAGATCATGTAAAGCGATGAACAAGTTTGTCATCGAGGATCTGACTGTGCTCTATTCGGACGGGAATGAGTCGCTGAAAGGCGTCAGCCTGGAGATACCGGCGAACTCGATCACCGTTCTCTTCGGTCCGGCAGGCGGCGGAAAATCCACCCTGCTGCGCGTGTTGAACCGGTTGAACGATCTGGCGGATGTGGTGCAAATTTCCGGCAAGGCGCACCTCCTGGATGCTCAGGAGGAGCCGCTGGATATCCTGGACTCCGGAACAGATGTGATTGCTTTGCGCCGCCGGGTAGCCATGGTGTTTGCCCGGCCGATCGTCCTGCCGATGAGCATCCGTGAGAACCTGACCTACGGGCTCAGGACCGCGGGCGAGCGGCACAAGGCCCGCCTGGAAGAGGCCGTCCAGCGCAGCTTGGAGCAAGCTGCGCTTTGGGAGGAGGTCAAGGATCGTCTGAACACCCCGGCGGTGGCGCTCTCAGGCGGCCAGCAACAACGCCTGTGCCTGGCGCGCAGCCTGGCGCTGCAGCCGGAGGTGATCCTGCTCGATGAGCCCACCTCAGGGCTGGATCCCATCTCGACGACCAAGGTGGAGGCCTCGCTGCAAGAACTTAAGCAAAGCTACACCATCATCCTGGTGCCGCACTCCGTGCAGCAGGCGGCCCGCACCGCCGACCAGGCTGCATTTTTCCTGCAGGGCCAGCTGATCGAGTATGCCCCGGGAAAGTCGATCTTTATTACACCGCAAGATAAACGCACCGAAGACTATGTGGAAGGACGGTTCGGCTAAGCGGCGAGGCGACTGCCGCTCACGGAGGAAATCACCATGATGACGCGCGAGACTTTAGACCGTAAGATCAACCAACTGATCGATGAAATACTGGTCCTGGATAGCATGGTCGAGACCGCCACCCTGGAGGCGATACAGGCTCTAAAGAAACACGATGTTGATACCGCGCGCAGGATCTATCGGGAGGACGAGTTGATCAACGCCCGGCGCTTCACGCTGGAGAAGGATTGCATGATCACCATTGCTACACAGCAACCGATCATGGCAACCGACCTGCGCCTGGTGGCTTCGATCCTGGAGGTGGTGGGCGAGCTAGAGCGCATGGGCGACTACGCCAAGGGGATCGCCAAGATCTGCGTGCGCATCGGCGACCAGCCGCACATCAAGCCGTTGATCGATATCCCGCGCATGGGCGATATCGTGGTCAGCATGCTCAACCGGGCAGTGGGGGCGTTCGTGAGGCGGGACGCCGAACAGGCGCGCATGATTCCTCAAGATGACGATCTGGTGGACGCGCTTTACGATCAGGTCTACCGGGAGCTGATCATTATCATGTTCAAGGACCCCACCACAATCGACCAGGCCAATCTACTGATGTGGGCGGCGCACAACCTGGAGCGCATGGCAGACCGGGTGACCAATATCTGCGAGCGGACTATTTATGTGGTCACCGGTGACATGCACGAGATCGACGACTCGGATGACGAAATGAGCCAAGTCTAAGCGGATCAGAGCTGGCCAGTGAAGAGCACCCGCAGGAGGCCACGCAGAATTTCGGACAGCGAGGCCTGCTCCATGAGCGCTTTGAATTGCATCGCAGTCGTATCAGAGAGATAAGCGCGCAGAAAATTGTACACCAGGGTGGACAGATAGATGCTCAGGTAAGACAATCCAAAACGCTGCACAGTTTTGCGGTTGATGGGGGAAGAGGGGACATTTTCAACCAGGCTGATTGCCTCGTTCAGCAATTTCAAGCGTTCGATCTGCGCTTTCATCGCTTGCGCCTGTTGAGCCTCGGGCACACTCAAAGACCTGTGATGGACCATCTCCAATAGCTCTTGCTGCTCAGCGTTGTATTCCTCCGCCAGCATTTCAAGCTGTTTGCGCTTGGCTTGCTGGATGGCGCGCCGTGCGGCGCCAGTTGGGATGTACAAAAAGACGATAAAGCCAACGATCAGGTAAAGGATCGTGGAAATGATGATGCCCCAGTTATAGACCGGTTGGAAGGTCACCCGGTCGGTCGCCGGTTGAAAGAGCGCCTTGGTAAAGAAAAATGTGGCAATGCCGACAAAGATGCCCAGCATGTTGATGATGCAATGAGTAAACGCTCCATAACCGGCTGCCATATCCGGGTGCATCGGGTGGATTTGTGGCTCAATATCCCGGGTAAGCTGGCTCCAGTCGCCATTCAGAATCGAGCTTACGACCACAGCCGTGGCGGCATAGAGCCCGAGCAAGCCGTAAGGGATGCGAAAGAAGACCAACCGGGCGCTCAGGGTCGTATTGTAGGTGTCTGGATAGCTTGCATTTCCGATGACCACCAGCACCTGTAAAAGAATAGCAATCAGCAGCGTGATCACAAACCAGGAGTGGTTGAAGCGGCCCAGCATGAGGCGCACATTATTGCGGTAAGTTGGCATATCCCGATCCAGGATCAGGTGGTTCGCCGGCAGGCTTTGGAAGATACATGCCAGTCCGTCGGGCATCCAGACATACGTGCGCAGAAACAGGGGCAGGATCACAAAGATGGTGAGCAAGTACGGCGGGTCCTGCAGGGCGCCAATAACCCCTGTGTGTGAATACCATAGGCCGTAGGAATGCGCAATCATCAGATCGACCAGCCCCAGGCCAAGGCCGATAGCCAGGGCTTTATTTGGCGTAAGATGAATCTGGTCGCGCAGGAACCGCAAAACCGTGTCGGCCTTGTAAACTTCACTCTTCTCAAAATCCTGGCAGGGGGCAGCTTGACTGGTGCCGGGCAAGGCAACCAGCCGGCGCATAATGTGCAAAGCCACCTGGCCGGCTTGATCGAAGCCTCGTACGTTCAGGCGGTCGGGGGTATCCTGCCGCGTGTGGACCTTGAGGGAATCCCGGCCGATGGCGATGAGCGATCCTGCATCCAGACCAAGATTGCTGAAGGGGATATGATCGAACAGAGCGCCCGGCAAGACGAAACGCCCAAGCACCAGATCCAGATCCTTGCACGCCTGACGTGCAAGGAAGAGCAGTGATGGGCCGGCTACCCGTTCCCTTGCAGGCTCTTTGCCAACCCAGTACAGCTTGCCGTTTGCCCCAGGACCATCAAAGTTGAGTACGTACATGCGGCCCGTCTTTGCTTGCTGGCGCAACTGCGGACCATTTTGGCGGACGAAGGCCACAGCCCCCATCGTGCTCAACTCTTCGGCGCTGGTGATCAAGATGGATAGACCAAGCTGGCGGCATGCCTCCGTGTGGCTTGAGAGCGCCTCTGCTAGGTGCAAGACAACGCCCACGCCGGAGGCATCGTCGATAGCCCCCGGCGATGTGTTGCCCAGATTCAGGAACCATAAGGGAATGCCTGCCAGGATGGACAAAACACCAACAATCTGAGCGGCAACTGCCAGTGGTGCGTAGAAGGACGATGCCAATACCAGGGCGGCGAACAATGCGCTGCCCCCAATGCCAATGACAAAAAGGGCGATCCGCACCACCAGCGGCATGGCCTGGCTTTTGGTGTCATAGTGGGCGACCAGGATGAGTTGTGTGCCGCCTGGCTCGGGAGCCGGCCCCCGCAGCCGCGCCCAATAATTACTGGCCTGGTAACGCTTTCCCAGCCGGGTGAACAGGCCTCTCCAGGATGGGTCCTGCCCTCCCGGCGCAGGCGCGAGGCTGCCCTCTTGAACGGCACGGTTGACAGGTCCAGTAAGGGCGATCAGCAGGAAAAGGAATAGCGCGCTAACGGTTTGGGCCGGCGATCCCAGGCTATGCAGCCACAAGGTGATCCCAATCAAGACCTGGGTAGCAAGGATTTCAACCGCCAGAACTACGCTCGAGGCATCTGAGAAGCGGAATGGCTGAGGTTCAACCTTGTAGCCAAAGCTTTCCAGACAGGAGGCAATTTGCTGGCCAATAGTTTGTTCCTGCTCTGTACCTACCAGACGTGGCGTGGAGATTTGGTTGGCGTAGTGTAGCGCACGCTGCGGGTCATAATGGATCTCGGATTCATCCATATACATACCCCACAGTCTAATCGCTGTTGGTTTTAAGAACTTTAATATCATTATATATTAATATCTTGCCAATTGGACACCCCTTTGGCCCGTAAACCGTACTCATAAGCTTTCTGCAGTGAAATTTTTTCAAAAACCTTAACCAAATCTTGTCTTTCCAATAACATCCAAACGCATCCCAACATCGTATTTGTAGATACAGTTAGTCCAATTTCCCCAGAAGGAGGTGGTTCAACAGCTTTAACTGCCTGAGCACCCGAAAGTCTGTATGATTCCTGGGCACACCGTCCATCGTTTCGATACTCCATCGCCGAGTCCCAGGGATATTCGACCGTAGATTGCCCGACACATTGGAGCGTACATATAGAAAATTAGAAGTATATAAGGAGATGTTACGATGATTTCCAATAGAATGCGTCTTGCAGGGAGAATGTTGCTAATCGTAGTCGCCATGCTGATGGCGGTTAGCCCTGCTTTACCGGCTGCCGCACAAGTCAGCGGCCCCGTGATGCACCACCCCAACCTGGCAGTCCGCACTGTTGTCAGTGGATTAACGACACCAACCATGATGGTTTTTCTTGGGCCCAGCGAGATGCTGGTCGTCGAGAAGAATACCGGTATCGTGCAGCATGTCACCGACGGTGCAATTCAAGGAGCCGCGCTGGATCTGGCGGTTAACTTTGCTTCTGAAAGGGGGTTGCTGGGTATCACCCTGGACCCGAATTTCGCCTCCAATGGCTACGTTTACCTGTACTGGACCTGTAAAGCGCCAGCCCCGCCAGCTGATAATCCGTTCTACCCGACCCAAAACGAGTGCCCGGATACCCCAGAGCTCGGGGCAGATACCAATACAACCCTGGCAGTGCCTTTGCGCGGCAACCGGGTGGACCGCTTTGTCTGGGATGGCCAATCGCTGGCCTTCGACCGCAACCTGATCAAGCTGCGCGTCTTCCAGCACGACGGCGCGCCTACGCCTCCCGGGCAGGGGGATGGGGCGCAGAACCCGGCTGGCAATCACGACGGCGGGGTGATCACCTTTGGCCCGGATGGCAAGCTGTACATTATCATCGGTGACAATGGCCGGCGGGGCAAGGATCAGAACTTGCCAAACGGCCCGCTGGGTGACGGCAGCCCCGACGACCAGTTTGGCGGACCCGATCCGGACGACGCGCACCTGACCGGCGTGATCCTTCGACTGAACAACGACGGCAGCACGCCGGGGGACAACCCCTTCTTTGCGGCCGGTGCGGCCATGGGCGGAGAGGTGGGCGAGAACATCCAGAATATCTTCGCCTATGGCGTTCGCAACAGCTTCGGCATGACTTTCGACCCGATCTCTGGGATGCTGTGGACGCAGGAAAATGGCGACGATACCTTCGACGAATTGAACCTGGTTGAGCCTGGGATGAACGGAGGCTGGGTGCAACTGATGGGGCCTTCTGGCAGGGTTAACGAGTTCAAGGAGCTGGAGTCCACCTTCGGCGCCCGAACGCTGCAGCAGTTGCGCTGGCTGCCGGCCAATATCGCCGACAGCCCCCAGGAAGCCCTGTCGCGCCTGTTCATGCTGCCGGGAGCCTCCTACAGCGAGCCCGAGTTCAGTTGGAAATGGGCGGTGGCCCCGGCTGGCATCGGTTTTATGAATGGGCGAGGTCTGGGACCACAGTTCGAAGGTGATCTGTTCGTTGGCGCCGCTCGACTGACCCTGGAAGGCGGTTACCTGTTCCACTTCAACCTGACAGGGAATCGCCGCAAGATCGCGGTTGATGATCCAAACCTCGAGGATCGAGTAGCCGATAACCTGGCAAAGTTCGATATCACAGAAAGCGAGAGCTTCTTGATCGGCTCCCAGTTCGGCGTTTTGACCGATATCGAGACCGGGCCCAACGGTAATTTGTTTGTGGTTTCCCTTTCCAATGGAGTGGTTTATGAAATCTATCGCCGGTAAACAACCGGGAGGATGAGTAAACCATGGGCTGCCCGGATGCAATACCCGGGCAGCCCATGGTTATTAAACGAACTGGAGGTGGATACCCGGCCTTTTGCTTTATAATCACCTCATGCCCAAGACGCGCACCCAATACATCTGCCAGCAATGCGGGCGAGTGAGCGCCCGTGAGATGGGGCGCTGCCCGCAATGCGGCGCCTGGAACAGCATGGTGGAGGAGGTGGTGGCGATCACGCCGCCCCCCGCCGCCGCCCACGCTACACGTGGCCTTGGCGCAAGCTCCACGCCACGCCGCCTGTCGGAAATCACAGGCGACGCCGAAGAGCGAATGCCGGTTTCGATCGGCGAGTTCGCTCGCGTGCTGGGCGGCGGTGTGGTGCCCGGCTCAGTGGTGCTGATCGGCGGCGACCCGGGCATCGGGAAGTCCACCCTGCTGCTGCAGGTGGCCCTGGAGATGGCGCGTAATTCCACCGTGCTGTACGTTTCGGGCGAGGAATCCGAGCGCCAGATCAAGATGCGCGCCTTGCGCCTGCTGCGCGCAGAAGGCCAGGCCAGGAGCGATGACGAAACCGCTCTATCTATCCCCGAAAACCTCTTACTGGTCACCGAGACCAACCTGGGGGTCATCCTGGGGCACATCCAGCAGGCCAAGCCTGGCCTGTTGATCCTCGACTCCGTGCAGACCACCTACATCCAGGAGCTGGACTCGTCCGCCGGGTCGGTCAGCCAGGTGCGCGAATCGGCTTCGCGCCTGCGCGAGCTGGCCAAAGCCACCGGCATCGCCGTCTTCCTGATCGGCCACGTGACCAAGGAGGGCGCCATCGCCGGGCCGCGCATCCTGGAGCACATCGTGGATACCGTCTTGTACCTGGAGGGCGACCGCTTTCAATCCTACCGCCTGTTGCGCTCGGTGAAGAACCGCTTCGGCGCTACCTCGGAGGTGGGGGTGTTCGAAATGCGCGAGCGCGGCCTGATCGAGGTCACCAACCCATCGGAGGCTTTCCTGGCAGAGCGCATGGTCAACGCCCCCGGCTCGGCGATCGCCGTGACCATGGAAGGTACCCGCCCGATCCTGGTGGAAATCCAGGGCCTGACCAGCCCAACCTCCTTTGGCAACCCGCGCCGCACGCCCAATGGGCTGGACTTCAACCGCCTGCTGCTCACCACGGCGGTGCTCACCCGCCGCCTCGGCCTGCACCTGGGCGAGCAAGACATCTTCGTCAATGTGATTGGCGGCATCACCATCGACGAGCCCGCCGCTGACCTGGCCATGGCGGTCGCCATCGCCTCGTCGCTGCGCGGGCAGGCGGTGCGCGCCGACACGGTCCTGATCGGCGAAGTGGGGCTATCGGGTGAGCTGCGCATGGTGGGGCAAATGCCCGCCCGCCTGCGTGAAGCCGCCAAGCTGGGTTTCCGAAGCGCCATCGTGCCACGACGGCTGCGCCGCCTCGAGCCCTGGCCGGATGACATCCAGATCGTCGAAGCGCGCTCGCTGCGCCAGGCCCTGGATCACGCCCTGCTCGGCGATAATCCCACTGAGGGGGGTGGGTAGCAAAATCTTTGTGAATTTTTTCATAAATTTGGTGGGTAATTTATTTTCTCTTGACTGCGGCGAGTGTTAAGATATAATTGGATCAATCCAATCTATTTTGTTGGATTGTAACAAAATTCACATAGTATTGCCGACTGGGAGGCGATGATCCAGTGATTTGAATTGGTCGCTGCTCCGGATTAAGGTGCAGTCACTGGGGAGCCAAAGCGAAACCGGCCCAAGTGGGGCCGGTTTTTTGGTTGCCGAGGGTGAAAACAGTTATTGAGCGACAGAGGAGGTGTGTTGATATGTTCCGAGTGGGACGATACGATATTTTACTCGTCCAATACGTCCCAACGGTAAAACTTTTTTCTGACAATTTTGGAGGTATATCATGGTTACACGTAGAGACTTTTTGAAGATCAGCGCCGTGGTTGGCGCCAGCACCCTGATCACCGCCCGGTTCCGGGGTGTGACCCGGGTGTTTGCGCAGATTCAAGGCGGTACGCTCGACCCAACATTTGTACCTAAGTACGCGACGCCACTGCTCATCCCTCCGGTGATGCCGAGAGCCGGGACGATCAAGCAGACAGGCGGTAAGAACATCGATTATTACGAGATCTCGATGAAGCAGATCACACAGCAAATCCTGCCAGCCGGCCTACCCCCTACCACCGTGTGGGGCTATGGCGCGATCGCAACGGATAGTAAGCGCGGCTTGCTGCTCCACAACGCTCCCTCGCTGACCATTGAAGCGCAATGGAACCGGCCGGTGCGCGTGAAGTGGATCAATGATCTGCAGGACGCTAACGGCAACTACCTGCCTCACCTGCTGCCGGTCGACCCAACCTTGCACTGGGCCAACCCGCCGGGTGGCCCGGCGGACCGCGACACGCGGCCCACCTTCGGTAGTACACCCGGCCCCTACACCGGCCCCGTCCCCATCGTCACCCACGTCCATGGCGCGGTTGGAGTTGGCGACGAGAGCGACGGCTACGCCGAAGCCTGGTACCTGCCGGCGGCAAACAATATCTCGAGCGACTACGCCACCGAAGGTACCTGGTATAACTTCTTTGCCGGCAAGGCGGCGGCGGGTTATGGTGCGACCTGGGGCCCCGGATTTGCCACCTTCCAGTACCCGAACGCCAACCGCGCCTCGACCATCTGGTACCACGACCACGCCCTGGGCATGACCCGCCTGAATGTGTACGCCGGCCCGGCTGGCTTCTATCTCATTCGTGGCGGCCCTGCCGGGGATGACGCCGTGCTCGATACCCGCTTCGGCACCCCGGCTGTCCTGCCTGGCCCTGCTCCCAAGGAAAACGACAAGTTCCCGCCCAACAAGACTTACTACGAGATCCCCATTGCCATCCAGGATCGCTCGTTCAACGCCGACGGCTCGCTGTTCTACCCGGATACCCGTGCGTTCTTCGACGAGTTCGCCGGACCGTTCATCCCGGACAGCAATATCTCGCCGATCTGGAACCCAGAATTCTTCGGCAACATGATCATGGTCAATGGTAACACCTGGCCATTCCAGACGGTGGAGCAGCGTCGCTACCGCTTCCGCTTCCTGAACGGCTGCCAATCGCGCTTCCTGATCCTGGACTTCAGCAACATCCCAGGAGTGGATGTCTGGCAGATCGGCAACGAGGGTGGCTTCCTGGCGGCGCCGGTGAATATTACCGGGATGGGCAATCAACTTCTCATGGGGCTGGCCGAGCGCGCCGATGTGATCGTCGATTTCACAAACGTGCCAGTAGGCAACTACGTGCTGGGCAACCTCGGACCCGACGAGCCATTCGGCGGCGGTGTGCCGGGCGTGGATTTCGATGCGTCTGATCCGGATTCAACAGGCCAGATCATGGCCTTCAACGTTGTTCCCACGCTTGCCCCCGACCCCACCACACCGCCACAATTCCTGGCGCTGCCGGCCATCGCCTCGCTTCCAGCCGAGACAATAACGCGGCCTCTGGCGCTGATCGAGATGATGTCCGATGTCGAAGGCCACGACGGGCCGTCAGAAGCCATGCTGGGCAACGTGGTCGATGGCATGCCTATAGAACAAATGTGGATGGAGCCGGTGTCCGAGAATCCGGTGGTCGGAGACACCGAGGTTTGGGAATTCTACAACTTCACCGCTGACGCTCACCCGATGCACGTGCATGAGGTGACCTTCGAAGTTGTGAACCGGCAGGCGCTCGTCACCAATGAAGATGGTGAAACTATGCCGCCCGCTCAGCTTGTTGGCGATCCGCGACCACCCGAGGCCTGGGAATCAGGCTTCAAGGATACAGTCATTGCCTATCCTGGCGAGGTCACGCGCATCCGGGCGCAATTCAACACACCCGGCCAGTTCGTCTGGCACTGCCACATCGTCGAGCACGAGGACAACGAGATGATGCGACCTTACCGGATTGGGCCAGTGCAGCCCGGACAGCCCGAGATGTAACTCACCCGATCAAGTTTCACAGCTTGCTCCCGGATATCGGGAATAAGAGATGATAAAATAGAGGTCTGTGCCGGCGACCGACGCCGGACAGGCCTTTATTATTTATGATCCAGAAGCCTGTATTTTTCGTCCGTGATATCCCCGTCTACGGCGACCTGATCCTCTCGCCGATGGATGGCTACTCCGACCAGCCATACCGCGCCCTGTGCCGCTCGTTAGGCTCGGCGATGAGCTACACCGAGTTCATCAACGCCCTGGATGTGCTGGGTGGCCATCCACACCTGCCTCGTAAACTGGCCTACCTCGAGGAAGAGCGCCCTGTGGTATACCAGATCTTCGACAGCGAGCCGAGGCGGCTGTTAGAGGTCGCCTTGCGACTCCAGGAGTGCGGTCCGGATATCATCGACATCAACATGGGCTGCTCGGTGCGCTGCGTCTCGGGGCGCGGCGCTGGGGCGGGCTTGCTGCGCGAGCCAGGCAAGGTCGCCCAGATCTTCAGCCTGCTCAGCCGCTCGTTGAAGGTCCCTGTAACCGCCAAGATGCGCCTGGGCTGGGACGACGACAGCCTCAATTATCGCCAAATCGCCCGCATTGTGGAAGAAAACGGCGGGGCGCTGATCGCGGTGCACGGTCGCACACGCCTCCAGGGGTACGGCGGTCAGGCGGACTGGGAGGCCATCGCCGAGATCAAGCGCAGCCTCTCGATCCCGGTGATCGCCAACGGCGACGTATCCCGAGTGGCGGATATCGAACGGATCAAGGCAGAAACCGGGTGCGATGGGGTGATGATCGGGCGCGCTGCGATCGGCAACCCGTGGATCTTCTCCCGGCTGGATCGCGATCAGGTCTCGGAGACACAGCTTCAAGACACCATGCAGCGCCACCTGGACAACATGCTCGATTTTTACGGGCCGGAGCGCGGCCTGGTGCTCTTCCGCAAGCATGCCAGCCGTTACCTTAGATCCCTGGATCTCTCCACCGACCAGAGGCAGCGCCTGCTGACCGCCAGCCTGCCGGTAGAATTTCTGCAAACCCTGGCAGACCTTAACGCCTGACTCATCTTACTCTAGTCAAAATCTACGTAAATCTACATTGACCGGGGGGTATAATGTCTGGTAAATTTGCCCGTACTCTGTCCCACTTGAAATGCACTAACGAGAAAGTTGAGCGATGATCCGCAAACGAATCCAGCTTGGCATGCTTCACATCGCAGTGGCGATGACCCTGGTGCCGATCAACAGCACCCTGAACCGTGTGATGATCAAAGAGCTGGCCATCTCCGCTACACTGGTAGCGCTGCTGGCATCGCTGCCGTATCTATTTTCGCCCATCCAGGTGGCGATCGGCTCATTTTCCGACCGCCATCCAATCGCCGGACTACGCCGCTCTCCATACATCTTGCTGGGTCTGGTGATGTGCGTGTTGGGCGTGACGCTTTCGCCTCAAGCCGCCTTCCTGATGGCGACCAATCTGCCGGTTGGCATCGCCTTGGGCGTGCTGGCATTTGGCGCCTGGGGGATGGGTTTCAACTTCGCCACAGTATCCTATCTCTCGCTGGCTTCTGAGCTGTCCGGCGAGAGCGGGCGCGGCCGCACCATTGCGGTGATGTGGTTCATGATGATCACCAGCATCATCCTTACCGCCATCGGCCTGAGTCAAATGATAGACCCGTACACGCCCCAGGCCCTGATGCGTGCTTTCTGGGCGGTCGGGCTGGCGGCGCTCATCGTGGGATTGCTTGGCCTGGTGGGGCTGGAGGCGCGCTCGAAGCAGACCTCCCCTGGGGAGGGTAATTACAGCTGGAGTACACTGGCGCGTTTCATCCTGGATAATCGTCAGGCCCGGATCTTCTTTGTATATCTGGTCCTGCTGCTGGCGGCGTTGCTCGGCCAGGACATCCTGCTCGAGCCGTTTGGTGGCGAGGCGTTTGGCCTGACCGTCCAGCAAACCACCCGCATCACCTCGATTTGGGGTGTGTGCGTGCTGGCGGCGTTGCTGGTCGCCGGGGCGCTGGAAAGCCGGGTGCCCAAGCGCAGCGTAGCGGCCTTTGGTGGCTGGGGGGCATTGGTCGGCTTCGTCTTGATCGCACTCAGCGGCGTCCTGACCAGCAGCAGCGTCTTTTACAGCGGGGTAGTTCTGCTCGGCGTTGGCACCGGCCTTTCAACCGTGTCCAACCTGTCGCTGATGCTGGATATGACCACCGCCGACAAGGTCGGCCTGTTTATCGGCGCGTGGGGCATGGCGAATGCCCTGTCTCGATTGCTCGGCTCGGTGTTGGGCGGGGCGGTGCGTGACCTGGTGGCGCACCTCACCCAGCAGCCTGTAATCAGCTACGTGGTCGTTTTTGGGGTCATGGCGCTGATCATGCTGGTCTCGTTGATCTTGCTGCGCCGAATAAATGTCAAAGCCTTCCAGCAGCAGGCAGAAGCCAGCCCCGCCCTGGTCGAGCGGGCGGCGATGGCGGGCGACCCTGGATAATCCACAACCTGGAGGATGTATGCCTATCGGGAGTACTCCCACAGAATGGCTGAGCTTGAGCGACGTCGCCCAGATCCTGGGGATCCATCCCAGCACTGTGCGGAGTTGGTCGGACCAGGGTGTGTTGCCCGTGCACCGCACCAAGGGCGGTCACCGGCGCTACATGCGCAACGAGATCGATCTGTGGGTACTGGCGCAGCGTTCGGACCCAAACAGTGAAGCCAATCTGGTCGTTCAATCCGCCATGCGAAACACGCGTTTACAGATCAGCGAAGGCCGTCTGGCCGCCGAGGCCTGGTACGCCAAGCTGGATGAGGAGGCCCGAGAGCAATATCGCGTCAGTGGGCGGGCTTTACTGCAGGGTCTGATCCAGGCGTTGAGCTCGAACGATGAGCAGGCTGGCGCCGAGGCTGAAGCGCTGGGTTACGAATATGCATCGCGCGGCCGCCGTTATGGCTTGACAAGCGTTGAAGCAACTCACGCCCTGCTTTTCTTCCGGAATTTGTTGATCGAGTCGATGCTATCGGTGTACGAATCCGCCGCAGTCCACTCACCGCATGCCTGGAGCAGCATGTTCCGCAAGATCAACGAATTCACCGACCGGATCCTGATCACGATCCTGGAAACATACGAGGCTTACCAGCGGGCCAGCCGGTGATGACAGAAAATAAAAGCAAGCGTTTCGCCGCCTCGACCTGGACTCGACTCCTGGTACCTTTCGTTCTCGTGCTTCTGGCGCTCGGGTTGCTGGTCACATTGGCCATTGTGATCCTCTCCGTGCTGGGGCTGACACCTGCTGTATGATGTTGATATTGGAGGCTTGACAATGAATTATCTTCCATTGCTGTCCACGATAATCACTTTCGTTTTTGCCGCGGCGGTTTTAGCACGCTGGCGCCATAAAAAGCCCCGTCACCTGTTGCTGTGGGGCATCGGTTTGATCTTTTTTGGCCTGGGGACTTTGAGTGAGGTCATCCTATCGGTCACTTTCAGCCCGTGGGTGCTTAAGCTGTGGTACCTTACCGGCGCAATGTTAACCGCAGCCTGGCTGGGACAGGGCACAATCTACTTGTTGGTACGGAAACGCGGCTTGGCCGACGCGCTCATGGTCGCCCTGGGGCTGGTCTCCGTCCTCGCGGTGATCCTGGTTGCGCTTGCTCCGGTCACACCGGCTGCTGCAGCTTACAACACCAGCCTGCCTGCCTCGGAGCAATATAAGGACATCCTGGTCCGCAACGGCCTGATCACCTTGCTGACGATCTTGCTTAACATCTATGGCACGATTGCACTGGTGGGCGGCGCGTTGTATTCGGCCTACCTGTTCTGGCGTAAAAGCATCCTGTTCAACCGCATGCTGGGAAACCTGCTGATCGCCGCCGGCGCTCTGATGCCCGCCATGGCAGGCTCATTCGTCAAGGCCGGCCTGGTGGATTGGCTGTACGCGAGCGAATTCCTGGGCGTGGTGCTGATGTACGCCGGTTTTATGCTGGCGACCGCCACCCAGCCGGTAAAGAGCCAGCAGCCAGCCTCGATCTCTCCAGGAGATTGAGCTTCCACCGGCCGATCTGATTTCGTTGTGGGTTTTCCTCCGGGTGGTGTGCATGCACCGCCTGGCTTGATTCTGGGGTAGAATTGCACAAATCCTTTTCACCGGATGTGAAAATGCCTGGTTTATCTGAGCGTTTTACCGATCTGCTCGCCTATCCGCCGATCTCCCGCGTGCGCCGCAACCACGGCCTGGAGCACGCCACATTATACGTTCTTGCGGAGCGCCGCCCAGGCCGCCCGCTGGCGGGTCACTCCGATTTCCGGGGCTTCTGGATCATCGGCGATGTCGAAACCCCCGAGCTGGACGCTGCCGTCAGCGAGGCGCTCCAGCGGTTGAACACCGGCGAGAGCCATCTGGCAGTTCACCCGTTTTGCGGCACCAACCTTGCCACCGCGGGCATCCTGGCGGGCGGAGCCGCGGGCCTGGCGATGTTTGGCGCCGGCCGGCGCTGGCGAGACAAGCTCGACCGGTTGCCCCTGGCGATGAGCATGGCAACGCTGGCGCTCATCTTCGCCCAGCCGTTGGGCATGACTCTACAGAGGGAAGTCACCACCTCCGGTGTGCCGGGGGCGTTGCGCGTCATGCGCATCATCCCCCAGGTACGTGGCCAGATCAAAGCCCACCGTGTGCTGACCGAAGGCTGAGGATGGGCGAGCTCCACCCGGTGATCTACCTGCTTAACGGCGAAGATGAGTTCTCGATCGCTCGCTTCGTCGATGAGCTGGAGCGCAAGCTGGGCGACCCGGCGACCGCCTCGATGAATACCACCCGGCTGGATGGCAACACATTCAACCTCGACCAGCTCCCCTCAGTGGCCAATGCACTGCCTTTCCTGGCTCCCCGGCGGTTGGTCATCCTGAATCACCCCATCGCGCGGCTGAGCACCCCTGCAGCCCAAAAGAGCTTCACCGATCAGCTCGAAAAGATCCCTCCCACCACAGCTCTGGTCCTGATCGAAGACCGCCTGCTTACCCTGGATAAGGACAGAGAAAAAGGTAAGCTCCACTGGCTGGAGCGCTGGGCCCTGGAGCATAAAGACAGGGTTTACCTGCGCGCATTTCGAGCGCCCAAGGGGCCAGAAATGGTCAAGCGCATCCAGGAGGGGGCGAAGAAAGGCGGGGGTCAGATCACCACCGAAGCCGCCATGCTGCTGGCCTCCCTGGTCGATAATGACCCTCGTCTGGCGGATCAGGAGACCGAAAAACTGCTGGCGTTTGTCAATTACCGGCGCCCAATCGAGTACGATGATGTCGAAGCAGTGACTGCAGACACCGGTCAGGGGGACATCTTTACACTGGTTGACGCGCTGGGAAGCCGGGATGGAACACGAGCGATGGGCATGTTGCAGCGGCTGTTGGAATACCAGGATTATTACGCCATCTTCGGGATGATCGTACGACAGTTCCGCTTGCTCATCCAGGCGCGCGAGTCGTTAGATCTCGGAAAGCACAGGGCTGAGATCCAGCACGAGCTTCGATTACATCCCTACGTGGCAGAAAAACTGCTCGGGCAAGCGCAACGCTTCACTCTGCCCGAGCTGGAGCGGGTCTATCGCCGCCTGATCGAGCTCGATGAAGCGGTGAAGACCAGCCAGATGCCGGAAAGACTGGCTTTAGAAACGTTCGTCTCGGCGATTACTGCGTCACAGCAACCTCAGCCGAGCCGTTAACCCCTAACCAGAAATGATTCGGCATCACAGAGCGGTTCTTCCGCACCTCGATATTACCCGCCATATAGCTCTCTTTTTGTGAAGCAGCCTCCTCGGCTCGCTCGCTGGACAGGGCCTCCCGGACAGCCGACAACATACTGGGGTGAACGAAACACAGGGTAGGCGTTTTGCCGTATTTGTGCTGGTAATATGCAGCCGCCCGCTCGACTTTGACCTCGAGGGAGGCTTTTGGATCATTATCGAACCATAACATTCCCAGGTTCATCGCACACCTCCTATTGATTCTGTCTCCTGTTCATCGCGGGTACACGCCCACAGGCGCAACCATTCGCCACCGTATGGGATGTAGAATTGTCCTTTTTCAAGCCGGCGTGGCTGGAGGTCATCGTCATCGGACAGTGAGGTCACCAGATTACGATCAGCCGTCCTCCCAAACAGGCGAGTGCGGAAAGCGGACAGATAGCGTGGCTCGATCTCGCGCACCCGTTCCACCGGCAGTGAGGCAATCGTCCACACACGTGAGCGTGGCCCATGGCGGATGAGCCAGTAAAGCCGATTGAAGGTTTCCTGGTCGAGATGTTCCAGGCACTCCGCCAGATCGTCGATGACCAACAAAATCGCAGGATCCTGAATCCGTTGGCGCCGTCGCCCCTCGGTGATTTCCGCCATTTCACCAATCAAATCGCGGACCACCTCTTCCTGGCTGGTGAAAATCGCCTGGCAATGTTCGAGCTTCGAAAGGTGGATGAAGGCGCCGATGTCCGCCGCGATCACGCTCAGCTGTAGTTGTTCGGGGGTGTTCAAACGGGCAGCGGAATCCAGGATCGATTGAAACAGACCCGTCTTCCCTGCGCCTGTGTCTCCGCAGATCAATAAAGCCCCGGGGGCCGGGTTCGTCAGATCGAGTAGAAAAGGCAGGCCATCATCACACACACCCAGCACCAGCGATTGAGGGGGCAACCTTCCGCTCTTCGCAAAGACCTGATCCAGGGAAACCGGCAAGCTGACCTGCCCGGCATCGGTTTCCCCCAGCGGGATCAAGCTCGGCCTTACGGGGTGGGCAGGTATCTCGGCCGGGCTATCCTCCGAGGTCCGGTCACCGGGAAAGGGATTACTCCTCCTGGCCAGGCGTTCCTCCAGGCGAGGGCGCCATTGCTCGAAAGCGCGCAAGCCGGCCGATAAATAGTCATTGAACGTGGTCATAAGTCACCTACTTGAACTCAATAGAGAACATATGTTCTAATTATAGACCTAAATGCTCCAGGAGTCAAGGCCGGTAGATATTTTTTTTACAGCATTTACAAGGTAGGACAGAAGGCGGTCTGAGTGTAATCGAAGACCGCCGGGCTTAACCCGCCACCCAACAGCTGATGCTCTCGATGTGATAAGTCTGGGGGAAAAGATCAACCGGCGTAACCTGCTCCAGGCGATAACCCGCCGCGATTAACCTGCCGGCGTCCCGCGCCAGCGTC
>MGNS01000169.1:26520-29611 GCA_001795165.1 Chloroflexi bacterium RBG_16_57_11
CGGAGCAGGCCGTCCATCGCCCGCCGGCCGATGCCTTCGCGCGGCGGATCGACCAACACGGCAGCCGGCTGCACTTCGATGACCGGCAAGGCCACCTCCGCCGGGGCTTCATATAGCTCGACCTGATCGAACTCATCCAGGTTCAGGGCAAAGTCCTCCGCCGCGCTGGACGAAGCTTCGATGCAGATCAACCGCCCGACACGCGGGGCGATAAACGCGCTGAACAAACCCACGCCACAATAAACATCGACCAGGGTTTTGTCTGGTCCCAGCGCCTGGTGTTTATCTAGTAAATTAATAACCTGCTTCACCATCTCCCCCGCCATGGTTGTGTTGACCTGGAAAAAAGAGCCGGCCGAAACGGCAAAACTTCTCCCCAACACCTCCATCGCCACCGCCGCGCTTCCTGCCAGCACCAGCGCCTCCCCCTGGCTGAGGTGAACCACCGAAACCGGCAGGTCCTCCACGTTGAGCTCGGGTGGAATTGGATCGCTGCTCTCCAACACGAGCTGTACGTCATCCGCCGCGCCGAGCCGCAAGCTGATCCGCTCAAGCTCGGGCATGGACTCAAAGTCAAGCAACGGCCAGACCTGGTTCAGCGCCGTTTCAGGCAGATGGCACTCCTGGATCGCCAGTACTTTGTCTGACCGGCCCAGGTGAAAACCCAGCCTGCCTTCATCGGTCAAATGGAATTGCACATGATTGCGATAATGATAGGAAAGCGGCGAGGCCACGATCTCACCCAACACAGGATCAGCGAGGCCACCGATCCGTTCTAGCTGTTCGCGCAGGATCGTTGCCTTCGCTGCCAGTTGTGAAGCATACGACAGGTGCTGGTAATGGCAGCCGCCGCACAGGCCAAAATGGGCGCAGCGTGGCTGGATACGCTCCGGCGAGGCCTGGAGCACTTCCAGCAGCTCGGCGCGCGCGTAGCCGCGTTTTTCCTCCACCAGGCGCACCCGCACCGTTTCGCCGGGCAGTGCGAACGGCACAAAAACCATCCTCCCATCTTCCAGGCGGCCCAGCGCCTCGCCGCCGTATGCGTAGCCGGTCAACCGGAGGGTCAATTCATTCATCTCTTCACATTTCTCCGATCAGCCTGAATGATTCTGATCAACAGCCCAACAGTCTCGACATCGAAGATCCAAGGCTCGCTTCGATTACACTCAGCGAGCCGGTCTTCTCCACATGCCCGGCGGTCTTCGACTACGGCAAAGAACGCCTCCGCTCAGACCGCCTTCTATGCTCTGAGCGGCAGTTGAATGATGCGGCCCGACGGCTGTAATTGTACCAGGGCCAAAATAAGGGATCGCTTAGCCTTTAGCACAGATGCCAGCCAACGGCTATAATACAGTCATTATGCGCCGCTGGATCGCCTTCGCATCCCTTTTCCTGATCGCCTGCCAGCTCGTCAGCCTGGCGGGCAATCGTCTAGGACCGGCCGCCAGCCCACCTCCGGCTGCCTCGGCGACTGTCACTCGTGAATCGCCAACCTCTGCCACCTCCAGCGCCACGCTTCTTCCGACCGCGCCACCCATACTGGCGCCACCAGCGACCGCCGCCTCAATCTTATCGGAAAACACCACCTTCCGCTTGCGGTTGCATCCGGATGGTCCCATCTACGTCGGCGATCAGGTCAGCTTCGAGGTGATCGCCCCAACCGGTGCCGATCTGCAAGGCAGGTCGGCGCAGGTGCAGCTATCCGTTCCTCCGGGCCTCTTGAACGCACAGGCCGGTTTTGGCCGTTATGGCATCGGCGGTCGCCTGCAAGCCAATCTGGTGTGGGCCTGGGACACTTCCCATTTAGCCGCTGGCCTGTATAGCCTGACCATTTCCATCCGGCCCGATGGACCCGTGTGGAGTGAAACGGTCACCTTACTCCCGCGCGGTCAGCTCCCACCGCCCGAGCCGCAGGCCAGATGGACGAAGGCTTCGACGACATGCTGCACGGTTTACTACATCACTGGGACGTCATCGGAGCGCGATCTGCCGGACCTGCTTAAAATGGTCGACGATCAGGCGGAACGAGCCAGCCAGCGCATGGGAATCCGGCTTTCCGAGCCGATCCAGATCGTCTGGCTGCCGCGCCTCCTGGGGCATGGTGGTTTCGCTACCCAAGAAATCGCCATCTCGTACCTGGACCGTAATTACATTGCAGGCGATGAAGCGACCATCCTGCACCACGAGATCATCCATATCCTGGACAGTCGCCTGGGAGGAGATCTCAGGCCCTCCGCATTGGTGGAGGGCGTGGCAGTCTACCTATCCGGCGGTCACTTCAAGCCGGAGCCAATCCTGCCGCGCGCCGCGGCATTGCTCCCCCCGACGCCGGGGTGCGTCCGATCGGGTGGTGCGCCCAACGCAAAGGCCTGCGGGATCGGCGGCTACATCCCGTTGAAGAGGTTAATCGATCACTTCTACTTCGAGCAACACGAGATCGGCTATCTGGAAGCCGCGGCTCTGATCGAGTTCATGGTCAATATCTGGGGCTGGCGGGCTTTCTCGGCGTTCTATCGCGACATCCATCCACAGAAAATACCCCATGTCGGGACATCTACCGATGTCCAGACCTCCGCTTCAGACCTGGCCCAATCGGAGGCCGTCGAAGGTGCTTTGAAGAGGCACTTTGGATTAAACCTGGCGCAGCTAGACGGCCGGTTTCAGACCGCCTTGCGCGACCAGCCGCTATCCCCCCACCAGGCTGAAGACCTGCGCCTGAGCATTTCCTTCTACGATACCGCAAGACGCTACCAGCTGCTTCTCGATCCATCCGCCCATTTCTTGACCGCCTGGCTGATGGACAGCGGTCAAATGCGCCAGCGAGAGATCGTCGCCGACTACCTTCGACGGCCCATCCTGCCAGAAGCCCTGACGGTGGAGACGATGCTGGTTGCGGCTGGCGAAAGCCTGCTCCAGGCTGACTATGCCGCTGTAGAACAGATTTTACAGAGCGTCAATGCGGTGCTCGATCTCTACCCGGGACAAGGAGTACAGGCCTTTAATGCCTCCCCCCTGGCCGGCGATTATCTCAAGCTCGTTCAGGCAGCCCTGGCTGCTGGCTACCAGCCACACCGCATCCGCCTGGAAGGGA
>MGNS01000169.1:29628-29904 GCA_001795165.1 Chloroflexi bacterium RBG_16_57_11
CTCGAATATGGGTGAGCACATCCGGGCCGGGCTTAAGCGAGCTGTCGTTTATACGAGATCAAGAAAATTGGAGCTTATCCAGTTTGAGCAGTCTGCCGTTTTCGCTGAGTCCTTTCCACCTTGGCACGGGTATGCCCAATGCTTTTTTGGGCAAGCCCAATGCTTTTTTGGGCAAGCCCAATGCTTGTTTGGGCAAGCCCAATGCCTTTATGGGCAATTCCATAGCACGCCGCTCAGCGCACTAAACGGTGGCTGGCAATACATGTTCATGGTATC
>MGNS01000170.1:0-2844 GCA_001795165.1 Chloroflexi bacterium RBG_16_57_11
GGAAGGTGCGCTCCCAGGTGTGATGCAGGTCCAGGTGACCAGTGAAGCGCATCGCATCGGTTTTCGCAAAGGTCAGTCGCAGGCGTTGGCTCATGGAAAAAAGGTCGTGCGTCAATCGCTGGTGGCGAGGCTTTCCATTGGGATCACGCTGATATCGCTAACCGCGATGCGCTTGCTCTTGACCTCCGGGCACTGCCAGACATCGCCCGGGTTGAGGCGGCGCATCTCCGCAAAGGTGGGCAGGATGCCGCAGGCAAAACAACGCTCACGGCAATCGAGGCGTGTCTTGCCCTGCAGGCTCCACAGGTAATCTTCAGTCAGGAACTTCTTACGCACGGTAGTGCTGATGTGCTCCCAGGGAAAGGTCTCGTCGATGGGTCGCTCGCGATGCGTGTAGAATTCCGGCCCCAGCCCGGTTGCGGCGAAGGCCTCCAGCCACAGGTCGTAGCGGAAATGCTCCTTCCAGGCGTCGAATTTCGCCCCGCGCTTCCAGGCCTGGTACACGACTTCAGCCATGCGCCGGTCGCCGCGCGAAAGCCAGGCCTCCAGCATGGTATCCTCCGGCGAGTTCCAGTTCAGTTTCAATCCTGGGCCGCGCAGGCTTTGTTTCAGCAGGGTCTGCTTGGTTGCGATCTGCTCCATCGTATCGCAGGTCGCCCACTGGAAGGGGGTGTGCGGCTTGGGGATAAACGTGCTCACCCCGGCAGTGACCTGGGCGCGTCGCCCGATGATCCTGCGCCCCTCGGCCAGCACGGCTTTGCACAGGTCGGCGATCGCCTGCACGTCGTCCAGGGTCTCTGAGGGGTGCCCGATCATAAAATATAGCTTGAGGTTGTGCCAGCCGCGCGAGTAGATGGCCCGCGCGGTATCCAACAGTTGCTCGGTGCTGACCGGCTTGTTGATGATCTCGCGCATCCGCTCAGTGGCGGCTTCGGGCGCCAGGGTGAACCCGCTACGGCGGGAGTCCTTCAAGGCGTCCATCAGCTCGACCGAGAAGGACTCGATTCTCAAGGAGGGCAGCGAAACCGACAGGTTTCGCCCGGCAAAGCGCTGGCTGACTTTATTGACCAGCTCGAGGATGTGCGTGTAATCCGATGAGGAGAGCGATAACAGCCCAATTTCCTCATAGCCGGTGCGGGCCAGCGCCTCTTCGATGGCATCGATAATTTCATCCACCGGTCGCTCGCGCACCGGGCGCGTGATCATCCCGGCCTGGCAGAAGCGGCAACCGCGCGTGCAGCCGCGCATGATCTCGATCGGCACACGGTTGTGCACCGTGTCAATATAAGGGACAAGCAGACGCGTGGTGGGCGGAGGCAGCTTGGCAACGATGCGCTTGACCACCGGTAGCGGTGCATCATGATCCCGTTTTTCGATATGCGAGAAAACACCATCCGCTTCATAGTGCGCTTCATACAAAACCGGGACATACACGCCCCAGATCCGGGAAAGCGCCTGCAGCAGCGCATGCCGGCCCGCCCCGCTACGCTTCCAGGCCTGGTGCGCTTCGACGATTTCGTGGATCACCTCTTCCCCTTCGCCGATTACAAACGCATCGATGAAGGCGTGCATCGGCTCGGGATTGTATGTGGCATGACCGCCGGCGATGACCAGCGGGTGGCGCGCATCACGCTCTGCGCAGAATAATGGGATGCCGGCCAGGTCGATCAGGTTGAGCGTGTTGGTATACAATGTCTCGTAGGGCAGCGAAAAGCCTACGATGTCAAATTCAACCAGCGGGCGCTTGCTCTCCAACGAGTAAAGAGGGATATCGGCTGACCGCATTGCCGCTTCCATGTCGCTCCACGGGGCAAAGGCGCGCTCGGCTAGCGCGTCGCGACGCTGGTTCAGCAGGTCGTACAGGATGGCCCAACCCAGGTTGGACATCCCCAGGTCGTATAGATCGGGGAACACCAGCGCCACACGTGTCTGGACGCTTTGCCAACCCTTGACCACCTGGTTAATCTCCCCGCCTGTATACCGGGCGGGTTTTTGCACTTTTATCAGCGTGCGTTCTAGGAAGCTTTCAATTTCTCCAGGAGTTTTCACCATTAAATTCCTTCGCTTTCCGGTCTTAGCTTACAACGGGTAAGATAGATTTCTTTAGATGATACACCGCCAGAATCCTGGTCCGGTTGAGGCAGGTTTCTGGCGGCGTAGGTTTACCAAGATTTACTCAAATATCCAGCGATCGACCTCACGCGACCAGGTTACCAGCTCGTAAGGCTTGAACCACAGCTCAACCTCTTTAATACCATTCTCCGTAGTGTCCGAGGCGTGGGTCAGATTGCGCCCAACTTCCAGAGCGTAGTCGTGCCGTAGCGTGCCCGGCGCAGCCTCGGTTGGGCGCGTGGCGCCCATCGTCTGGCGCACCGCCGCCACGGCGTTGGGACCTTCCCAGACCATCGCCATCACCGGTGCAGAGGTGATGTAGCGGATCAGGGGGTCATAAAAGGACTTGCCTTTATGGATGGCGTAATGGGTTTCCGCCAGCTCCTGACTGACTTGCATGAATTTTGCGCCCACCAGGCGCAAGCCGCGCCGCTCCAGGCGAGCGATGACCTCCCCGATCAGGCCGCGTTGCACCCCATCGGGTTTTACTAAAATGAGAGACTGTTCCACGAAACGAAATCCTCCAGATCATGATGTTTTTGGTCGAACAAACTTCTAAAGCAGGAGCAGTTTCTCTGCTCGAATGAACGCCTGCATGGCTTCGCTCATCTGGTCGGAGCGTAAATAGGCATCACCGAGGGACTGCAAGACGAAAAATTCACTCGGATACTGGTTACTGGCTTGTTTTAAATCTTCGACCACCAACCCCAGATGCTGATTGGAGTGGATGAG
>MGNS01000170.1:2850-4704 GCA_001795165.1 Chloroflexi bacterium RBG_16_57_11
CGTAAATCCCCAGCGCTTCATCTAACATGCCATCGAGGAGATACCGGCGGGCCTTTCCGATCTCATCAGGTAGACCTGCACTCGGCACCAGGCTGGGTGAGGTCGTTTCTGGTCGAGGCCGTGTCGGGGTGGGGCTGGTAGCGGGGGCCAGCTCAGGACGGGTAACCAGGTAAAGGTTCTCCCGGATGCCTTCCAGCATAAGCGCGTTAAATTCAGGCACGTTAAGCAGGTCATCGATCTTCCTGAATGGGCCACGCGTATTGCGGTATTCGATAACCCGCTGCGCCATAATAAAGCCAATCCCCGGCAGCCTTTCTAATTCCGCCAGAGTAATTTTATTCACATCATATTTCCTGCGAGCGACTGGCGGTGGCGTCCACTCCAGTGTCTCGTCACGCGCTCCGGCGGTTGGCTCCGCCAGCCAGTCTGGCAATTCAGGCGTCTCTTCTACGGGCGCCGGCGGAGGGGCAGGCACGGTAGTTTCAATCCCCTCTTCCTGCTCTTCTGGAATTCCCTCCATGGCCGTCGCTTCAACCTCCTGCTCCAGAGTGGCTTCATCTTCTGCTTTTTTCTCTTGGATCTGATCGAGCAATAGATCGCTCGCCTCGACGGCGGCAGCCGCCTTCAGCCAGTCGGGAGGAGCCTCACGGCGCTCCTCAGGCTTGAGCAGCAACGCCTCTTGGGCCCCCTGGCGCACTGCCAGGCTTTCCAGCCAGGCGAAGGCTGCATCGTCATCTATGGGCATCTCATCGCCGGGTGTCTCCGGTGGGGTGGGCGGTAGTACCTCGACCGGTGCCTCCATTTCGATAGCCTCTACCATTTCCTCGATGGGTGTCTGGGGTTCGGTGGCCTCTACCATTTCCTCGACAAGTGTCTGGGGTTCTGTGGTCTCTACCATTTCTTCGACGGGTGCCTGTGGTTCGGTAACCTCTGGCTTTGTTTCGACGGGTGTCAGCATGCTATCCAACCAGGCGAACGCCTCTTCTAGCTCTCGGTCGACCACAGGCTCTTCGGCAGCCGTTTTCACACGGGTTGGCTGAGTGTCTCCCAATTCGAGGCCTTCGATTCCAGATACCAACGACAGCTCTTCTTCGACACCTTCTTCTTCGCCCAGCCATTCGAATACCTCAAACGCTCCAGCGGTTCCGGCGACGGCGCCGGCGGCCTTCAGCCAATCGGGCATTCCCTCTGTCTCTTTACCTGTTTCTGCGCCTCCTTCATCGGTGGTCTCAGCCTCCCCTTCTACAGCGGCTTCGAATAACCATCTGGGCGGCTCCTTTGATTCTTCAGCGGCTGCCTCGCTGGGCGCCGGTTCCCCGAGAGCGGCTTCATCTTCATACAGCCACGCAGGCAGCTCTTCTTCCATTCCAACGGCTTCCTCTTTGAAAGCCTCGCTCACAAGCACGGTCTCGCTTTCGACCATCCATTCAGGCGGCTCTTCTGACACCATCTCCGCCAGGGCTTCTTCGCCTAAAGCAGCTTTCTCGAGTGCGCCTTCCTCCAGGGACCTATCGGTCGATTCGAGCTCTGGCTGTGCCATCTGCCCAACCTGTTCGGCCGGTAGTTCCAAGCCCTCCTCCAGCCAGTCAGTAAACTCGCCCGAGATTTCCCCAACGGGAAGCTCTTCGGCGGGTGTGGATTCTGCCATCCATTCTTCCAACTGCTCTTCGGCTGTCACAGCAGGCGCCTGCAGGCTCTCATCGAAAGCCACTTCCTGGTCTTCCACCAGCCAGTCCGGAGCGACTTCGGCTGAAAGATCCGCCAACACTGCTTCGTCGATGATTTCTTCTGGCAAGGCTGCCTGCACCTGTGGTGGTTCGATGTCCGCGGGTTCCTTATCCTCCTGGCCCAGAG
>MGNS01000170.1:4741-5021 GCA_001795165.1 Chloroflexi bacterium RBG_16_57_11
GACCGGCACCTTTCTGGTCTGTGATTTCGGACGGAGTTTCAGCGAAGGTAAACTCTGCTCTCTGGTCTTCTTCCTCGATCTGAGTCTCACTGGAAAACAACTCGTCGAGCCAGGGTGACACATCTTCCTCTGCTTTGGCTTCGGATGCGATTTCAGAGGGGGCCATCTCTTGGAGCCATTCGGGTATCTCAGCCGGAGCCAGCTCGCCCTCAACCTCCAGGTCGCCGGCTTCCTCCATCGATGGCATTGCGGCTTCAGCGGCGCGGATCTGCTCGCTGGC
>MGNS01000170.1:5089-7237 GCA_001795165.1 Chloroflexi bacterium RBG_16_57_11
CTCTTGTGCAGCTGTCTGCATTTCGTCGCCTGGTGGAACCGGCTCCGCGCCACTTTCAGCCAGCTCACCCTCTTGAACCGGCATAACCGGGCCTGAAGCAAGCCATTCAGGGAGACTCTCTTCCTGACCGGTGGCAATCTCCGCCACTTCAACACCGAGCGTAGCCGCCCAGAGTGGTTGGCTGGGAGCGACGGAGACAGCCTGGCTTACCTTATAATCCAATTTATTTAGCCGGATAGCCTGGTCGGGTACATCCTCCACTCTTGGAACAGCGGCAGTTATGTAAGTAGCATATGGGTCTAGCTGGCCGAGGCGCTGAAAATAGGTCTGAAATTCACTTTCCTGATCGGTGCCGATCAACATATCGACCATAATCTGGTTCGCCGCCCGGCAGAATGGCAGCTTGCGTAGCACCTGACCGGCCAGGTCTACCGCTTCGGCACGCTGCCCGGTCCTGGCATAAGTTTCTGCCAGCACCAGTTGCAAATCAAGCCGGTCTGGATTTTCATTCAGCGCTGCGCGCAACTCGGCAATCGCTTGAGGGTAAAGCTCGCCCTTGTAATACATGCGCGCTAAAGCACCGCGCGTCAGCCGTATCTTCGGAGGTTCAACGTTATCTCGGCGCCCATACAGGCGGCGCAGCTCGTCCTGAATGGCGTTGTTGGAAGGTTGGACGTCGAAAGCGCGCTCCATATGCCAGATGGCTTCATCCAGGTTGCCTTCATCCTCGCGGATGATGCTCATTCCAACATGGGCAACGAAATCATCCGGGACAGCAGACAGGACTCGCTGAAAGATATCCCCTGCGTCACCATAACGCTGGCCTTCCAGGTAGGCTTTACCCAACAATCGATAGACATCAACATGCTTCGGGAAGGACTCCAGAACATGGCGGGAATGGGCGATGGCTTCTTCGTTTCTGCCACCCTCGACCATTTTCTCGATCTCCCGAATGTAATCTCTCAAAGATATCGCGGCCATAATATTCTGCTCCCTACCTCTAGTATGCCCTATTCTGTTAAAAGATGCAAGCCTTTATTCGGAATCAAGCGCCTTTATTGCCCCGAGAAGATGAAAAAAAAACAGTGCAGAAAAGCTTTGCTACCAGTGTTCCGTCCAACGTGATTCTATTACTTGAAATTCTGGTTGACGGAACACTTAAGGCTTTGTCCAGGCTATGAAATGCCTATTTTCAAATGTAACTTTGAACCTGGACAAAGCACTTAGATTAGCATTTCATTAGACTTCGTAAACCTACTTGATTTCGCAATTTTTTAATTGTATAAACTTACCTGGATATGTTTTTCCGATCGTTTGGATAGCTAACGCAAGAACGCTGTATAGTACGTCAAAATTGAGCACTGACGCCAATCTGGCGCTGTGCTTTTTGTTGTCAATGCGTAGATGAGTTATTTTTAATAATTTGTATTGGGAGCCTGTCTATGATTCAAGTAGAAGGTCTGACAAAAGATTATAGCTCTCGCCGGGCGATCGAAGATCTCACCTTTCACGCCGATCAGGGAGAGATCCTTGGTTTCCTGGGCCCGAATGGTGCTGGAAAAACCACGACGATGCGGATTTTGACAGGTTACATGCCGCCATCAGCCGGGAAGGCGCAGGTGGCCGGATTCGATGTGGTGGACCAGTCGCTGGATGTTCGGCGGCGCGTGGGCTACATGCCAGAGACAATCCCGTTGTATCCAGATATGACGGTGTTCGAGTATCTAAAATTCATGGCTGACCTGCGTCGTGTGCCAGATGTGGATGATCGCGTCGACGAGTTGCTTGATCGCTTGGGGCTGCTGGATCGCGCCGAGAGTTACATCAGTAACCTTTCAAAAGGCATGCGCCAACGAGTGGGTCTGGCCCAGGCGTTGGTCCATGATCCGGATGTGCTGATCCTGGATGAGCCTACCCTTGGCCTCGATCCGGTACAGATTATTGAAGTGCGGAATCTGATCAAGGAATTGGGCCAGCGGCATACCATCTTGCTCTCGACGCACATCCTGTCTGAAGCGCAGCAGGTGTGCAATCGCGTCCTGATCATTAATAAAGGTCGGATTGTGGCAGAAGACACACCGGAGCGCCTGCAGGACCGGCTTACCGGCGCACGGCGAATCTCCGTTGTGGTGAGTGGCGACGCCGATG
>MGNS01000170.1:7252-10100 GCA_001795165.1 Chloroflexi bacterium RBG_16_57_11
GAGGCGGTGGTGGGCGCTGTTTCCGGTGTGACCCGCGTAACCGGTCGGGAAGATGGCAAGCTCGAGTTTGAGACTCTCCCTGGAGCCGATCCTCGTCCGGAGGTTGCTCGCGCCCTGGTCCAGGCGGGTTACGACCTGTTGGAAATGCGCGCCATCGGCGTCAGCCTGGAGGACATCTTCCTGCAGCTTACTCGCGATGAGCCCTCGCCCCTTGAGCCAGCCGGCGACGAGCTCCTCGAAAACGAGCTGCCGGAGTGAGACTCGATCTTATCGTGAAAGCCCTTTCTGCTTGTCTTGAGGAGGATAAGAACGTTTATGTATAACGTATGGACGATCGCTAAACGCGAATATAGCCAATACTTCTCCAGCCCTGTGGCATACCTGGTTGCCTTCATTATGCTTACGATATTGGGCGTTTTCTTCTTTTCCTCGTTGGTTCTCGCCATGTCACCGCAGGCAATGCAACAAGGGTATGTCCCCAACATTGATGTGGTCCTTTGGTGGCTGGGCTTGCTTCTGGCAATTTTAACCCCAGCGCTGACCACCCGCCTGTTGGCGGAGGAGAGACGCCTGGGGACTATCGAATTGCTGATGACCGCGCCAGTCAAAGATTGGGAGCTGGTCGTCGGAAAATGGCTGGGCGCCTTCCTGATGCTGGTAACTCTGCTGGCAATTACTCTGATCTACCCGCTGGTTTTGGACCAGCTGATTTCTCCGGGCATCGATCAGGGCCCGATGATGACCGGTTATCTGGGGCTGGTCTTAATTTCCGCCGCGCTGGTCGCGATTGGTGTTTTCATATCCTCCCTGTTCAGCAACCAGGTTGCTGCCTTCATCACGACTTTGGGAGTAGTGATCTTCTTCTGGTTGGTCACCGGTTTAATCGTGCGGGTCATGGGATCGATGGGAGGCGTCTCCGAATGGATCCGCTATCTGGACATCAGCGGCCCGTTTAACAACAACCTGTTACGGGGTGTTTTAGAGCTGCGTGATTTAATCTATTATCTGAGTGTCACCGCGCTGGCGCTTTTCCTGGGCACAATGTCGGTTGAGGTCAGGAGGTGGGGTTAATGAATCCTCAATGGCGGCGTTTTGCTCCGCTAGGCCTGTACCTGGCTCTGATTGCGGCCCTGGTCTCGATTGGCTTGTACGTCGTCCAGCGCCAGATGAGTCTGGCGTTGCAAATCAGCCTTGGTTTGATCGTGGTCGGCCTGGCGCTTTATGCGCTGCTCGATCCCGATCATGTACGTCGGCTTTTAACCGGGCGCCAGGCGCGTTATGGCAGCAACGCCCTGATCCTGACGCTCGCATTTATCGGTATTATCGTTATGTTCAACTATCTGGTATACGCCAACCCCAAGACCTGGGATTTGACTGAGGATAAGCAGTTTACATTGGCTCCGGAGACGGTGAACACTCTCAATAGCCTGTCTGAAGAGGTTACTGCGCAGGCCTTTTTCTCCTCGCGTTATCCGAGAGATACAGCAGAAGAATTGCTCAAACGGTTCGAGCAAAATAGTGCCGGAAAATTTAGCTATGAATTCATCGATCCGGATGAAAATCCATTGGCTGCGGAGCAGGCAAAAATTACCCAGGACGGCACAATCGTATTGTCCATGGGTGGCAGCCAACAACCCGTGCGAGGCGCCAGCGAACAGGAGCTGACCAGTGGCCTGGTCCGGCTTATGAACCCTACCGCTAAAACGGTCTACTTTCTGACCGGTCATGGCGAATATAATCCGGAGGATACCGGCGATCAATCTTATTCTATTGTCAAGCGCACCCTGGAGAGCAAGAACTACACTGTCAAAGTGCTCAACCTGCTGGCGGAGAATAAGATCCCCGAAGAGGCGGCAACAGTTATCATTGCCGGGCCACGCCAGCCGCTCAACCAGGCGGAAGTCGATCTGCTGAAGCAATATCTTCAGACAGGCGGCGCGGTGATTGCCATGCTCGAGCCGCTCCCGGTGACTCAGTTTGGAGAGGCCCCCGATCCGTTAGCGGACTACTTCTCTAGCGATTGGGGCATAGACCTGGGCAAGGATATCATCTTCGATTTAAACTCACAACAGACCTATGCCCCCTTTGCTGCGGCGTATGGTCGGCATGCGATCACTGAGTCGATCCAAAACATCACCTCGCAGTTTCCTACTGCACGCAGCGTCCGCGCTTCGGCCTCGGCAGGGGCTGGCGCAAGCCTGGTCGAGCTTGTAATGACCTCCGCGCAATCCTGGGCCGAGACCACCCTGGAGGGGATTGCGGATGGAACTTCGAATATCCAGTTTGACGATGGCCAGGATATTCCAGGCCCGGTGCCGCTGGCGGTGGCTGCTGAAAACCTGGAAAACAAGGCGCGCCTGGCTGTCTACGGCGACTCGGATTTTGCCATGGATCTCAACTTCCCGGCCTACGCCAACGGTGATCTGATGATCAATACGGTGGATTGGGCGGTCGGACAGGAGAACCTGATCAGCCTGACCCCGAAGGACCAGACATCGCGCATGTTGGTGCCGCCTCAACAGACGATTATGAACCTTATCTTCCTGGGGACGGTAATAATTCTACCGAGCTTGGCGCTGCTGGGCGGCATCATCGTCTTCGTGAAACGGCGACGGCGAGGCTAGCCGCATGATTCGCAAGACCACCTGGATCATTGTTCTGATCTTTGCTGTGCTTCTGGCGGCTGTTCTTCTCTGGCAGCGCTCACAGGGTGAGAAGGCTGCTGAAGCCACTCCGCAGGCCTCTGAGGCAGTCGCGAGTGACCAATACCTGTTCGATGTGGAAGGAGAGATCGCCGGCGTGCGCATCGAGCATGTTGGCGACAAGGCCATCGATCTCTTGAAGGATG
>MGNS01000170.1:10120-13925 GCA_001795165.1 Chloroflexi bacterium RBG_16_57_11
ACGGGCGTGCCTGATTCAACTCTCGACAGCGCCGCCATGGACTCGGTAATTGGCGGCCTGGCAGTATTGCCGGTGGTCAGCACATTGCAAAATCCGCCAGAACTCGAGGCTCTGGGCTTGAATCCACCGTCCTACCGGATCCTGGTCACCGTAAGGAATGGAGATCAGTATCTTGCCAGCGTGGGCAAGGTCACACCGACCGGCAGTGGCTACTATGTCCTCTCCGGTGATCGCCGGGTCATGATTGCAAATGAATTCAGCTTGCAATCGGTGCTGGACCTGGTGGATAAACCACCCTACCTGCCCACACCTTATCCGCTGCCGGTGGAGCAGATCCCGGGTACGGAACAGGTCACCCCGACGGGTGGAAGCTTGCCCTAGGCAGGCTCTCGGACCGGAGCCCGGTACGGGCCCCGTACCGGGCTCCAGAATGGGCAAAATTGGGTATTGATTTTGGAACAAAATGGATGTATTCTGTAAGAAACATCCCAGAGACGGAATGTAAAGCCTATGATTGAGGACGAGCTGTTGACCGGGATTGAAGAGCCGGATGAGCATTCGGCAATCGCCCGACTGATCGAGTTGGGGCGTCAGAAATCCTATGTAACCATTGACGACATCATGAGCTTCTTCCCAGAAGCGGAGCAGGATGTGGATCAGTTAGAGGAGGCCTTTGCTGCTTTGCTGAGCGCTGGTATCCCGTATGTGGATGAGGCGGCCGTCAGCGGCCCCAGCGATGAAGACCTTATCGAAGAAGAAGAGAACGAGGAGGATGTCCGCCGGGAGCTTAGCGTAGATGACAATTACCTGGCGAACATCGACACCGATGACACCATCGGCCTGTACCTGAAGGAAGTCGGGCGGGTTCCGCTGCTCACGGCGGAAGAAGAAGTGGAGCTGGCTCAGCGCATCGAGCGTGGCCGTCTGGCCCGCGAGGAGCTGGCCAGAGGCAATGTCAGCCCGCGGCGCCGTCAGGAGCTCCAGGCGTTGATCGAGGACGGCTGGGCTGCCCGCGAGCACCTGATCACTGCCAACTCTCGTCTGGTGATCAGCGTTGCCAAGAAGTACATGGGGCGCGGCGTGCCTTTCCTGGACCTGATCCAGGAGGGCAACATCGGCCTGATCCGCGCTGCCAAGAAATTCGATTACCGCCGTGGTCACAAGTTCAGCACCTACGCCACCTGGTGGATACGCCAGGCGGTGACGCGTGCGATTGCTGACCAGGGACGCACCATCCGCGTACCGGTGCACATGGGCGACCAGATCAACAAGCTGTTACGCGTGCAGCACCAGCTGACCCAGCGCCTGGGCCGTGATCCTTCCGTCGAAGAGCTGGCCGGCGCTTTGGATGTGACCCCGCAAAAGGTCGAGAATATGATCCAGGTGGCGCGGCGACCGCTTTCCCTGGAGACACCCACCGATGATGAGGAAGACTCGGTTTTGGGCGATTTCATCCAGGACGAAGAGGTGCCTGCCCCGGATGAGACCGCCACCTACAACCTGCTGCGCGAGCACCTGGATTCTGTTTTGAACGGCCTGCCGCCGCGCGAAGTGCGCATCCTGCAGCTACGCTATGGCTTGCTGGATGGCCAGGCCTATACCCTGGAAGAGGTGGGCCGGAAGATGGGTGTAACCCGTGAGCGCGTCCGCCAGATCGAAGCCCAGGCGCTCAGCCGATTGCGTCACCCTGCCATCCGTCGCAAGCTGCGTGAGTATTTAGGATAAAGCTTGTCGTAAGGGGCTGTCTGAATGAGACGGCCCCTTTTATTTTTCTGGGCTTGCACTTCTCAGACTGCTTCTGCCCATTCCTTGTAAGATCTTCTCTACGAAGGACGCCGGGTAAGCCGCCCAAAGACAGGTCATCGGCACCAGGGGGATCACGTATCTCTGCCAGGTGAGCGGCACCGCCCAGATCAACAGGCTGGTCTGGAAAATTGTCGCCAGCCCGACCAATGCCAGGGCGCGACGCTGCTCCTGGTTTTTGTGGCGGAAATCGACCAACGCCAGAGCAATCCCCAACAAGAATAAGGCAAGCATCATGCCGCCGCCCAGCATGCCGCGTAGAAGGTTGTGCCCTGGCGTCGACAGATATGCTTCTTCGGCGGCTGCGGTATAAGCCTGGTATTGTTTCACCTCGGCGAAGGCGGGCGGAAGGATGAGCAAATTTGCCACCAGTGAAACGGCTCGCTGCTCGGGAGTCGCCAAAACTTTTTCTGGCGCCAGTCGCAAGGTATCCGCCACTTGCCGCTGCAGCAGATCGTTCCGCTCTTTAATTGAAATTTGGACCGCCGCCAATGGATCGTGCCATAGGAAGGGGTTAAGTATGAGCGTGACCAGGGCAAACATGGCCCCATAGACCAGGAGATTGGTCAGCGCCTTTCTGGCGCGGGCTCCCAAGGGCCCGATTGGCGGAGTGAAAAAGGCCCAGGCTACTGCCAGCATGCCCACCGGCAGCAGAGCCAATGTGGAGTGCTTGACGTTGAACGCCACAGCCATACCCAGCCCGGAGAGCCAGGGTCTTTTCCAGCCATCTAAAAAGCACCATAAGGCAAACAGGACTCCCAAAGTGAGCGCCCCCTCGGTCATCGCCCGGCGTGTGTGCAGTAGAATTAGAGCATTGCTCCCCAATAAGACCACGGCCAGCAAGCCGCTGGCCTCCCCGCCCATACGCCTGCCGATCAAGTAGATGAAAAAAAGGCTCACAGGCAGCAACAGGGTCATCGCCAGGCGTCCCGCCCACAGCAGTTGCACATCCGGCAATGCACCGGCCTGCTGGTTGTTCTCCCAGTTTGCCCTCCAGCTCCAATCTGCTGGCAGGGCGGGTAGCCCGGCGACGCTGCGCCCCAAACCGAGCAGGTATCGGGTGATCGGTGCGTCGATTGCGCGATAATGCTCTCTTAGATCTAACACTTTTTCGGGTTTCCAGGCCAAGGAGGCTGGATTCGACAGGGCCAGATCGATGTCAGCGCTCATAAATAGATAAGTGCTCTCATCCGGATGGAATGGCACGCGCGACACCCCCCAGATTGCGTACAGGCTGATTGCGCCGGCGATCAGCCAGAAGGCCCAGGAAGGCCATTTCATTTTGGTAGCGGTTTTCAGCATGATCCTGAATACCTCAGCCCTTTTTTCGCTCCATGATGAGCAGCCCATCGCTTCCATAAACATCGGTTGGGATCTTGCGCCGCAAATCGTACTGCTCCCAGAAGCGCGGGTCTTTGAGCAAGCCCTCCCGCCCGTAGACTTCCAAAATCACAACGTAGTCCGGTTGGTTGTCCAGGATCAGGTCAGGCGAGATGGCGTAGGTAATCACGTACAATGCCGGGTCCAGCGGGTAATAGCCGGTTGACTGCGGTGAGTTCAGCCCCACGGTGTCCAGGATCCTGGCGCCGGTGAAAAAGCCCAGCACGCCCACATCGCCGGCTGCCAGGGTTGGAGGGTTTCCCGGTGCCTGCTGGATTTCCGCCCCCAGCTCATCCGCTGCCTGGCGGTACAGCAGCTCCAGCTTGAACCATGCCATTTCGGGCGCGGGCCGGTCAGGGCCATGATCCGGGTGCAACCGCCACTCGCGTAGCGATAGCATCACTGGCATTGCCACAACAAAAACCGCCAGCAGGACCTGCAATAACCGGCCGGATGTGGCCTTCACCTGTTCTTGAGTGGAAGATTTCCTATTGCGGGAAATTGCGACGGTCACGCTGCCGATCAGGATCTCCGCCCCAATCAGGATGAACAGTATATACGAGGGCAGCGGCGGCGAGAGGTACCAGCGGAAGATCAGGGGGTTGGCCGCAGCGAAGATAAC
>MGNS01000170.1:13935-16931 GCA_001795165.1 Chloroflexi bacterium RBG_16_57_11
CACGGATAAACTGCCCAGGGCCACAATCGCGGCGCTGCACGAACAGCCTGCCAGGCGCCCACCAGGAACAGAAACGGGTAGAGCGACATCCCAACTGCAATCCAGCGCACCCCAAAGGTCAGGTGTTCCAGGAAAGGCGTGGCATAATGCTGCAGCAAACGGACAAGACCTTCGTTTGGGGAGAGGCGGTAAGCCACGCTCTTGGCCGCGATCGAGTGCGGCAGCGGGCTGCCAAAATAAGCTGTCGAAAAAATGAGCCACGCCAGGGTGGGCAGAGTAAAAACCATCAACTCAGCCCAGGGGAAGCCTGGCGCTGGCCTGCCCGCCTGCCGGGCTTGACGCCATTCTTTGAAGAGCTGTAAAGTTCGATCCAGGGCGACCAATCCGATCAAGATCAGCGCGTCCGGGCGTGTTAAAAAAGATAAGCACGCCAGCGCCGCTGCCAGCACGTGCCGGCCCTGCCAGTGGGCGTAGATCAGGCCTGTCAACAGCAGAATAAATACACTGGTCTCAAGCCCGCCGATGGCAAATGTCACGCTGAACGGCGCGATCGCCCAGGTCAGCGCTGCGCCCAAACCGGCCCAGCCATACTTAAACCTGTGTCCTATGGAAAATAGCAAGATACAAGTCAGCCCGTCCGCCAGGGAGTTGATCAGCCATGCCAGGCCTGGATATGGCGCATTAATCCCGCCTGTGGGCAGAGCCGCCAACGCTATCAGGCCGGTATACAGTGGCGTCGTCGTGCCGAGCACGCGTTCGCCGGCATTATAAACAAAGCCCTCACCCGACAACAGGTTGCGAGCGTAGCGATAAGTGATATAAGAATCATCGATGGTACGCGGGCCGGGGAGTAGCCGGGCAGTAACGGCTATCAGGAAAAGCATGACCGGCAGCCAGCGCCAACCCATCCAGCTTGGCGCACCCCGGGGAAGATTTTCGTGTTGCTCAGGGTCCATCCCGGTTATCATACGTCCGCTGGGGGTTTTCTGTCAACCAACAATTCCATCAGGTCGGTGATCACTGGCTTGCCCGCTGATCCAATTGAAGCTAAAATTGCTCTGTGAGATCCCTGCGGCGTCTGTTTTCCAGCCTGTGGCTGTGGGCTGTTTTGGCAGTATCTGCCATGCTTGCGATTAAAGCAGGGCTGGCGGCTGGCGACCGGCTGCCTTTTAATGCGGATGAAGCGGTCGTGGCTCTCATGGCGCGCCATATTTTACAAGGGGCCCGGCCGGTGTTTTTCTACGGTCAGGCCTATATGGGCAGCCTGGATGCATTCCTGGTGGCGGGAGCGTTTTCCGTCTTGGGACTACAGGTTTGGGCCATCCGTCTGGTGCAAACGCTGCTTTACCTGGGTGTGTTGCTCACCAGCGCCTTGCTAGGTCGTGAAGCCTTTGGCTCGTGGAAGGTGGGCGTCCTGGCGATGCTGCTGCTGGCAATCCCTACGGTCAATGTCACTCTTTACACCAGTGCCTCCCTTGGGGGTTATGGCGAAGCGCTGTTGCTCGGCAACCTGATCTTGCTCACCGGGATGCGCATCGGGCGCTCGCTCCAGGCGACTCGCCGTCCAGGGGCGATTTGGCGCTGGGCACTGCTGGGTTTCTGGATAGGCCTGGGCCTGTGGGCTTTTGGCCTGACATTGGTTTATAGTTTTCCCGTCATGGCGTACCTCATCGCCCTGGTCTTCCATCGACCGGTCCAGGTTTCACCCATGGTCATAGACGCAAGCTCGATTCCACCTGCGGATTCTTCACCGGAGCGCCTGCCCGCGCAGGCGGCTGTCCCCTGGAAAAATTTTCTTGCCCCTGCGCTGGCCCTGGCAGCCGGTGGCTTGCTCGGCTCCGCCCCCTGGTGGGGTTATGCCCTGACGAACGGCTTCAGCAGGCTGCTCTACGAGCTGGGTGGCGGAGCAATTGCCGGGGTCGAGAAAATGTCCTGGCTGCTGCAGGTGGGTCAGCATCTTATGGGTCTGGGTTTGTTGGGGACGACGGTCACGCTCGGCATGCGCCCGCCCTGGGAAGTCTTTTGGCTGGGATTGCCGCTGTTGCCGCTCATCTTGCTGTTCTGGATGGCTGTGATCGTGTTTATCCTGCGCAGATTGAGCAGATCACATCCCGATCGCGCTGACCAGGCGCTGCTGGTGGGGGTGATGCTGACTTTGCTGCTCGGCTTTCTCCTGACCCCTTTTGGCGCCGATCCTTCAGGGCGATACTTTGTCCCCCTGGCCATTCCGCTTTCGCTATTCGCCGCCGCCATGATTGTCGAGCTGCGCAAGAGCTACGGCCTGGTGGCCTACGGGCTGGTTGCTTTGCTGCTCGGTTACCACTTGTGGGGTAGCGTGCAGAGCGCCCTGCGCTTCCCCCCGGGGATTTCCACGCAATTCTATGCTCCATCGCAAGTAGACCAACGGTATCTTCCCGACCTGATGGCCTTCCTGCGCAAGCGTGGCGAAACCTTTGGCTATACCAATTATTGGGTGGCCTATCCGTTGGCTTTCCTCTCCGATGAAGAGCTGATTTTCCTCCCCAGCCTGCCATATCATCTGGACTTTCGCCATACCGCCCGTGATGATCGCATTGCTGCTTATCGCCAGCAGGTAGCCCAGGCTCAACACGTGGCCTACATCACTACCAAACATCCAGCCTTAAACGATCGCCTGCGACAGCAGTTCGCCTCCCATGGCCTGACCTGGCAGGAAGAGAAGATCGGCGATTTCACCATATTCTATGCCTTATCCGCCTCGCTTAGACCGGAGCAAATGGATCTGGGCCAGGCGTCTAACCCATGAGGAGCATTCCAATTTGAGCACCCAACGCCTGGTCACCTGGATCACCTTCCTGGCCATCTTTGCCATGTCTGCCCGGGTCTCGGTGGATAGCGATACCTGGTGGCACCTGCGCGCCGGTCAGTGGATCATCGAGCAACGCATCGTGCCGCAGGTCGACCCGTTTTCATACACACGTCTTGGCCAGCTCTGGCAATATCCCGGGTGGCTGGTG
>MGNS01000170.1:16952-20135 GCA_001795165.1 Chloroflexi bacterium RBG_16_57_11
AAGATGCTCGGCCCAGGCGGCTTGAACCTGTGGACCGCATTCATGATCACCATGGCTTTCGCCTTCATCTGGCGCACCCTGAGCGGTGGGGCCTTTCTACACGCCTTCGTGCTGGTGCTGGCGGCCGCGGCCTCTGGGGTGTATTGGGCGGCTCGCCCGTACCTGGTCACATTCCTGCTGGCGGCGATCTACCTGTGGCTGTTAGAGGGCGATCGCTGGAGGCGCACACACCGCAGCCTGAATGGATTATGGGCCTTGCCGGTTTTGATGGTGATCTGGGCGAACAGCCACGGTGGTTTTGCCATCGGGTTTATCCTGTGGGGGATTTACTGGTTTGCTGAAGGCGTGACCTGGTTGCTGCCCGTGTTGTTTCACAGGGATTCGCTCGGTAACGGTCGCCAGGAGCGTTTCATCCGCTTAAGCTTGATCGGTGGCCTGATGATTGCCGCCGTAGCTGTCAACCCTTCTGGCTTGGCGATGCTGGCCTACCCATTTAAGACGGTTTCAATTGGCGCCCTCCAGGACTACATCCTGGAATGGCAATCGCCGGATTTCCACTCTCGTCAGGTGCAACCGTTTATCTGGCTGCTCTTGCTGACTTTTGGCGCGGTAGGCGCTTCACGCCGCCGTCTGGCCCTGACCGATTTTGGGCTCATCGCCGGCTTTGCTTACCTGGCGCTGCTGGCCTGGCGTAACGTAGCATTGTTCGCCCTGGTCGCCCCTCCGGTGCTCACCCGTCATGCTGCACCGTTGCTGTCTGTCCTGGGCCGGCGTTTCGGTTTGCGTGGCGCTTCACCGGCCGAGCCAACCCGCACACAGAAATGGCTCAATCTGGTGATCTTTACGGTAATGATCCTGGCTGTAGTGATTAAGGCCGGTGTGGATTTCCCGCCGGCTGCCAACCAGGAGGCGTTCCGCCAGACCCTGCCTGTCGGCGCGGTGGAATTCATAAAAGAAAAAAAACCGCCTGGCAGGCTATTCAACTCCTACAATTGGGGCGGCTATCTGCTCTGGGAGCTACCTGAATACCCGGTGTTTATTGACGGGCGCACCGATCTGTACAACGACGCAGTGATCAACCAGTGGTTGCAGGTCGTGCGCGCCGAGCCCGGCTGGCAGCAGATCCTGGATCAATGGGGCGTGCGCCTGATCCTGTTGGAACCGGGCATGCCAGTGGTTGGGCATCTTCAGAAAGAAGACTGGCAGCTTTTTTACCAGGATCAGCAGGCGGTGGTATATAGTCGTTGATCGGGGCTGTAACCTTCCGTAATCTGGCCTGTTTGGTCTGTCGCTGCCGTGGGATGAAAACCTCTTGGGTCACCCACATAACAATCTTGTCAAGCTGGAACTATCCTCTGATGAGTTAAGGTAAAATTCAGCTACGATCCGCATCCCTGAAAATCAGGCGGAAAACCCTTTTTGAGCACCCCTGAAACGCCTTGAAGCGATTACCTACCGAGCTACTCTTTGCCTCGTTGATTATCTTGGCAGCACTTGTCCTGGTTTTTCTCACCTGGGCAAACTATCGCTATTCAATCCAGAACCCGGGCGGCAGTGACTTGTTACCCCGCTGGGCCGGCACACGTTTGTTTATTATGGAAGGTCAAAGTCCATACAGCGAAGAGACCACCCAGGAGATCCAGCGACTTTTCTATGGACGCCCTGCTCGCAGCGACGAAGATCAGGTCTTGTTCGTTTATCCTTTCTATGCGATCTTCCTTTTCAGCCCCTTTGCCCTGATCCCTGACTACAACATCGCCCGCGCCGTGTGGATGACGGTACTGGAAGTCAGCGTGATCTTGCTCGTCGCGGCCGGGCTGTCGCTCAACCGGTGGAGCCTTTCGCCATTCATGCTCGGGGTGCTGTTGCTGTTTGCCTGCCTGTGGTATTACACCATTCGAGCCTTGATCAACGCCAACGCCGCGCTGCTGATTGCCTTGACTGTTTACCTGGCCTTCCTGGCGATGCGGGATGGGCGTGACGGATTAGCCGGGCTCTTGCTTGCTCTGACCACCGTGAAACCACAGATGGTGGTGCTTGTGATTCTCCTGGTCCTGATCTGGAGCATCTCCAATCGGCGCTGGATCCTGTTCTGGAGCTTTCTAGGCAATCTGGCCTTGTTTACCGCAGTGACCAGCCTGCTGATCCCCAACTGGATCTGGCAAAACCTGGTGCAGCTCTTTGCTTATCCGGATTACACTCTGCCCACCACTCCGGGGGAGATCTTTGCCGTCTGGATGCCCGGCGTTGGCATGCGTCTGGGTTATGCTCTGACGGTGATCCTGGTGGCAACCCTGATTTATGAATGGCGGCAGGCCTGGGGTAAAGATTTCCGCTGGCTGCTCTGGACAGCCGGCCTCACGCTCGCAGCCACACAATTGGTCGGCCTTCCCACCGCCACCGAGAATTACATGATTATGTTTCCTGCCTTGTTGATGGTCTTTGCCGCCTGGGATGAGCAATGGCGTAGCCTTGGCAAGATGCTGATTTTTGGGAGCTATATTCTGCTATTCTTTGGCGTCTGGTGGCTTTTCCTGGCTACGCTGGAGCGCGGAGATCAACCGGTCCAGGGGCTGATCATGTTCTTTCCTCTGCCAGTCTTTCTGCTCATTGGATTATACTGGGTGCGTTGGTGGGTCCTTCGCCCGGAGCAACCGCTGCTGGATCGCCTGCGCCACTCTAGCCGCAAGCAATAAGCTGATCAATGGGGGTATGCACATATGGAGGAGACGGAACAAGGAGCGGAGAAAAGAAATTGGCCTATCCTGGCAGGAGTGCTGGCATTTCTCTTCTTCACCGGGCTGGTAATCGCCTATTATATCGTCCATAAGCCATTTACCCCCACCCAAGCGCTAAGCCTGGGGATCGCCTTCGGCCGTCTCATGGCTGTTATGCTGCTGGTGGCTGTAGGGGGCGGCCTGGGACAGTGCCTGCTCCCCCGGATCGCCTTGCACCCGCTGGCTTGCCTGGCGCTGCAAGCCGCAATTGGCTTGTGCCTGCTGGCGCTGGGGGTTTTGGCGATTGGAGTGTTGGGTGGGTTGCGCCCTTGGATTGGCTGGCTGGCGATCGCAGGGTTGCTCATCTGGTTACGCCGCAGCGTAGTTGCCTGGATAAGCCAGTGGCGCAGCTTGAAACAGGCCTGGAATCAGACGGGCCGACTGGGGAAATTCCTGGCTGGTTGCA
>MGNS01000170.1:20149-21676 GCA_001795165.1 Chloroflexi bacterium RBG_16_57_11
TTTTTCACCTTGCTCTCCTGCCTCTCGCTGCCGTTCCGTTTCGACGCCCTCACTTATCACCTGGTCTTGCCTCGCCTGTACCTGGATGCCGGGCGATTCTATTATGTACCCCAGAACATGTTCTGGGGTATGCCGCAGACTGCGGAGATGCTGTATACCTGGATGATAGCCCTGGCAGGCGGTCCGGCTGCTGCCACTCTGGGTTGGGCAATCGGTGTGCTCACTCTCGCGGGCATGCTTGGTTACACATTCCAAAAGTTTGATGCACATGTCGCCTGGGTCGCTCCTGCCATCCTGGTTTCGGGCTATACGCTGGCTTCTGCACTATCCTGGGGCTATGTCGATTGGCTGGTGATGCTCATTGGCGTCTGTTGGCTGGCGGTGCTGGATGTGTGGGTGAGCGATCGCCAAACAGGATACCTGCTTCTGGCAGGCATCCTGGCAGGCCTGGCGTTCGGCACGAAATATACCGCCGGGATCTTGATCCTGTGCGGAGCTGTCGCGGTGATCTATTACAGCCGGTCATCCCTTCGTCAAATCCTGCTGAATCTCCTGCGATATGGTGGGGCCGCTATCCTGGCGGCTGCGCCCTGGTTGGTCAAAAACCTGCTCGCTACCGGTAACCCGCTTTATCCCTTTTTCTTCCCTGCCGGGGCAATGACCCCATTGCGCCTGGCGCTTTACCAGGGCGGCGAGCCTTTCGGTGGATGGCAGGATGTCTTCCTTCTGCCCTTGCGGTCTACTTTCATTGGCGTAGAAGGCGGTCCCGGGTATAGCGCCTCCATCGGACCTCTGATTTTTGGCCTGAGTTTTTGTGCCATTTTGGGTTGGCGCCTCCGTCCCGCCCATCCGAAGGAAGCCATCCGACTGGCCGGGATCATTGGCGTCGCGGGTGTCCTTACCTGGATGGTCCTCGGACGATTTTCCTCCTATTTGCTCCAATCCCGGCTATATTTTGCTTTCTTCCCCGAGCTGGCCTTTTTGTCTGCGGCGGGTTTTGCCAGTTTGCAGCATCTATCCATGCCCCGCCTGCGTCTTGGCCGTATCACCTCCTTTTTGATCGCTTTGGTATTAGCTTTGAATACCTTCGAGGTTGCAGCCGCTACCTTGCAGCAAGGCGCTTTCAATGCCTGGTTGGGTTTAAAGCCTGAGGCGGATGTCCTCACAGATAACCTGGGCTGGTACGCTCCGGCCATGCAGGCGTTGCGCCAGCTGCCTCCAGAACGGCGGGCTGTGCTCTTATGGGAGCCACGTAGCTTGTATTGCCTGCCGCGTTGCGACCCCGATGAAGTGCTCGATCGCTGGAAGCGCGGGCGCTATCCTGTCCTCGGTGCACAGCCAGTCGAAAATGACCTCATCCTTTCGGAATGGCGCGCTGCCGGCTATACCCACCTGCTGTACTATCGGCTGGGTGCCGATTTCATCCGCCGGGGAGGCGGCCCGGCTTACACATCGGAAGATTGGCAGGCTATGGAAGCGCTGCTAAAAGATCTCCGACTTGTACAGGATTTTGGGGGTGTATATGCC
>MGNS01000170.1:21719-40049 GCA_001795165.1 Chloroflexi bacterium RBG_16_57_11
GGTCTCTTTTCTTGGCCTGGTACTAGCCCTCGGTGTGGCATTTTTTCAATCCACACCGGGCTACATGGACGCCTCCTATTACATGGCTGGGGGAGTCTGGCTGGCAAACGGCGATGGTTTCAATGAGCGAATCCTGTGGAATTATCTGGATGAACCCGGCGGGTTACCGCACCCCTCGCATGGTTACTGGATGCCGCTGACGTCTTTACTGGCTGCCTTTACAATGCTCCTTAGCGGTGCGCATACTTTCACCACCGCCCGCCTGGGTTTCCTGCTTTTGGCGGCGATAATCCCGATGTTGACTGCCAGGCTGTCTTTCGCCCTGTCAGGTCGCCGAGAATGGGCCCTCCTGGCCGGGATTATCGCTGCGATTTCCGGTTTTTACTTGCCGTATCTACCCACCACCGATGCCTTCGGACTGTACATGCTTTTTGGCGCGCTTTTTTTCCTGGTGATACATAGCCAAAACAGTCACTCTTCTCAATCCTTGGATGAGTCAGACCAGAACCATCGGTTGGGACATCGTAAGTACGTGTACGTCGCTCCACTTATCCTGGGTGGTCTGGCCGGGCTGATGCACCTGACTCGCGCCGATGGCATCCTGTGGTTGCTTGTGGCATTGTTGTTCAATGGAAGTGAACTCAACCGATCGCCTACCGGCCGCCGCCGAATGATGTCATGGCTGGCAGCGGCGCTGCTTGTCCTGATCGGCTACTTCATGGTTATGGGACCCTGGTTGCTGCGCAACCTGGCGGTATTTGACTCGTTTTTATCCCCTGGTGGGGGGCATGCCCTTTGGATCACCAGCTATGATGAGCTGTTCACATATCCCGCCAGCCTGCTCACCCCGGAGCATTGGTGGGGATCCGGCCTGAGCGCTATTTTAAAAGCCCGTCTGTGGGCGCTTGGGCTGAACATGCAAACCCTGCTGGCCGTCCAGTGTCAGATTTTCCTGTTACCGCTGATCATCAGCGGATTATGGCGATTGCGCCATTCTCGAGCTGTCCAGGCCGGTCTGCTGGCCTGGTCGCTCACCTTCCTGGCGATGACCCTGGTTTTCCCGTACCAGGGTGCGCGTGGCGGTTTCTTCCATTCTGGCGCGGCCCTCCAGCCGCTGTTCTGGGCGGTAACCCCGGTTGGGTTGTTTGCCTTCTTGGAATGGGGGGAGCGCCGGCGAGGCTGGGATACGCATCAAGCCAGTCGGGTGTTCCAGATTGGGATGGTCTTGATCGCCCTCTTTTTGACGGTATTTGTGACTTTCAATCGTGTGATCGGCGGCGATGTCCTCCAACCTGCCTGGGACGACCTCCAGCGACGCTATGCCCGGGTGGAGCAGGAGCTGATTTTTCGCCACGCCTCACCGGAGGCGGTTGTTCTTGTCAATGACGCCCCCACATACTATCTCGCCAGCCGCCGACCGTCGATATCGATTCCTTACGGAAATACCGATGTGTTGCTCCAGGTGGCGCAGCGCTACGGAGGTCGTTATCTTTTGATCGAGATCGAACAAGTTCGAGGTGACACGTTGTACGCACAGCCAGGCGACCGACCCGGCTTACGTTACCTTGAAACTGTCGAAGGAATTCGGCTGTATGAAATCGTTGCTCCCTGACCGACGTCACCGGCGGCAGCTGGCTTTCCTGGCTCTGGTTTCAGCGCTCTCCGTGGCGGGTTACCTTCTGGCCAGCCGCCTGGTCTATCGGATCGGCTTCCCTCTCGATGACGCCTGGATCCATCATACTTACGCACGCAATCTGGCGCTTCGTGGCGAGTGGGCCTTCCTGCCCGGACAGCCATCCGCTGGCTCCACAGCCCCGCTCTGGTCGGCGCTCCTGGCGGTTGGTCACCTGCTCCACCTTGGACCCTACCTTTGGAGCTACGCCTTGGGTTGGGCGACTTTGCTTGCCGTTGCCCTGGTTGGGATGTATGCTTTTCGCCTCCTGTGCCCGCAGATGGCCTCCGCGGATTTATGGGTGGGGCTTTTTTTGGTGTTGGAGTGGCACCTGGTATGGGCGGCCGTCTCTGGTATGGAGACACTCTTGATGGGCCTGCTGGCGTTGATCGTGCTGGCGCGCCTGGTTGGTGGAGAGCGGAACTGGATTGCCCTGGGTGCGTTAATCGGCGTGAGTGTTTGGATACGCCCGGACGGCATCACTCTAATTGGACCCGCTTTGTTTACGCTTGCATTGGCTTCTGGCTCCTGGAAGCGCCGCACAAAGGAGGCAGTGGGTTTGCTATTCGGTATGGCTTTGCTTGTGTTTCCTTATTTGTTATTTAACCGGATCCTGGAGGGCAGCTGGTGGCCGAATACTTTATTTGCCAAGCAGGCCGAATATGCGATTTTTCGACAGGCCGCCCTGTGGAGGCGTTTTCTGACTGAAGCCAGCCTGCCTATGATTGGGGCCGGTGTGCTGCTCCTGCCCGGTTTCATAACCCAATCTGCGCGCGCAGTGCGAAGTCGATCTTGGGGTACCCTGGCTGGCGCCATATGGGTGATTGGCTATCTTCTCCTTTACGCCTTGCGCCTGCCGGTGACCTATCAGCACGGGCGTTATGTCATGCCAATGATGCCGGCATTTTTCTCCTGGGGTCTGGCTGGACTGATCGGCTGGGTTCAGCTTCGCTCATCATCCAACTGGAAACGATTGCTTAGCCGGGTGTGGGTGTTGTCCATCTCGCTGGTGGTGATCCTCTTTTGGGGATTTGGAGCGCGGGCCTATGCCTTTGATGTCGCAATAATTGAAACTGAGATGGTCGCCGCAGCGCATTGGGTGGCTGACAATACAGCCTCGGATGCTCTCATCGCGGCTCACGATATCGGCGCGCTGGGTTACTTCGCCCAGCGAAATCTGCTCGACCTGGCTGGATTGGTTTCGCCAGAAGTGATTCCATTCATCCGTGATGAGCCACGCCTGGCAGAGTTCCTCCAAGAACGTCAGGCGGATTATCTGGTTACGTTCCCCGCGTGGTATCCACAGCTGGTCCACCGCGCCGACCAGATCTATTCCACAGCGGGTAGATTTAGCCCGCGGATGGGCGGAGAAAATATGTCGGTCTATCGATGGATGTTTCCATGATGAGATCCTCCTCGTCGTTTGATTAAATTGTCAATAAGATTGCCGGGATAAACCTCCTGTGCTATACTCTAAATCCGATGAGTAAAAGATAATCCTATGATCGATCAAATCACCCTGGTAATCATCGATGATCATCCCCTTTTCCGGCAGGGAGTGTCGGATGCATTATCCCTCGAATCCGGGATAAGTGTCATCGGTCAGGCTGCCAGCGCACAGGAAGGATTACAGCTCATCCGTCATATCCAGCCACAGGTAGCTCTTGTTGATATCAACCTGCCGGGTGTAAACGGTCAGCAACTCACCCTGCGTGTTATGGCAGAGAAGTTGCCCACCCGTGTGATCTTATTGACCGCCTACGATGATATCGCGCAAAAGGTGCATGGCTTGCGTGCCGGTGCGCGCGCCTATTGCACCAAAGATATCCAGCCCGAAGGACTCTATAGCGTTATCTGCAATGTGGTCGCCGGCAATTACGTTTTGGGTGAGCAGGTTTTTACAGCCGAGGAGCTGGCCGTCTGGCTTCGCAACCAATCAGTGGGAACGTCGGATTTTGCTGAACAGTTGGATGAGCCGCCTTATCAACCACTCTCGGAGCGAGAGATGGAGGTCCTGGGTTGTATGGCACGTGGCTTGAGTAACAAAGAGATCGCGACTGCGCTGGGTATCAGTCATCAGACGGTTAAAAACCATGTGACTTCGATCTTACACAAACTGGGGGTAGAAGACCGTACGCAAGCAGTCCTATATGCTCTGCGCTATGGCTGGGTCCGCTTGCATTGACGCTTATCGTAATGATTTAAACGTAGGAGGGCTTATGACGGGCGAGAAGAATCAAAAAGTTGATGCTTGGACAGTTTTGAAAGAACAAATTCATGTTGAGCTCGATCAGAGTCGCCGGGAGTTGAAGGAAATTGCATTAATGCTGGAACAAAGCCAGTTGGAAGTGAACAAGTTGGCTCAGCGTAACGCTTCGATCACCGCCCATATGCAGCAGATGCAATCCCAGTTCGATACCCTGCCTCGCGCGGATATACGCAATATCTATGAATCAGCCCTGGAGGCCCAGCAGCGGTTGTTTGTTATGCGCGGACAGCTCGAGAAGCTGCAAAGCGATCGAGCGCACCTGACCCGGTATGTTACACTGATGGAAAATGTTAATCAAGCCATGGATAGCGGTGGATCAGCTGAGCCCGGCGCTCGAGGTGGGACTACTGCCCATACAGTGGAGATGATGATCCAGGCGCAGGAGTCTGAGCGTCAACGTCTATCTCGCCAGATGCATGATGGTCCTGCACAAGCCTTATCCAACTTCATTTTGCAGACCGAAATCGCCATGCGGTTGTTCGATGTTGATCAAAAGAAGGCGCGTGAAGAGCTGGATAGTTTGAAGGTTTCTGCAACTGGAACTTTTCGTAAGGTGCGCGACTTCATTTTCGAATTGCGCCCAATGATGCTCGACGATCTTGGCTTGATCCCTACCTTAAAGCGCTATGTGGATGCCTGGAAGGATCAGGTTGACATTGAAGCTCGCCTGATGGTGTCTGGGAAAGAGCGCCGCCTGGAATCCTACGAAGAGGTGATGATCTTCCGCGCAGTCCAGGAGCTGCTAAACAACACCGCTCGGTATAGCGCTGCCACCTCGGTAAAAGTCCAGATCGATATGGGCGAGTCGATCATTAAGGTCGCCGTGGACGACGATGGTAAAGGTTTCGATGTGGAAAACATTTCAGAAAAACGCGGCATGGGGCTAAAGGTGATCCGTGACCGGGTAGAAATGCTCGGCGGGTCAATGGTATTGGATAGTGTTGTCGGACAGGGCACTCGAGTGAGTTTCCAGCTGCCTACGATCGAGCTTCCACAGATATAAAATGAGAAATAAATTGTAAAATGTCGAATCTTTGCATTTTTGTAAAGACGACAATGGGTGGAAGGGTATTGATTTTTCCCTGATATTTACTATAATATAAACAATCGGGAAAACACAGCTGAAAAACTTAAAGGGAAAGGAGGTGAATATCATGTTGTTTGCACCGAAGGAAAAGGGACAGGGCCTCGTGGAATATGCGTTGATTCTTGTTTTGGTCGCGATTGTTGTGATTGTCATTCTTGCCCTGCTTGGCCCGGCGATCGGCAATGTCTTCAGCCAAATCGTGAATGCAATCTAAGACCAGCACCCGGCGATTGCTATTTGGCTTATGTCCAGCAATCGGAAATTCGGATAAGAGGAAGAAGACCTTGCCAGAAAGCAAGGTCTTCTATTTGTACAATATCAACCCTTTCTATTATGTAATTTACAATTTAACTTGACTTTTACCCTTTAAAGAGTATGATTGGTGTAAACTGAACCCCAACACATGGAGGCGATTATGCGTCGTGGGCGAGTGTTCTTTATCCTGGCTTTCGTCTTGATCTTGGGTCTGGTTGCTGTTGCAGTTGTCTGGCTGCTCTTCCTTCGGCCGCAAACTACTGCTCAACAGGCAACGCCAACGCCCAAACCGGTCATGGTAGTCTATGTCACCCAAAACCTTTCCAAGGGCACCGAGCTCGAATCTGAAATGATGGCACAAATCCCGTGGCAGCAAGGTCAATTGCCTCAGGGGATGGTGATGGGAGAGCAACTTCCCGAAATGGTTGGGCGCATCGTCAAGTATGACTTGCCTGCCGGCATTCCATTACTGGAATCGATGCTCTTAAGTGAGAATGAGACCATACCAACCTCTGGGTCCCCTTGGGCGCTTAATATCCCTCCAGGCATGGTGGCGGTTTCGATTCCCGTCAATCGCATAGCCAACGTAGCTTACGCATTACGCCCCGGCGATCATGTTAACGTCATCACCACAATGATGTTCGTGGATGTCGATACAGACTTCCAATCGATTTTGCCTAACTTCACCGGCATTGCTATTTCTTCTGGACCTCCAGATCCGGAAGCGGGACAACTCCCTTTGACAGTAGGCATTTCCTCGCTCAGCCAGGGCGGTGTTATTGACCCTGAAACCGGTAAGCCAGCTCCACCCTCCGTATTATCTCCGGGTATTTACGGTAAGGTGGTCATTGATCCCGTCCTCGGCCAAGCTGTTTATGTCGTTCCCTCCGAAGCTCAACGACCGCGTTATGTGAGCAATATGCTGTTGCAGGATGCTGTCGTATTGCAGGTAGGCAATTTCCCCCTACCGGGTGAGGAAGTTCAGCCACAGGCAACGGTAACCCCCACCCCGGAGGCGCAGCAACAGGAAGGTGAAGCACCTGCCGGACCGGTTCCTCCGGATGTCGTGACCCTGATTGTCCGCCCGCAGGATGCCGTCACCCTGAATTATGTGTTGGCGGCGCAAAACAAGCTAGCCGCTACACTTTCATTGGCGTTGCGCGCTGCGAATGACACTTCACGCGAAAACGTACTGCCCGTTACCTTGCAATTTTTGCTCGAACAATACCAAATACCTGTTCCCGCCAGGTTGCCGTATAGCCTGAACCCGCGTATCGACAATGTAACTCTCCCGTAAGCGCAAGAGTAGCTTTGAACACAGCAAGGGACTCTTGGTTTGGAGCGAATAAATGTCGACCGGTGAGAATAAGGTTCGGGTTTTAATTGTTGATGATGTAGCGGAGACTCGGGAAAACATTCGCAAACTGCTCCAGTTTGAAAAAGATCTGGAGGTGGTAGGGGCGGCTAATTCAGGCCGCTCCGGCGTCGAGCAATCCAGAGAATTAAAACCGGATGTCGTCCTGATGGACATCAATATGCCCGATATGGACGGCATCACGGCTACCGAGCTGATCCGTCAGCATAGCCCTGCCACCCAGATTGTCATCCTATCGGTTCAGGGCGATCCGAATTATATGCGCCGGGCGATGTTGGCTGGCGCGCGTGATTTCCTCACAAAACCCCCCTCTGTTGACGAGATGACCGCTGCCATCCGCCGCGCTGGGAAAATGGCGTTCGAGGAGCGTGACAAAGCGATCCATGTGGCAAGTCTGCCGGGCATGGGCGTCCAATTGGCCCAAGGGAAAATCATCGTGGTATACTGCCCTAAAGGCGGCGCCGGCACCACTACTCTGGCTGTTAACCTGGCTGTGACCCTTCACAATGAAGAGACACCGGTCGTCTTGGTGGATGCAAACCTGCAATTTGGGGATGTTGCCGTGTTCCTGAACGAGCAAGTACGCACCAGCATCCTCGACCTCGCACAGCGCGTCGATGAGCTCGATAAAGACCTTGTGCAGGAAGTCCTGATTAATCACACTGCTTCAGGTCTCAAAGTGCTCGCAGCTCCCAACCGGCCAGAATATGCTGAGAATGTTACTGGCGAGCAATTCTCAAAAGTATTGAAGTACTTGCGGAAACAATTTCCCTACATCGTCGTTGATGCATCCTCCACACTCACTGATGTCGTGCTGGCGGCGATGGATATCAGCGACCTGGTTATATTGATCACTACTCAAGAGATCCCGGCAATCAAGAATGCTCGCCTTTATTTGGACCTGGCCGATGTGCTCAACATCCGGCGTCGACGGATTCTGTTTGTCATGAATCGCTACGATAAACGTATCGGGATCACCCCAGAAAAGATTAGCGAAAACTTCAAGCAAGAACTTGCTACGGTGATCCCATTCGAAGATCGGACGATTATGCTATCGGTCAACAAAGGCATACCTCTGATGCTGGGAGACCGCTCAAGGCCGATAGCAAAAAACTTTCTCGCTCTGGCCGAAGCAGTGCGGCAGCGTATCAACGAGCTTAATGCAGAAGCTGAAGAAGCTGCGAAGATACCGGTATCGAAAAAAAGGTAAGCTAAGGAGGTAGGATAAGATGTCATTATTGAAGCGTATTGAGCAAGGGCAGGGTAAGCCACCCCAGCCCGGCGAGACCAATCAGAGCACCCCAGCCGCCTCAAGCACCAACCCGAGCGCTTCCCGGCTGGTCAATCTGCAGGCCCGGCGTGTGGCAGCTCCGGGTGTTGCGCCTCAGAAAGATACCTACCTGGACCTCAAGACCCGTGTCCAGAACCGTTTATTGGCAGAGCTGGATCCGTCGATTGATATCTCGCGTGTGAATGATGTCCGTGCTACCATCCAGGATCTTTTCGAGCAGATCCTCACGGAAGAGAATATCGTCCTCACCCGCCCCGAGCGGCATCGCTTGTACGAGCAAATCGCCGCAGAGATCCTCGGCCTCGGACCATTGCAGCCGCTTCTTGAAGACGAGACCATCACAGAAATCATGGTGAATGGCTCCAAGAATATTTATGTTGAGCGTGGCGGAAAAATTACCCGGGTTCCGCTAACTTTCGAGAGCGATGAGCATGTCATGCGCATCATCGATCGCATTGTCTCACCTATGGGCCGGCGTATCGATGAGTCCAGCCCGTATGTAGATGCCCGTCTGCCAGATGGCTCGCGTGTGAATGCAGTGATCCCACCCATTTCTCTGGTTGGTCCTGTCCTCACCGTTCGTAAATTCTTCAAGAACCCGATCACCGTCGAGCAGTTAATCCAGTTTGGCTCAATTACGCAGGAGGCCTTGCAGTTCTTAAAAGCCTGTGTAGAATCGCGTTTGAACATCGTTATCTCGGGTGGCACTGGCTCGGGTAAAACCACCTTCTTGAATATCCTCTCTCAGTTTATCCCCAGCGATGAGCGCATCGTAACGATTGAAAATGCCGCTGAGCTTCAGCTTCGTCAGGAGCACGTGGTTACGTTGGAGTCTCGCCCACCGAACATCGAAGGCAAGGGTGAAGTAACCATCCGCCAGCTGGTGATTAATGCTCTACGTATGCGCCCTGACCGGATCATTGTTGGCGAGATTCGTGATGAAGCAGCCCTGGATATGTTGCAAGCGATGAACACCGGTCATGATGGCTCGATGACCACTGCTCACTCCAACAGCCCGCGCGACACGCTTGCTCGTCTGGAGACCATGACCATGATGGCCGGAATGGAGCTGCCGGTGCGGGCCATTCGTGAGCAAATCGCTTCCGCCATCGACCTGGTGGTGCATGAAGAACGCATGCGGGATGGCTCCCGGAAAGTAGTCCACATCACCGAGGTCAGCGGCATGGAAGGTGATGTAATTACCATGACCGACATCTTTGTGTTCGAGCAAACCGGTTATGAGAATGGAAAAGTGGTCGGTCGCCTGCGGCCTACCGGGCTGCGCCCCAAGTTCATCGACAAGATTGAGGCCTCAGGAATTCACCTGCCCGCTTCGATTTTTGGGATCGGCGAGCGACGGCGATACTAAGCTCTGATCGTTGTTTTGATCTGAGGCTTGTCCTGAGAGGCTAAAGCACTGAGAGGCTAAAGCCCTGAAAGGCTAAAGCTCTGAAAGGCTCAGACTATGGACCCGATGTTAGTAATCCTTATTTTCGGCGCTGGCGCTGTGGTAGTCCTGCTGGTGATTGGGATTGTGATCACTTCCAGAAGCGAGCGCTCCCTCGTGGAAGAGCGTCTGGGGCGATACCTGGAGGAAGAGCAAGTCAAGGGGAAAAAGGTAGAGAGAGCAACTCCCGTTGCAGACTGGCTCAACCGCCGGGTAGAGCGATCCACCTGGGGTGGAGGGATCGCCCGTGAATTAGCCCGTGCTGATTTGAAGTTAAAGCCGGGAGAATATCTGATCATCACGATACTCTCGGGCGTTGGTTCAGCTTTCGTATTCTGGTATTTCATGGGACGCGGGAATCCGTTCCCTATCCCGATTTTCCCCATCATTGGCTTCATTGTCGGGTTATACCTTCCCCGCATGTATGTTCGTCGCCAGCAAAATCAGCGTCTGGTCCATTTCAACGAGCAATTAGCAGATATGCTCAATCTCATGGTGAATGGTTTGCGCGCTGGCTATTCCACAATGCAAGCCATGGAGGCGGTTAGCAGGGAAATGCCTTCACCCATCAGCGATGAATTCCGCCGTGTCGTCCAGGAAATGCAGTTAGGCATTTCCATGGAGCAGGCATTGGCCAACTTGCTCCGACGGATCCCCAGCGGTGATCTTGACCTGGTAATCACTGCCATAAATGTCCAGCGCGAGGTCGGTGGTAACCTGGCGGAAATCCTCGATACCATTTCCTACACGATCCGTGAGCGAGTGCGTATTAAAGGCGAGATACGCGTTCTCACCTCGCAGGTGTTGTACTCCGGTCGCTTTTTGGCTATGATGCCGTTGATCATCATCGGGGTGTTGTGGGTGGTAAACCGCCCCTATATGATGCAGTTTTTCGCCGAACCTAAAATTATAGGATACATTGCCCTGACGATTGCCGCCATTTTGGTGCTGACCGGCTATTGGGTAATGACTCGCATCGCCAATATCGATGTATAAGTCTGGTTGAGGCAGTCCTCGATAACGTTTTACGGAGGTATATAGAATGCCGACGTTCATTCTCGTCCTGATTATCCTGTTTATTGTGATTGGAGCGATTACGCTTGTGGTAGTCGGTTTACGTGATCGTCGTGAGAGCGATCCGCTCCAGCAGCGCCTGGCTGAATTTGCGGCCCGCGGTGAGACGGCTACCCTCGAAGAAATCGAGCTTTCACAACCGATCTCGGATCGCGTTTTTATTCCCATGGCCCGGCGTATCGGCGAGCTCGTCTCCCGAATCACGCCGCAGAACGCTTTGCAAGCTACAGCCCATCGGTTAGAGCTGGCCGGGAGTCCACGTGGCCTGGATCCTTCAGTTTTCTGGGCCATCCGCATTATTATCGCGGTTGCGATTGCTGGTTTCATGCTGTTTATTTTTACGATCGGCAGCATTGATTGGAGCTGGGGAAGGAAAATTCTAGTCCTGGCTGGGTTCGTCGCCCTTGGCTTTTACCTCCCCGAGATGTTGCTCACCAGCCGCATCCAACGTCGCCAAAAAGCCATCCGCCGTGCGATGCCCGACGCACTCGATCTGCTCACAATTTGCGTCGAAGCCGGCTTGGGCTTTGATGGTGCTGTCCAGAAAGTCAGCGAAAAATGGGACAATGAGCTCTCGAGGGCCTTTGGACGGGTCATCCTTGAGCTATCCTTAGGCAAGTTACGCCGAGAAGCGTTGCGCGATATGGCAGACCGCATCGGAATATCCGAAATGACCAGTTTTGTCGCTGCCATCATCCAAAGCGAGCAGCTTGGCGTCAGCATGGCGAAAGTCCTGCGCATCCAGGCTGATCAGATGCGGATCAAGCGCCGCCAGATCGCTGAAGAAGCAGCACATAAAGCGCCTATTAAGATGCTGATCCCCATGGCGCTGCTCATTTTTCCGGCGATCTGCATCGTGTTGATGACACCTGCGCTCCTATCAATGATGCGCTCGACTCTGGGAGGCATTCTTTTTCGCGGTGGTCAATAAGCCGGCCACTTGTCGGCAGCATTCTCGACAGCTAGTTTTGCGTTAGAGTTTATTCACTGTGCGAGGCGCGATGGTTGTGCCGGGTAACATGGGGCGACCGGCCTATCGCTTATACCAGTTGGCTTGGGCCGGGTTGGATTGGCTGTACCCGCCGCAGTGTGGTGGCTGCGGTAAATCTGGCTCGCGTTGGTGTGTTGATTGCCGGCACCAGACTCATCTCCTTCCATCCACGATTTGCACGGTATGCGGGCGTATCCACCATTCACCCGAGCCGTGTTGGCTCTGCCAAAAGGCTCTACCTGCATATTCTGCCTTGCGTAGCTGGGCGTTTTTCAATGGTCCCTTGCGTAAAGCATTGCATCGCTTGAAGTATTCCCGTGACCTTGCCCTGGGAGAGGTGCTGGCGCGGCCATTGTATGAAATGCTCCATCAGTTGAATTGGCCGATAGACCTGGTTACCTCGGTTCCGATGGGGGTTGCCCGCCGGGCGGAGCGCGGATATAATCAGGCCACTTTACTGGCTTTCCCTTTGTCGCTGGCCAGCGGTATGACGTTTCGCTCTCAGGCTTTGATAAAGGCGCGCGATACACGATCCCAAGTCGGTTTGAACCTGACACAGCGGCGCGAGAATGTGTCTGACGCATTTCTTGCCAGGTCAGAAATTGTTAATAATAAGTGCATTTTGGTAGTGGATGACGTGACCACAAGCGGGGCTACCATCGAAGCTTGTGCTGAGGCATTAATCAAAGCTGGTGCGTGCCAGGTTTTTGGCCTTACACTGGCGCGTGCAGCCATCAACCAAGTTTAAAGCAAGCGTAATACATTTTCCTGGATCAGGAGGCTTGTATGACCGTCAAAGTCGATATTTATGGAAGAAGTATTGAGGTAACCGATCGTATTAATGATTATGTTACCAAGAAAGTTACAAGGCTGGATCGATTTTTGCCAGACATCGATGAAGCCCGTGTGGACCTTGCGTATGTTAAATCGGCGCGCAGCGCCGCCGATCGACAGGTGGCTCAGATCACCGTGCGCGGTAAGGGTTACATTCTGCGATCTGAAGAACGCGCCGATGATATCTTTACCGCGGTCGATGCCGCCCTGGAAAAGATACAACGTCGAATCGAGCGCTACAAGGGAAAGCGTTCTCGCGGTCGAGGCGATGGCAAATCGGCTGCCGAAGTGGTCCCTGAGCCCGCAATAGAAGAGGAAGAGGAAAGCGGCGAGCTGGGCCCGGTAATTGCCCGCCGGAAGCGTTTCCCGCTCGCCCCGATGGATGAATTCGAAGCCATTGAGCAAATGATTCTGCTTGGCCACGAAAATTTCTTTATCTTCTATAATGCCAATTCGAACGCCGTCAATGTGCTGTATCGCCGCCGAGATGGCACCTATGGCTTGATCGAACCCTATATTGTTTAGGACCCTCTTGCGATCCACTTCCCCTAATTAAATTGCATGGGCCATCCATCATCGGGTGGCCCATGTAGCTTTATCTGATTTTTCGCTTCTTGCCAGATGGCCGGCAAGTGACATGGATGTAATGGAATTCGCCTCGTGGTGGCACTAATTCCATCACTTCTATGATTTCAAAATATTCAGTGCCTAATTGCACCCTGTCCCCCTTTTGTGGCATGTGATCCTGGTTTAAAATCATTCCGGGATTGGCATTCCCTACGATGACGTAGCTGACTTTAAAAATTGCCATTGCGCACCTGTTTATCGTTCGCGTAAATTCCGGTGGCGCATCTTAAACGAAAGATCTGCGGCCAAATTACGCATGATGACATAGCCGATGCGTGTTTCCTGCTGGCACAGCGATTCAAAATCGGCGCGTTGGATCGTCTCCACCACAGTAGGGTCGCTTGTCGCCCGCACGGAGGCAGAGCGAGGCCCCTGATCGACCAGAGCCATTTCACCAATGATCTGGCCGGGACCCAGGCTAACCACCACCCGCGCCGATGCCCCAAATCGCTCTCCCAACAAGATCTCCACAAAGCCTTCGTTGATTACATACAACTCGGTTTCTGTGGCCCCTTCTCGAGTGATTAACTCCCCTGGTTTGAAGCGTTTTTCGACGCAAATCGAGGCGACTCGATCCAGTTCATGCGCGGTTAAGCCCTCGAACAAATCCACACTTTGTAAAATTTGATTGAGATCCATCTTCATCGCCTCCGGTGATCCGACCTGGCTAATTGATATTTTAGCTCGTTTCCATCCACGGTGTATTAAAATGTTGGGAAATTTAGCGCGCCAGGCAAGTGTCGTATGGATCAATTACCGCCTTGCGTTGACTTCTACGTAGGTTCGGGTTACACTTCAACGGCAGCAAGCGGCAATGGTTTGTTCATCGAGGCAAACATGGCAAAAATAGATTTGGATGGAAGCTTGGAAGATGAGTTGGCCGGTTTGTTGACCGGCGCGCAAATTGATTACCCTGCTGTCCAGCGTGCGGTCACAGATTTGCTCATTGCGGTTGGCGAAGACCCTAATCGCCAGGGTTTGGAAGATACCCCCGAGCGTGTGGCGCGCATGTATTCGGAGCTGTTACAAGGCTATTGGATGGATCCCGTTGCCCTGGTCAACGGAGCAATATTTGATGAGACCTACGATGAAATGGTCATGGTGCGAGACATCGAGTTTTACAGCCTGTGCGAGCACCACTTACTTCCCTTTATCGGTCGCGCTCATGTCGCCTATTTTCCCCGTGGCAAGGTGATCGGTCTTTCGAAAATCCCGCGCATCGTCGATATGTTCGCCCGTCGCTTACAGGTTCAGGAGCGCATGACCCGCCAGATCGCCGAGTTCATACACAATCTGCTCAACCCCTATGGCGTTGCTGTGGTCGTCGAAGGTTTGCACTTGTGTGCTACCATGCGTGGCGTCAAGAAGCATGATGCCCGTATGACCACCTCGGCGATGTACGGCGCTTTTCGTAAAAACCTGGCCACCCGCCAGGAGTTTTTGGAGAATATCTCGCGCGGCTCGAACACGCTGTTATGATCTTAAATCCCCGGCGACACGTTCCAACCGGGCGCGTGCCTCGGCTGCCACGCCGCGCAGGGTTTCATTCCCTTCCAGACCCCCGGCCTGCATCATCATTTCCGGGTTGGTAATACGTACAAGCGTCCCACCCTGGTCCCTGGCTTCAACTGTCACATTGCATGGCAGCATCAACCCCACCCAGCTATCCGTCGAAAGCGCTCGATGTGCCAATGGTGGATTGCAGGCACCCAGAATAGAATAAGGGCGAAAGTCCTCACCCAACTTCTCCTTAAGCGTCGCCTGCACATCGATGTGCGTTAGCACCCCAAAGCCCTCCGCCCTCAGCGCAGTAGTGACTTTTTCCAGTGCCGCCTCATATGACACATCCAGGTTCACTTCAAATCCCAGTTCCTCGCTCATACGTTTCTCCTTATGCAAGTAATCACACATTTGATGATCCTTGTCCCAAAAGGTGGCAGACATTTCTAAGGTGTGACCTGCTTTGAGTTCTTGTGGCGATGAATCTGGCCATTAAAAGTTTTTCAGGCGATTTCGGTGGGTGTCTTGGGTTTTGTCTGTAAACGATGCAGCCCCCACAAGCTGGCCGCCAGGAGCAGCCAGGCAGCAATCTGCGTCGCCCGCCACCCCCCTGGAAGGAGCAGGCTATCCCCTCGGAAGGCCTCTAGAATAAGCAGCGCCAGCGCGCTCAGCGCCACGAACAGCAGGAAATAGCGACCCGCCGGCTCATGCTCGCCCCATTTTCCCGGCCACAGGATCAGTAGGATTGCCGCCGCCGATACAATTTCATAGACCTGGCTGGGGTGGCGCGGTGTCCCCCAAAGCTCAATCGCCCACAGAACCTGCGTTCTTGCTCCGAAGGCAGCCCCCGAAGCCAGGTGTGAAAAGCCCAGCGCAATCGCCATCACCGCCAGCAACGGGGTTAGCGCGTCCAATGTCGGCCAAAGCTCCATCTTCTTCCACTGGGCATAGATGGCGCCAGAGATGATGCCCACCGCCAGACCGCCCAGCGGATCCAGCAATCCTGGGTTCAACGAAACCGCGCTCAGTGGGCTTCTGGCGAACGCTTCCGGATAGCGGACCAGATAGGCCAAGCGCGCCCCGATCAATCCCGTCACCAGCGCAACAAACACCAGATTGTAAAGCAGGTTGGGTGGCACCCCGCGCTTTGCCGAAAATTTTTCTGCCAGCCACAACCCCAGCCACAACCCAAGCAGAATTGCCAGGCCTGAGGTCTGCAATGCCAGTGGCCCGATATTTAACACCGGCAGCATTATGGCTCCTCCAGACGGCTTTTTTCGATCAATTGCTCCACCCGGATGCGCAGCAGGGCTTCCGACATTGGCCCGCCCGCGATCACCTCTTGGATCATCCCTTGCGCATCGATAAAAAAAGTGGTTGGCAGGGCGCGCACCTGGTAGAGCCGGGTTGCTTCGCCGCTCGCGTCGAGCAAGATCGGAAAGGTCAGCCCCTGCTCGGCAGCGAAAGCGAGCGCTTCACCTCGCTCGTCCTGGACGGTAGAATTCAAACCCAGGATCACTACGCCACGGTCCCGATAATCCTGGTATACCCGTTGCAGCGCTGGCATCTCCTCACGGCAGGGCGGACACCAGCTTGTCCACACATTAACCACCACTGGCCTTCCACGCAGGTCAGAAAGGCGCACGGTACCACCCTCCGCTGTCTCCAAAGAAAAATCGGGCGCAAGAAAGCCCTTCTGCGGCGCCGGGATTGCTCCCTGGGTGGTCGCTCCTTCTGGCGCCCGGCTCCACCAGATCCAGACAGCCCCGGTGAGTAGTAATGCCAGCGAAAGGTAGGTGATCATACGAGAGGATGGGGTGGGCATAATGAGCATTATATCCTATGCCGCGGGTGCCCAGAAGATTGAACAATGGATACCAAACGGAGTAGACTTGCACATGAAGATAATTCTACTTCACTATCTACTCCGTCTGGTTCCCGGCCTGGGGTTAGATACTCAAAGCATCCAGTGATATAAGCGACTCCTCCTACAAATTTCGATGGTTGTTAGGCAATAAAGATTCTTAGTGCGGGACCACAACGTTGCCGCCTCTAAGTTCAACTGCGTCCTTCACAGGGTTACTGTTCATGGACATCACCGCCAGGAGGTTGCCTTGCTGGTCCAGGATTTTGATCCAAAACCGGTCATAACCGACGCCGGGTTGATCACGATCCTCCACATAGACGATAAACTCGTAGTTTCCGGTCGGCGCGAGCCAACCGGGCTCAAGGTAGGTGCACTTGCCACTGAAGGACGACCAGCCGTAAAGCGGGTAAGTGGACTTGCCAATCGCCAGACCACCGAGCGCATTGCTCTTTACCCGGAAGATTGACTCTTCACCAACATGCCGGATGAGGAGGAGGCTGCCTTGCACCTTTTGGCCTTTCTGGTTGTACTTCATAGTGAAACCAAAGTTGGTCTTTTCGTTCGTGCCGGGCCAGAAGAACCAACCACCGCCGGTGGCGAAGCCGAGACTCGGGTCGTAGATAACCAGCACATCTTCGGCGTAACCTTCATAGTATCCACCGTCCACGGTGACCTGGAGGCTGTAAGTGTTGACCGGCACATTGGCGAAAGCGCAGGTGACGGGCAATTTGGCTTCATATCCAGAGCCGGTCACGGCCCCTGGGGTGCACGTGCTGTTTATTTGCACGCCCGGCCCCACCGGCGCCAGGCTAACCGATGCTTGAGCGAGGCCGATGTCACCCGGGAAAGCCCGACCGCTATCGGAAAAGTCGGGCAAGGATTCATCTATGACGAATTCCAGCTGGAACCGACCACTGCTTCCCCCCGGCAGAGCGACCTGGACCGCAACCGGGTTGCCGTCATTAAAGGCAATTCCTGCGTCTTCGGGCTTGACAACCAGGCTGGTTTGCGTTTGGCCTTCAAGCTCTCCGTCACCTACGCTGATCGTGATAGGATGTGTGCCGGCGCTAACCATCACTATCCCGCTGAGGGTCCAGGTGCAGGTTACACCCGCGCTGTTGGATGTGCACTCGCCATCGTTCAGCGAAAGTCCATCAGGCAGGCTTGTCACTGGCTCAGCAAGTACTGAATCATCGATGTCACTGGCGGTGAATGTCACTGGGATAATCCCGTCGCTGTATTGCACGGTCTGAGTATCGATGCTGGCAGTGACAACGGGTGCATCGTTCACCGGGTTGACCGTGATCTCCACCATCGCCTCATCGCACGTCTCATTGGGGTCACATGCCTGGTATCCGAAGGTATCAAATCCGTGCCAGTCTGCCGCAGGTGTGTAAGTAAATGAGCCGTCCTGGCTCAACGCCAGGGTGCCATATCCTGGTTCCTCCAACAGCGATGCTGTGATTGGCTCGCCATCAGGATCCAAATCATTTTCCAACACGCCCGGAATAACTGCGGTCAGCGGTAAATCCTCATTTATCATGTATTCATCGTCTGCAGCCAGCGGAGGCTGGTTGAGGGTCACTGCCGGCATTCCGAGATCGACGACCTGGCCGTTCGCCGTGAGATCGGCGTCGCCTCGCCCCCCGTCGACATAGTAAAGATAAACCAGGGTGCGCTCCGCTTCCTGGGCAATCTCGGCGCCCGTCGCGCCGTCATAGCCAAAGCTGGACCAATGGTCCGCTGGATCATCTGCGGTCGGCCCATAACGCCAGTAGCTATTCAGGTTCGGCTCGGGTGGCAGGTAGAGTTTGAGCATTATTGTATCGCCCTGGGTGATCCCTTCCAGCTTATATGTGATCAGCCCAACCCGAAAGCTGACGCCAGTCGGTGCAAACTCGGGTGAGGCTTCTCCGAGCACCTGCACTTCGCGCAATTGCGTACCTTGCGGCGACTCCAATGTGAGATAACGGTTTCCATAGGCATTCCATAGCGAGGTGACGTTATCCTGCAAACGGTCGGGGATGGCATCGTGGTTGCC
>MGNS01000170.1:40101-44582 GCA_001795165.1 Chloroflexi bacterium RBG_16_57_11
TCGCTCTCCACGGTGCACGCATCGCCAAGGCCATCGCCATCCGAGTCCTCCTGGCCTGGGTTGGCGGTTGCCGGACAGTTATCACATGCGTCGCCCAGGCCATCCCCATCGGCGTCGGCCTGTTCTGGATTAGCCGTAACGGGACAATTATCCAGGCTATCATACACGCCATCGCCATCATCATCCTGGTCACAAGTGTCGCCCAATCCATCTTCATCCACGTCCATTTGATCCGAGTTATTGTCCCTCGGGCAATTATCGATTGGATCATAAATCCAGTCGCCATCCTGATCCAATTCTGCTGGAGGTGGTTCCTCCGGCAAGCCCTCGCCGCTGATATCCGGAGGAGGGCTCACTTCAGAGTTGATACTATCTGGCAACCGGGTCGCATCCACCACCCCATCGCCATCCAGATCGATTTCCATAATATATTCGGGATTTTGGGCGCTGACTTTAAGCGTGGCGACAGTCTCTTCGTCGATGGCGACATCCCGGTATTCCATATAGGTCTCGGTGGAAGTGTCTCGGTAGTATCTTGAAAGCAAGAAGTCGAACTGGCCCTGTCCAGTTGAGTGGATCTCAAAAGTCAAATCCTGCTCCGTAAGGATCACCAAACCCTCCGGGCCGCCATCCGACGGCGAGTACAGGTAGGTGCCCGGGATTTCGACCTCGATATCGCCAGCTGCATTCAGCCCCACGTGGTTGCCCTGGGCGTCGTAGACATGCAGGTTAACTGGGCTCAGTCCAATAGCAATGAATCCGGAGGGCATGGGACGCCTGGCCCAACCAATGGGATTATTCCACCGGTTGGCAGCATTGCCGTACTTAATGTTCGCCGGGCTCCTGGGCCCTATATTCGCATCCAGCAGGTACGCGTATCTTGCCCCCCACCTGCCACCAAAGTGCGCCCAGTGCGTGTAATCGCTGATTGGGGTCAGCACGTATCCTTCATTACATGTCTGAGTGCCATCGATCAGTGCCGGAGGGCAAATCACCTTTCCTTTATAGGTTGTATCATCAATGGTCACTTGGAACCCTAATAACCACTGGTGGGTGCCGGTGGTTCGCCAACTCCCATGGCTTCCTTTGGATACGAAGACCTTAGGATGGGTTCCCTGGGTGTGAATATCGTACCAGCCATACGTCTTGCCCCCCCAATGGAAGGAATAAGTTGCAGCCAAGGGTAACCGCGTGTTATCCTCCAATAGGATTTGAATCATCTCCCAATCACCTTCGTGGGTGCTTATCGGAAAGGGGAAACCTTCTGCGATATTGAAAGGATAGAAGAACCAATACTGGAGCACGATATTGTCTCCAAACCTGGCCTCTCTTCCATACACCTCGTTCCGATAGGGATAGAACATAGATGGGGATGGTATATGGTAGTCAAAGATACCGGGATCTGCACCCTGCATGTCCAGGAAGTAGTCATGGTTCTTATCGCGCAAACTTTCGACATCCACCGGTTTTCTGTCAACTGTGTCATAGTCACAGAAAAACAAGATGCACTCATCCTTCTTTTTTAGATCGGATGTCCTCAACATGCTTTGAATCGACTTGGGTTCGTACATTTCGTCGTCATGAAGATAGAGAACCGGAGAATATACTTCCAGGCAACCTACGTCGCAGCCGGAGCAATCCTGATCGATCCCATCACTGCATTTTTCAGAAGCACCTGGATAGATACTGGCATCGTTGTCGTTACAGTCACATGCAGCGCCCACATTATCGCCGTCCATATTCCTCTGGTCTGGATTGGGGGCCATAGGACAATTGTCACAGGCATCTGCCAAACCGTCACTATCATGATCACTGCCCGACTGATCAGGATTGGGCACGATCGGACAATTGTCACAGGCATCGCCAATCCCATCCCCATCGCGATCAAGCTGGGCCGGGTTGTAAATGCTGGGACAGTTGTCGAAGATTGTCACAGTGGCCTCATTACACATGCCGTCAAGGTCGCAGACGCGATAGACAAAACTATCGCTTCCGGTCCAGTCTGCCCCAGGCAGATAGGTAAAAGCTCCATCCTCGCCAAAAATCAATGTGCCTTTGCTGACATCAGATAACAACACTGCGGTCAGCGGATCGTCATCCGCGTCGGAGTCATTGCCTAAGAATCCGGGTGCGGACACCATCAGTGATGTGCCCGCCTCCACGTTATAATCATCATCCACAGCCACTGGTGGTTGATTGAACAATCTGTGCACCCAGGTCATATCGTTATCGTCGTCTGTCTGGTAGGCAAAGACGATATACGCCGCATCCAGGTCGAGGACATCCTGCTCGTCAGGCCCGGCGCCGGGTACCGAGAAATCAGCCGTCCAGGATCCGCCGGGTCCCGTAGTCAGGGTACGTTGGGCGCGCACGGTGGTACTGCGGGCAACGACCGTGACCGGCGTGCCGGTTTCGGCGGCCCCAGAAACCTGGCCTAGATCCTTCATTACGTCATTAATCCACACTCCGGTAACATTGTGCACTTTATTCACCACGCCGTCCGTGGAGCACACCACGTATCCTGCGCCGATATCCAGGGTGTCCGGATAGTCAAAAACAATCCGGTTATCGACCCCCATGACCTTCGAATCCGAATATACAGGGTTGACCAGGTCGCCCGGCTCGTAGATGGAAAGGTTCACGGGATAGCCAGGCAGGTAGTTCTGGGCATAGATCTCGCCTGCAGTCAAGCGTACGCTCAAGGTCGGCGTGGGTATTCTGCGGCTGATATTCGTCTGGTCGGAGTCGGCATCCGCCTCGGATGCCATAACATTGTGACCGGGCAGCAGGTCAATCTGCCCTGATCCTTCGGGATGGCCGCCGGGGAATGATACATTTACCGACCAATTGCCGTCCGGGCTTGCCGTGGTGAAACGATGGATAGCCGATCCGTAACCAACCCCTACCAAGATTTGAGCTCCAGGCGTCGCAGTTCCACTGACGGTATCCTCCAGGTAGTCGAGCGACGTAAAGGCCAATCTCGGCGAGACAATCGACTGCTTGATGCGTTCGCCCTGGCGCAGCGTGACGAGATCCCCGGGTTTCAGATCGTATTCTTCATAGGTAAACGTAAAATCTACGCTAGTGAGGATCCAGGGCCCGACCTCGGGCACAGCCACGTCGGTATAGTCTGGCATGGCGGTCGTCGTAGGATCATCGATCTCCAATGTGACCGGGTCGCCGTAAAGCCAGTTGTTCCCCGATACATGCTCGCCTCCTGGCCAGGCTACCAGGTTAAACGGCCAGGTGACCTGTGTATAATCACGGTCTTCATCTCTCACGTGGGCAGAACCTTCGGTAAACGGAATTAGATCGTAAAGGCGTTGCTCTTTCTCGTCGGCGCCGGGATGGGCATAATCAACGCACCAATAACGATCACCTGATGCGGTAACAGAGCGCCACAACTGCTCTGATCCGGCCTGGATGATTGTTTCAACCCGCATTCCGGGCTCGGCTGTACCACAGATGGTATCGAGAGCATAGTCGAAAACCGTCACCTGGGGAGGGAGGACCGTGTGGGTCTTGGTCAGAAAACCATTGGTCATGGTAATCAGATGACCGGGGCGGAGGTGGAAATCTTCCCCCAGCTCAATCCAGTTATCACCCGGCGCCAGATCTGTGCGTATGTAATCGGCACCTGTGCCAGTCGATGGGTCATCGATGGTGAGCTCGAGCGGGTAACCAGGCGGAAATCCACGATACTCGATGGCGTTTTGCGTCAATTGCACCCACAGCTCTGGGAACGGCATCTCGAAATTGATTTGGGTGCCGTCGCCGTCATCGTCGTTCTCTTTGATCATGAAGTAAGTACCCAGGCCGAAGTCGTGGGTGAGCGCTTCCTCTGGCAGAGCATCGCCGACGACGCTGAAATCGGCCTGCCAGTAGCGAGCGCTATTCGCAGTCTCCCAGCGAACGATATCGCGCTGCCAGCGATTGCGGATAACCACCACGCTGCCGGGATCGGCGCTGCCCCATAGCCTATCACCGGGCATGTCCACGCCATCCAGAGTCAAAGATGTAACGGTGTGGGTTTTGGTCACGCCGCCGCCGCCCAGGGTGATGAAGTGACCGGCCTCAACCTGGAAGGCCTCTCCAGGCCAGAATTTGGTGGCGGTGCTGTCCGTATTATCCGGATCGGTCTGTGCGAGCGCAGTGTCGGTATAATCCGGGTTTATGTACGGTGTGCTCGGATCATCGATGGTCAAGGTGAGCTCCGTGCCCACTGGCCAGTGAAAGCCGACAATGTGATTGTCCTCGATGAACACAACTACAATAGGCCCTGGTTGTGCGGTGACCATCCTGGCGGGCATGCTGAGGTTTAATGCCAGAATTAAGCAGATCAATGCCAAAAAATGCACAATTCGTCTGGTGTTCATTTTTCCCTCTAAAAAAATGCTTTTAATTTTTCCAAAAGTTGAGTTGCTGGACTTGTAAAGTCTCGCAAGTCGTAAGACCACCCTCCATGAAGAAATTTATCTCAA
>MGNS01000170.1:44610-53944 GCA_001795165.1 Chloroflexi bacterium RBG_16_57_11
GCTGATGAACAATCAGCGGCATCGATGTTATTGCCTAGTTGTATGCTAGGTCAAATGGGATGCAATACGCACGCCTGCAAAGTACACAATAATGTCTAAATTGTTCTTCATTTCACATTTTAACACTAATCCTCGCACAATGCAACATATTTCGCGCAAAGTCTCAGGCTTTTGCCAGTAACCCCTCCAGTACTTCCCTGGAATGCTGCTCTACCTCAGCATGCAGGCTGCCACCGTGGGCGTCCATGGTAACAACGGCGGGGAAGTCCTGGACTTCGATCACCCACATCGCCTCCGGAACGCCGAAATCATATTTATAAACACCCAGCACGCGTGTAACGGTCTGGGCAATCAACGACGCCGCCCCACCGATAGCATGCAGGTACAATCCCGGCACTTCCTGGCACGCCGCCAGCGTCTTCACCCCCATCCCCCCCTTGCCGATCACACCCTGGATCTTGAAGTGGCGCATTACGTCGCCCTGATACGGCTCCTCACGGCTGCTGGTGGTCGGCCCCGCGGCAACAAAGCGGTAGTCCTTCGTGTCCAGCCCGGCGACCACCGGCCCGCAGTGATAGATCACGCTGCCGCGCAGCAGCGGCTGGATTGCCGCATATACGTCCAGGTCATCGCCCTGCGGCGGGCGTGTCTTCTTGATAAAGGTATCGATCATCCATTTGTGCACTGCATCTCGACCGGTGACCATCACCCCGGACAGGGCTACCGGGTCTCCGACCTTCAGGCTGCGCACAATATCATCGCTGAGTGGTAGTTGGACTTTGATCATGTTTGTAGCTCCATCGCTTTACGGGAAAAGACCAGTGAATCGTATGGAAAGGTTAACATTCATCGATAGTCGACCGCACCGTTATGCCAGGTCATCCGCCGCCGGCGGTACGCCCAGCACATGTAGGAGATCGTAACGTAATAACTTGCTGGTAGGCGGTTTAGCGTGGTGATTTTTGTGCCCAGCACGGTCGTTTTTCCGCCGAAGCCCATGGGTCCGATGCCAAGCTGGTTGGCTTCATCGGTCAGGCGCTCTTCCAGGGCTGCCAGCTCCGGATTTGGGTTGGCGTCTGCCATCTTCTGGAAAAGGGCTTCTTTGGAGGCCAGGTAACCCGAGCCGCGGTCGCCGCCGATGGCTACACCCAGGATGCCCGGTGCGCAGCCCTGCCCTTGAGCCTGGTGCACCGCGTCCAGCACCACCTTGCGTACCCCAGCCAGATCGCGCCCGGCGCCCAAAGCCGAGTTGGGCAATGAGTATTGCGCGCCGACGTTCTCGCAGCCGCCGCCTTTGAGCATCAGATCGATCGTCAGCGCATCGCCTTCCACTTCCTCGAAATGCATGGACGGGAAGTGGTCGCCGCCCAGGTTGTCCCCACTGTTCACACCGCTCAACGAGTCGACCGAGTTGGGGCGCAGGAACGCCCTCTGGGTCGCCTCAACCGTCGCCGCCTCGATCTGCTGGCGCAGCTTGCGTGTGCTCCAGCCTTCCGGGTGCCTGACATAGAAGATCGGTGTGCCAGTATCCTGGCAAATAGGGGTGGAGTTTTGGCGTGAAATTTCGACATTTTTCAGGATGGTCTCCAGCGCGCCGCGCGCTGCCGAGCCGGGCTGTTCCTGCTCCAATGCGTTCCGCAGAGCCAATTCGACATCTGGGGGCAGGTCCGTCGCCGCCAGCCGGATTAATTCGAGGATTTCTTGGGTCAGATCTTGCATAGGTCGCCTCCGAATGGTTCGCTTGGGTTAAGCGTATTTTACTACCGATACTCACATCGAGCTTTCAGGCTTTGGGACGAACAGGACCAGCGCCACGGGCCCAGCCAACAGCAACCACATTGCCGCCGGGAGACCTGCTTGTTCTGCGGACCAGCCGACGAGCCAGACCAGCATCCCACCCAACAGGCCAATGAGAGAGTTGATCGCCATCACCGTGCCGGATCGGCCTGGCAGGCTGGCGTAGGCTTCACCTTGCAGCACTTCGTACCAGCCCAGGGTGAGCAATCGCACAACGATCGCCAAGACGATTTTTGCCCATGCCCAAGGAGCTAGAAGCCAGGAAGCATATACGGCTCCGGCCGCTACCGCGGTCACACGCACCAGCCGGCGCCCATTAACGCGGTCCAACAATGGGATCAGCACGATGTTCGCTGCCAGGCCAGCCGCCATCAGTGCGCCCATCATCAGGCTCACTTGCGCCGGGCTAAAGCCGGCTACATCGGCGAAATATAGGGCCGAATAGCTCACATATACGTCCAACAACAGATCCGACAGGTCGAGCAGGATGAACCAGCGCATCACCTTGATGTCTTTGATCGACCGCCACAATTCTGGGAACAGGGCATAAAAGTCGCTGATCGACATAGAAGCGCTTTCACCGGGGGTGATAGGGTGGGTCGGGAAACGACGCGGGATGAGCAGAAGCGTCAGGAGTAAAGCCAACGCTGAAAGGTAGACATAGTTCCAGCGCCAGCTAAGCCCGGCGGCGAACAGCCCGGCAGCCACAAGCGGCCCAACCAGGTTACCAAGAGATCCGAACAGAGTCCAACGAGCCATCATGTGTGGCTGACGACCGGGGTTCAAATCCATCAGTGTAGCCTGGGACAGGGTGACAAACGCCCCGCTGGCTGGGAAGGCGATGATCGTCGCCAATAATGCAGCCTGGAGTGCCTGTGCGCTCGCCAGCAGCAAGGTCGCCATCACAATGGCCAATCCACCGCCGATCACCAGCCATTTGCGTAACCGGGTGTCTCCCAATAGCATGATGATGAATTCGATTGCGGTGCCGATTACGCCGGGCAAGCCGAGCAGTAACCCCATTTGTGAATAGCTTAAGCCGAGGCTATTCCGCAGAGCAGGCAGAACAGCGCCTTCAACGCCATAATGTAGCTCGTCAAAGAATTCGATGAGCAGGAACAGCAAAGTCAAGGGGAGAGCTCCCCGGATAATCCGCGCACCCGTTTGTGAGCGCGTAAGGTCGCGCTTAAACATACTCAATACCTCCTGTGAATGCTGAATGATCGAACGTTTTACACCGGCAATCTGGCCAGGCGGGTCAGGCGGTGCACAGGAGGCGGAGCGCGCGGCGGGTGACAGTCCGCTAGGAGTTAACGAGGAGGTTGAAAGGCTTCAAACATGGCGTCGATTATACCGTAAGCACGTCGCTCGATGTTGCTTATATCCGCTACTCGTTGAAGATAATTAACCGGTCATGGCGCAGCGAATACCCAATTTAATGGTATATTAATATTTAGATGAATTGTCCCCTGATAGTGATAGGAAAAAGTCCATGAAAAGTCTCCTTCTTTCTCGACGGCTGGCAGCCGTATTGTTAATGGCTTTGCTTTTCTTTGGCCTGGCCTCTTCAGCCCAGGCCTTCACGCCGTTGTCAGGCGAGCAAGTGATCATCGAAGAGGGAGAGGTGATTGAAGATGATCTGTATGTTTCGGCGAACACCTTCACGCTGAAGGGCGTCGTCAAGGGTGATCTGATCGTTATCGCCTCCGTGGTGACTATAGCACCGACTGGTGTCGTGGAAGGTGACCTGATGGCCGCAGGTCAGGGCGTATCGGTTGATGGCCGTGTCCTTGACGATGTCCGTATCGCCGGGGCGATGTTAATGCTCGGCCAGAATGCAGTCGTTGGCGGCGATGTGCTGGCGGCCGGTTACAGCCTGGACTTTCAATCCGGCAGCCAGGTACAGGGTGACGTGGTCATCGCCGGCAACCAGGCCTCGGTCGCCAGCCAGGTGGCGGGCGATCTGATCGCCGCTGTGCAGGGGTTGCGCCTGGATGGCGCCGTCAGCGGTAATGCCAAGGTGACGGTTGGAGCCAGTGAAGACGTGCCTCCCTTCAATCCCTTCATGTTCATGCCCCCCGTCCCGGGATTGCCGCAGGCAGTAACCATCCCCGGCGGTCTGACCTTTGGACCCAACGGCAGCGTGGGTGGTAACCTGACCTACGTTGCCCCCTCCAAGATCGAAATCCCAGCCGAGGTGGTAACAGGGGAGGTAGCCTACAATGCGCCCCCACCGGAGGAGGCTGAAGAAGTAGTGCCTCCTCCAACCGAAGCGGAGATCTTCCTGAAATGGTTTATCCGTCTGGTGCGCACGCTGGTGACATTGTTACTCGTTGGGTTGCTAATCGATTTCACCGTCCCCGGTTTGTTGCGCCAAAGCGTCGTTTCGCTCAATTCCCGCTTGTGGCTCAGCCTGTTGTGGGGCGTAATTGGGGTAGCTGGGTTTGTCTTCTGCTTGTTTCTGATCGGTTTTGTGATGATCCTGCTGATGATCATCCTGGGTATTTTGACCCTGGGCGACCTGGTGGGTACAACGTTGATGACCGGCCTGTGGCTCGGCTACACCCTGATCCTGGGCTACAAACTGCTTACTGCCTATGTTGCCAAGATTGTGGTCAGCGCCTGTCTGGGTATGTGGATTCTGAATAAGATCAAGTCGCCTGCTGTTGAGCATCGTGTCTGGCCGACCGTTTTGGGTGTCGTGATCCTGGCCTTCCTCTGGTCGATCCCCGTCCTTGGCTGGCTGGTCAATCTGGCGGTGATCCTGTTTGGCCTGGGTGCGGTTCTTTTGCTTGCGCGTGACTGGTACAAAGATCGCTCATTGACCAAGCCGCCTGCCGCTCCGGTGTCTTAGTAGGCTATTTAACAAAACCATGCCGCCTCCCGAATCGGAGGCGGGAGACGGCATGGTATAATCTGGTCTTGCTGCGCCCCCGTAGCTCAATGGACAGAGCGCCTGACTTCGGATCAGACGGTTGTGGGTTCGAATCCCGCCGGGGGCGCCAGATCTGGCGGTATTTCTGCATGAAATTCCAGCCATGCTGGAACATGGCTATGGCGTGATCGTGAACATGTCCTCGGTGCTCGGGCAGGTGGCTTTTGCCACCTGCGCAGCGTACGTGGCCGCCAAGCACGGTGTGATTGGCCTGACCCGCACAGCGGCTGTGGAATATGCCCGCCTGGGCATCCGCGTCAATGCCGTCGGGCCATCTTTTATCAAGACCCCGATGATTTCGGTTGGAGAGGATGGCGAACTGCCTTACATTTATAAGATGCTCGCCAGCCAACACCCTGCTGGCCGCCTGGGTGAACCAATCGAAGTGGCTGAACTGGTTGCCTGGCTCAGCTCCGATAAGGCCTCGTTTGTGACCGGTTCGTTCTACCCGGTGGACGGTGGTTACCTTGCGCGCTGAGAGACACCAAAATTTATGCCGCCTTAGCAGGGTAATCCTTGCTGAATACACTGCGCAGCCAGAGGGATGGCTTGTCGGAGATTAACCAGCGGATCAAGACGGGCGTGACGTGGTAGTGCAGGAAGCCTCTATGCCAGAGGGTCATGTTGTAAGGTAAATTATAAATCAGGCGATCGTGCAGGCTTTGAGGGGAAAATATCCCAGTAAAATTATCCAGCATTGGTGTTAATGGGCGTGGGGCAGTCTCGGGTTTGAACAAGCCTGCCGCCCATTTCGCTGGATCCAGCACGATGTGCCAAGCATTCACCCACGGGCGCTGACGATGAGCGGCATTTTCGGGATAACACTCCGCAACCGCCTGCCAGAACAATACCTGAGCCAGCTCTTCGAAGCGATCCAGGTTCTTGCGCATCACTTCGAGCGACTGGTCCGGGCTGCGGCGTGCGCCCAATTCCAGGTGAAGTAGCTGCAAAAAGCGCATGCGCGTCATATCGCCTCGCACGTATATCGCCCGCGGTGGTGCTTTTTCAGACCAATCGATGAACAGCTGCTGGACGCGGGAGTTGAGGTCGCGGTAGCGCTCGCCGAGCGCAAGCAGGCCGGCAGTTGGTTTTTTGATGAACCCCTGCACGTAAACCTGATATTCAAACGCCCACTCCATGGCAGTGTCCCAGGCCAGCTTGGGGGTGAAAATTTGCGCGTGACCAAAGGTGTGGTACGTTCCCTGGTAGAAACCAAGGCTAATCGCAAAGATGATTTCCAGGATTAACCTATTGAAGGTTTCTACATCCGCTTCGCTCAGGGAGCCAGCCTGCTCGCGGCGGATCATTTCCACCGTGATCGTATTCTCCATGGCGATGAAATCCGAGCCCAGGCTGTAAAGCGGGTCGAGGAAGAAGCCGGCTTCTCCCACGCAGCTCCAGCGCCGGTGCGAAAAGACCTGCGCCGAGGCATAGCTGTAATTCTTGATGCTTAGAAAATCCAGCGGCTCCCGATCTCGGATAAATTCCCATAAGGCGGGCTCGTGCTCGCGCAGCCATTCTAGCGCTATGGCATAGGACTGCCCATAGGTGTGCTGTGGATGGATTGTTTCATCGGTGACGATGCCAATGCTTGTCGCTCCTGACCCCAGCGGAATCAACCACACCCAATACCCCTTGTTCATCAAGTGGTTGGTGGAGAAATAGCGGTCTTCGATGCTGTCCGCACGCCACTTGTCCGCGCTCGCGGAGGCCATATCTGTCACGTTGATACGGCCAGAGTAGCGCCACCAGGCTGCGCTGGCGTGGTGCCCGTGCTCTCGCTTCAGTCCCAATTTTGTCTGTAATAATCGCCGGCGGCCCAGCGCGTCAACCACCCAGTGTGCTGTCAGCGAGAATGCCACCTGGTCCTCTTTACGGAGGCAATGGATGGTATGCCTTTCGTCCTCTTCGGCCAGCTTGATTCTTTCAACTGTCGTACCCTCGAAAAGCATAACCCCCATCTCGTAAACGAATTCCCGCAAATCATTTTCCAGCCGGCCGCGGTCAATCTGGTAAGAGGGTACGGGCGGGAAGAGGGTGTTGCCGGTTTCGGGCCGCTCCTCGATCGGGCTGTGCGATTTTCCTATGAAGAAGCGCAAGCCCAGCTTTGGAAGATGGCGCGTCCGGAAATATCGGTCGAGTTTTAAAACCTGGCCTAAATAATACGTGCCGAGTTCAATTGAGGATTCGCCGACCTTGAAGGCTGCTTCAGGCAGGGGCCGTGTAAGCCGGTCAATCACCGCAACCGAAAGTTTCGGGAGTTCCAGTTTCAAATGGCGGGCCAGGGTTAGACCGGCAAGCCCTCCCCCGCAGATCACCACATCAAAGTCGGTTTGGACAGGCATTCTGCCTTATCAGTGAATAGGCCCTATGTTTCCTCACAGGGTAATGCCTCCATCCACCTGAAAGACCTGCCCGGTGATGTAAGACGCCCCGTCAGAGAGCAAAAAACACACCAGCGGAGCGATATCTTCTACCACCCCCAACCGTCGGAGCGAGATGCGCGACTTGATGTAATTGAGTGTATCCTCATCGAGTATGCCCAGCATATCGGTTTTGATATAACCAGGCGCTACAACGTTCACGCGGATGTTCTGTGCAGCCACTTCAGCGGACAGCGACTTGGAAAACCCGATGATGCCCGCTTTTGCCGCAGAATAGTTGGTCTGTCCGCTGTTGCCATAGAGAGCCGCAACAGAGCTGATATTGACGATCGCCCCGCCGTGCTGCTTGACCATCTGCAGAATCAACGGTTTGGTGGAATTGAACATGCTGCCCAGGTTGGTATTGATCACGCTGTCCCACTGCTCGCGGCTCATGCGCGCCAGCACCACGTCGCGCGTGATCCCGGCGTTGTTGACAAGCCCATCCACCACGCCAAACTCGGTGATTACCTGCTTGATGGTGGTTTCCAGGGCGAGTCCGTCGGCCGAATCACACTCCAACGCAAAGCAGCGCTGGTCCGGGTACTGCTCGGAGAGCTCAACCGCCAACTCATGCGCCTCATCTGCGCTGCGAAAATAAGTGAAGGCTACTTCTGCGCCTGCCTGCATTGCCTTGCGGACGATGCCGGCGCCAATGCCACGGCTGCCCCCGGTAATCAGAACTTTCTTGCCCTTAAGCATGAATGCCCTCCCAGGCAATCTGTGTTGCGGGATCAGGCATGAAGCCGCTGCCCCGCAGGTAATTAAAATAGGTTTCGAACAGTTTTTCATCAGCCGGCGCACAAACGATGCCTGAACCTTCCAGTTCGTGCTGAGCATCGCGCGTGTCATAGGTGGGAAGCTGCATGCTCACATCGTTCATGTCTTCTAACGCCGCCTGATAAGCAAACAGCGCATTGCTGGCAAAGTCCGGGCTGCTCACCAGCCGGTCGCGCAGCACTTCGAAGGGCAGCTCAATAAACTGGTAGCCCAGGCTGCGCAGGAAGGCCAGCGCCTGGCGCATTGTGCGCCGAGAGGGGTTGGTCAGGTGAAAGGCGCGGCCTATGGGCTGTCGGTGAAAAGCCATATACACCGTCGCCTTAGCGACGTAATCCACCGGCGCCACATCCACCTCGATATCGAGCTGGGGAAATGCGCCAAACTGCAAGAAACCCTTGATCGAAGCGATCAAGAAATGGTCCGTCACACAGCGCCCGGTGACGCTGTCTCCGCCCACTTCACCGGGGCGGTAGCGCGCCACAGGCAGCCCGCGCTCGGCGGCATGCAGCAAGCATTTTTCGCCGACCCACTTGGCCTCATCGTATCCCAGGTTGAGCAGTTTGTAGTGGTCGATCGAGTCGCGCTCGCGGAAGGTGTATTGCACACCCATCGGCCAGATGGCTGCAGTGGACAGGTGGTGCACCGGCTTGATGCGCCTGTGAAAGGCAAATTGGATAATTTCATGGAGACCCAACACATTGGTGGCGCGCAGAGCTTCATACGGGTAGATGAAATTGACATGCGCAGCGCCGTGGAGAATAGCATCCACCTGGTGGGCGAGTGTCTCGTAATCAGCGTCTTGCAGCCCCATGCGCGGCAAGGTGACATCCCCCTCCACCACGTGCAGCCGTGTATCCCAGGCCCGCTGCCAGGCTGCGTCCTGTGGCCACACATCGTAATGACGCATCTGCTTTTCAATGCGCAGCTTGCTGTTCTCGCCGCGTTTGGGGCGCACCAGGCAGAACAGCTCAGCTTGGGTGGTTTTGAGGATTTCCCCGACGATGTAGACCCCCAGGAATCCGGTGGCTCCGGTCAAAAAGACGGTCTGGAGCGGTCCGCCAGGGCTGTAGGTCAGCCCACGGGCAGGGGCGAGATACTGCGGGAGTTCGGCTTCGCGGGCCAGGAAGATCATGCGCTGCCGCGCCCACTCGCCGCTGCGTGCCGGGAGGGCGGGCTGGTGCATCTCGGCCGAGATACTTTGCTGCTGACGGTGCTTATCAATCAGAACGGCGAACTGGCTGAGCGTGGAAGCGCCGAAAAACTCGCGCATCTTGAAGGTCACCTGGAAAAGTTTGCGCACTTCTAGCATCAGACGGGTCATCAGCAGGGAATGCCCGCCCAGATCCATGAAATCCGCATGGCGCCCGATCAGCCCGACGTCAATCCCCAGTATCTGGGC
>MGNS01000170.1:54045-58706 GCA_001795165.1 Chloroflexi bacterium RBG_16_57_11
TGGATTTTGCCGTTAGCAGTCAGCGGAAAAGCTGTGCAAAACATGATGTGCGGCGGCACCATCACTTCCGGGAGCCGCTGTCGTAAGTGGGCGCGGATAGCCGCGGTGGCTGGCCCGTCCGGCTCGGCGGGGATGATATGCGCGACCAGTTGAATATCGCCATTGGCATCCTTCCAGGGTGTGACCACCGCGTCGCGCACGCCAGACAGGCTGCGCAGGGCCATTTCCACTTCGCCTAACTCCACGCGCACACCATGAACTTTCACCTGGTCGTCAATGCGCCCCAGGCAGACCAGCTCGCCGTCCGGCAGGTAGCGAGCCAGGTCGCCGGTGCGGTAGATGCGCTCGCCCGGCTGGAATGGGTCGGACAGGAAGCGCTCAGCAGTCAGCTCGGGACGGTTCCAATACCCCGGCGAGACGCCTTCGCCACCGATATATAGTTCGCCTACCGCGCCGATGGGGACAGGTTGCATGCGTGCATCCAGCACATACAGGCGCGTGTTGGCCAGAGGACGTCCGATGCGCACCGGCTTGCCAGGGGCGTGGGTTACCCGGCAGGCAACCGAGAACACGGTGGTCTCGGTCGGGCCGTATAGGTTCCATAATTGCCCGCATTTTTCCAACAGCACCTCGGCCAGCTCGCGTCCCAGGGCTTCTCCGGCCGACAGCAAGCACAGGCTGCTATCCCCATTCCAGCCGGCAGCCAGCAGGTTTTTCAAAGAGGATGGGGTGGCCTGGATATGGCTGGGCCGGTGGGCGTGGATACGCTCGGCCAAATGCAAGCCGTCCGCCACGAGGCCATCCTCGCCCACTTCCACCAGCCCGCCGGCAAGCAACGGCATATACAATTCGATGGTGGAAATATCGAAGGATGTAGTGGTCAGTGCAAGCATGCGGCTGTCTCGCCCAACCTCAAGCAGAGCCCGCATTTCCAGCAGAACGTTGAGCAGGGCGCTGTGGCGCACCTCAACGCCTTTGGGCTTGCCGGTGGAACCAGAGGTGAACAATATCTGGGCTGTATCGGAACCGGTGGCAGGGGCTGTGTCTGCGCCCAGCGGAGCGCACTGCGGCCCGATCTCCTCGATGCACAGCGTATGTACGGTGTTGTTCCCAGCCAGTAGCGGCAGCAGTTCGCGATTGGTCAGCACGATCTGCACGACGGCATCCGCCAGCATATAAGCCATGCGCTGCTCGGGGAAGCTGCTATCCAGCGGCACAATCGCCGCACCTAGTCGCCAGATCGACAGCATGGCAGGGACCAGGTCCAGCGAGCGCCGCAGCAGGACGCCGACGTGCTGATCCTTGCCCGCCCCGGCAGCTTGCAGCGCCTCGGCGATCGATTCCATACGCCTGCGCATTTGTGCATAAGTCAGGTAGTGTTCTCCAAAGCGCAGGGCATTTTTGTCTGGGTGCAGGCTGGCCTGTTCCAGGATTAGGTCCAGCACGGTCTGCTCGCGGGGGAAGGGCCGGTCGGTGTCGTTCCACTGACGTAGCACCAGCTCTTGATCGGCAGCGACCAGCATGGGCAGTGAGCCGCAGGGTCGGGCGCTGTCCTGCAGGGCGGTGGACAACAGCACCTGGATGCCTTGCATCCAGCGGGCAATGCTGGCCTCTTCAAAAAGTTCGCTGCTATACTCGCACACGAGCTGGAAACCCTGCTCGTTGGTCAGCGCGATGAACTCCAGGTCATAGCGCGCCCTGGCGCTGGGCGGCAGCAGGAATGTGGCTTTCACCCCAGCAAAATCCGGGGCAGGCGGCTGCGTACTGGCACGGAAGGCGGTGGTGAACAGCGCCGAGCGGCTCTGGTCGCGTGGCGCTTGCAGGGTGCGGATCAAGTCGGTAAACGAAAAAACTGTATGAGCATTGGCCTCGGCCAGGCGCTGCTCCTGGGCGTGGGCGTATTCGCGGAAGCTGCACGCCGGGTCGAAGTTGACCCGCACCGGCAGCATGCTGTGTGTGTGTGCAAAGACAGGCAGGCCGGTTTCCAGGTACACAGCTTCACTTTCCACACCCATTACCATGTCTTCGCTGCCCGCAATCCGGTGCACAAAAGCCGCACAGGCGGCAAACAGGATTCTCCATACACCGAGGTTTTGCGTCGCTGCCCAGTGCTGCAAGCTGCGTTGCACGCTGGTGTCCAGCGCCAGCGCCAAACGCGCCCCGGCGTATTTTTTTATCGGCGGGCGGGGGAAATCGCTGGGCAGTTCCAGGCGCGGGACGCCGTCTGCGAAGACACGTTTCCAATAGGCCTGCGCCTGGCTTTGCAAAGTGTGGGCTTCAGCGGTGCTGCCCAGGGCCAGGTAATCAGCCCACTGCACACAGGGTGGCATGGGCGCAGAGGCAGGAGAGGCGCTTTCATCCTGTGAGAAAACCTGATAGAGCCTGGCTATTTCCGCCAGCACCAGCCTGAGGCTGTCCTGATCCAAAACCAGGGCATGCCCCACCAGCACCAGGATGTGCTTGTTTTCAGACAGGCGCAGCAGTTCGGCCCGAAACAGGCGTTTGCCTGGCTCGAACGGTCTGGAGACAACCTCTGCCAGGCGTGCGGCAAGCTGCTCACGTGATGCCAGAGAAACCAGCAGTTCTAGAGACTGCCCTGCGCCAACCGTGAGCACGTCGCTTTCCGCGTCTAGAGCAGTGCGCAACGCCTCATAACGGTTGCCAGCCTCTTCCAGCGCGGCCTGGATGGCTGGACCATGCAGGTCACCTTCCAGGTGGACGACCAGCGCTTCGTTGTAGGCCGCCGCGGCTTCGTTGGAGTAGCGAGATAGGAAGGCAATGTGCTGCTGGGTGATGTCCAGCGGCACTTCGCGCTGGATGATCCAGACCTGTGTGGCGCTTTGTGCGCCTTTTTTAGCCGACTTCTGGGTGAGCAGTTCCTGTTCGATGTACAGCGCCAGACCCCCCAGGGTCAGCTGTCCTTCGATCACACGTCGGATGGAAACCAGCACACCAAAATAGTCAAACACCCGTCGCATGCCTTCCACCAGGTCCAGTGAGCTGACCCCGAGGTCCAGGATGGGAATATCATCCGGTATCTTGCGGGAATCGGCGTTAAAGGCGTCTATCACCAGGCGGTTCAGGTCCGCCCGAATCTCGTTAAGCTCAGGGGGTCCGTCAGGTTTCGTCATTTGATCCCGGTTGGCGGTCAGACGGCCTGGATTTCCAGAACCATTTTTTCGCGCAGATATTGGTAGCGCTTTTCTGCCAACAGAGTCTGGATCAGCGGTGTGTAGAAGAGGCCATCCCCCACCAGACGGATTTTTTCGGGTGTGACCTCGATAAATTGGAATTCTTCGAGCGCATTCCAGACCCCCTCGAAACATTGGTAGATGTCGATATCAAAGGAGTCCCTGAATTTTTTACGATCCAGCTCCATGCCAAACAGATTGCGCCATATCAGCGAAATCATGAAATCCTCGCGCTCGTGCTTGAAGCCGACTTCCGTTGGAAAGCTGCCCTGATCCACGCGCAGCTTATATTCGTCCAGGTTACGCCAGTTGATAAACGACCACGAATGGCCATCATCCAGAGCCACATCGCTGAAGAAGGTCAGCGCGGCGTAGCCTAAGCCGAGGGTATCCATGTTATCGAATCGGTGAGTGACGCCTTCCTCGTAGGGTCGGCTAAAGGGGTCTCCCGGCTTGCGCCAGTTGTACGCGGTGATCTGCTCGTAGCCGTAACTGGTGAGCAGTTCACTGGCTACCTTGTACATTTCCAGGTTGCTCAGGGTGCTGGGCAGTTCATGGTAGCGGTTGAGGGCAAAGTCGGTCGGACCGCCCACGTTCAGTTCGTAGTGCGTGATGTCATAAACCCCCCACCCAATGGCGGTCTCCAAGTCTTCGACCATGGTCTTAACGGTTTGTTGGGGCCAACCAAAGATCAGGTCAATGTTGGCGGCCAAACCAAACTCCCTGGCCCATTCAAGGGTCTGGATGACATGCTGGGTCTTTTGCTTGCGCCCGCTGAAACTGTTCAGGCGCTCGTTGACCTGCTGAACGCCCATACTGATGCGGTTCATTCCCGAGGTTTTGATCGCCTGGATTTTCTCACGGGTGAAGAGTTGGGGGATGCCTTCCAGGGTGATATCCACATAATCCGGGATGACCGGAAATAGCGAACGCACCAGGTCCATCAGCTCGTGATATTTTTCGGCTTTATACAGGTTGGAGGTCCCGCCGCCAAAGAATACCGCCCCGAGCGGCAGGCCGAGTACGCCATCGCGGTACATAGCCACTTCGCGCTTGAGATACTCAAAGTACCGTTCCAGGTCCACGTTGCCGGTGAAGATTTCCACCGGGAAAAGACAATAGCCGCACTTACCCGGCTCAGTCTGGATGCAGTAGGGTACGCCCATGTACAGGTTGATCGGCGCACCCAGGCCGCGGTCTTGCAGCTTATGGCGGTCTTCTAGCATCTGCGCCACCGGGATTTCGGTCTCGTGCCAGAAGCGTGGAGAGGGGAAGGCGTGCTGGATCTTGTTTACCTGCCGCCGATCGAGGTTCTTCTCGATATAATTTCGTGCATAATCCAGGTCAACAGCTACTGTGTTTTCCATACCAATCTACCTTAATAAAGAGCAATTTCAGTCCGTAGAAGGAACCAGCACGGGTGTCGGGGCGGGTGCCAGGTCGGTGGCCAGCACTTCGGTCAGGATGTAA
>MGNS01000170.1:58763-64070 GCA_001795165.1 Chloroflexi bacterium RBG_16_57_11
TCCAGTTTCTCCTGGATGCGGCGCTGAAGCTCGGTGATGAGCAACGAATCCAGCCCGATTTCCAGGAACGCAGTAGAGGGCGGCAGCTTCTCCAGGCTCAAGCCGTCTGCGGCCTGGCCCATGGTATCTTTGATTTCATCGGTAAGCCATTTGGAGAGCAACCCGACGCGCTCGTGTCTGGTCAAGGGAGTGAGCATTGTAACCAGTTCTTTGCGAGATTTGAACAGCTGCACCGAAGCGCCATTGCCATTTGATCTGGCGCCGGCACCCTTGCCGACCGACAGGGATGTCAAATGGCGCAATTCGAGGTTTTCAAATTGCACCAACACTTCTCCGTCTTCGGCCATTACGCGCAAGTTACCCAGTGCGGCGCGTCCATCGCCGTTCACGCTAATATGCACGTGGCTCCAGACCTGGCTGGGGAGCGGTCGCTGGAGGGTAATTGACTGGATGGCGGCCGGAACGATTGCGCCCTCCCGGCCTTTGTTATTAAGCATTCCCACCGCGGCGCCCAGCGGGTGCAGGCAGCCATCTAGCAGGATGGCGCTGCGAAATGGGTCCAACTCGTCTACGCCAGGCCCGTTGGCCACTCGGCCATAGGCTTCGCCGGAGTCGGGTTTACCTAGCCACAGTTCACGTACGTTCGCAAAGTTCGCGCCATAGTCGAGGCCGTTGCTGCGCATTTTGTTGTAGAACGGGCCAATCCCTAATTCAGAGACGCGACCGGCCAATTCCGCGGTCATATCCACTTTCTCCACGATGACCTTTGCCGCTAGCATGCGGCCACGGCAGAAGGTGACGTCGTCAGACGTAATCGCAAAGGTAGCCACATCGCGCCCGCGTGTGCCAAATTCCAGGGTCAGGGTGATTTTCTTTACTTCCTTGTAGGAAAGCACCAGCGGGCGCTCGAAGATAACATCCTTCAGCTCGACGGGGCGCCATTCCAGCCCTGCCGCGGAGGCAAAGCCGCGTGCCGCCATCTCCAGGTAACCGGTTCCGGGGAATATCGTTGACTCCAGCACGCGATGATCCGTCCAGGGAATCGTGGTTTTAACGCTGGTCTCGAAAACTGTATTCCTGGCCGTGTGGCTGAGCGCCTTGCCCAACAAGGGGTGCACGTCGGGTAGTGCGGGCAGCTCCTCAGCGGCGGAACCCGGGTTCATCAGTGGGTAGTCTGCGGGACCCACGTCCAAGATGCCGGTGGAAGCGAGCCAGTACTTTTCACGGCGGAAGGGGTAGAGCGGCAGGGAGACATGCTGGTAAAGAGATCCGCCAAACAGGCGATCGACCTTGAGCCCGGCGCCGCCCACATAGAGGGCTGCCAGGCTGTTGAGCAGGTTGTTGTTGTCGCTCTTGTCGCGCTTCAGCGTCGGAATGATCTGCAGGTTAGGGGCGTCGAAGGCCGTCGCCACAGCCGGGGTCAGCGCGGGATGGGGGCCGATTTCGATTATTATGGTGCAGCCAGCGTCAATGATCTTCTCCATGCCCTGGTGGAACAGCACCGCCTGGCGCACCTGTGAGCCCCAGTAAGCAGCGGGGATTTCGTCACCGAAAAAGTCGCCGGTGGCGTTGGCGGCAATCGGCAGGGTGGCCGGGTGGATGCGCATGGCCGTTGCAGCCTGGGTCAATTCATCCAGGATCGGCTCCATCAGTGGGGAGTGGAAGGCGTGTGAGACTTCCAGTTCCTTGGTCTTGCGTCCGGCGGCTTGGGCTAGCTCATCCACGGCAGCTACGGCCTCGGCCGTGCCGGAGACCACAATAGCGCGCGGCCCGTTCACGGTGGCAATCGATACTTCCTTCTCACGGCCCTGCACCCACTTCTGTACCTGTTCCAGGGTGGCGCCGATGGCCAGCATTTTACCGCCAGCGGGTAGTTGGCCCATCAGGCGTCCGCGGGTGACCACGAAACGCGCTGCCTCATCCAGGTCGAGCATACCGGCGATGCAGGCGGCGACCAGTTCGCCGATGCTGTGGCCGATGGCATAATCAGGTTTGATGCCCCAGTGACCAAGCAGGTCGGCCAGGGCATATTCGATGGCGAACAACGCTGGCTGCACGTAGCGTGTGTTTTCCAGGTATTTGGCCGATTTTTCGCCGAACAATACCTCCAGCAGCGGGACGCCCAACTCTGGGTCAATCACCTCGGCCACTCGGCGCAGGGCGGTAGCAAAGAGCGGTTCGGTGTTGTAAAGCTCCTGGCCCATTCCAGCATACTGCGCACCCTGGCCGGTGAACATGAAGGCCAGCCGCGGCCGGATCCTGGAGAGGCCTTGCCCGGCGAACAGCCCCTGCGGGGTGCGGCCTATCCGCCACGAGTTCAGCTTACTCTTGAGATCCTCCCTCTGCGCACCGACCACAGCCAGGCGGTGGTTGTGCTGCGTCCGATCCAGCGCGGCAGAGTAGAGAACATCGGGCAGCGAGTCGGCAGTGTCTTTTTCCAAAAAGTCTACCCATTTGTCCACCAGCTCTTCCAACGCCGCGCCCGACCTGGCTGAGATGAGCAGCATGCCGCCTTCGCGCTCAATCAGACCAGAGGCAGCCTGAGACGCGTGGCCGTTGTGGGAAGTTGGCGCCTCCTGCAAGATGGCATGTGCGTTGGTGCCGCTGTAGCCGAAGGAGTTGACGCTGGCCAGGCGCGGTTGTCCATTGCGCTGCCAGGAAATGCGTTGAGTGGCGACCTGGATTGGGGCGCGCCCCAGGTTGATGCCTGGGTTGAGCTGTTTGAAGTGGATGCTGGGCAGGATTTCTTCATGCTCCAGCGAAAGGGCTGCCTTCACCAGGCCGAGCAGGCCAGCGCTGGCTTCCAGGTGCCCGAAATTACTCTTGACCGAGCCAACATACAGTGGATTATCCGCAGTGCGGTTGGGGCCAAAAACATTGACAATCGCGCTCATTTCAATCGGGTCGCCGACGGGCGTGCCTGTGCCGTGAGCTTCCAGGTAGCCGATATCATCGGGGCTGAGACCGGTGCGGGCCAGGGCGCTGCGGATAACCTTCTCCTGGCTTCGCCCGTTGGGCGCCGTCAGTGCTGGGGTGTGCCCGTCTTGATTGACTGCCGTGCCGACGATGCTAGCATGGATGCGGTCGCCGCGCTCGATCGCCTGTGACTGGCGGCGCAGTACCACAGCCACGCAGCCCTCGCCGCGGATGTAACCATCCGCCGAGGCGTCAAAGGCTGCGCAGCGCCCGAGGCGCGACATAAGCCCGACTTTTGAAAAGGCGATGTGCAGACCGGGATGCAGCATGACGTTGACCCCCACCACGATCGCCGAGTCGCATTCGCCAGAGAGGATGCTCTGGCGGGCTAGGTGCAGGGCTACCAGGGAGCTGGAACAGGCCGTGTCAAGCGTCATGCTGGGGCCTTCAAGACCAAGAAAATGGGAAATACGCCCGGCGGAGATGCTCATCGCATCGCCCATGGTGTCGTAACCGGTGATGCCCAGTGGGCCTTCATAGACCCCCTTCAACTGGGAATACCCATTGGTGTTCATCATTGCCAGGAAAACACTGATATTACTCTGGAAAATCTCCTCCGCCGATTGCCCTGCATCTTCCAGGGCGTGCCAGACGGTTTGAAGGACCATGCGCTGCTGTGGATCCATACGGACAGCTTCGGCATCCGATATATTGAAGAAACCAGCATCGAAGCGGTCGATGTCTTCAACAAAGCCGCCTTTTCGTACATAAGTCTTACCAGGAGCCAGTGGGTCGGGATCATAATAGGCATCTACATTCCACCGGTCCGGCGGTATTTCGGTGACGAGATCTTTACCTTCACGCAGGGCATTCAACAACTGTTCTGAGCTTGTGATATTTCCAGGGAGCTTGCAACCAATCCCAATCAGCGCGATGGGTTCGGTACCGTTCGATGAATTTTCCGGTCGATATACTTCCATCTGACTGCTCCAGTTCTTATGAGGCCGTCCACAACAGGATTATGACGATATAATATATCATATTTTCATTCCCCTATTTTGGCAATTCGTGATAACATGCCTCCATAAAGATTAGGGTTTCTTGAGAAATTTAATACAGTATATCAAATTAATGGTAGGAGGGTTTAGAATATGATTTGGGAGTATAGCGAGGCAGAATGAGCAGATAGGGTTTATTCTGTTTGTTTCTCGGAGAGCAATTGTGCTTCTCTTGGCATATTCTATTTGGCATAATCCATACACAAGGAAGGTGAGGAAAATATGGCCGGCGAACCTGAAGAAAAACCGGTAGAAATGACCCAACCGATCGTAATCGAATTAGGTAAGCGGAAAGCGAAGGATATTAAGGATTTAAAGAACGGTAAGGGTAAGGTGTGGGATGACGTGTACACGATTGTCGAGGAAGTCAAAGAAATGCTGGGTGAAGATGCGAACAGCAAAGTAATCCTTCCGGTCATTATGATTTATCAGAAGAAACCTAAACGCCAGAGCCTGAACAGACTAATCTTTCCCAACTTCAAGTAGTTCAGTTTAATAAAGGAATTGCCATGAGCGCTGATAATAATCAACCGGTTCGTGTTTTACGTCCTTCCGGCGGCGAATTGCAGCCAGAGCTAAAGCCGATTGTTCTGAATTATAAAAAATGGAAAAAGAAAGGCAATAACAAGGCTAAAGAGGGAAAGCCAAAATATTCAAAGGGCTTGGAAGATATTCAGCGCCTGGAAGGAGATATGGTCCGTGTTACGCAAACAGGCGCCCGGGCGCTTTCCAGGAGTATAGACGCCTACGAAGAAGAACGCCGCCAGTCTGCGAAGAAAAAAACGGATGGCGCGATCGAGGATTTCATCCACAATTCTGCTAAAGCCACCGGTACTTACTTGAAGGAAGCCAGCGATATCCCGGTTGACCTGGCTGACTCGGTCAGCAGGTTGTCTTTCCGAAAGAATTTACGTAAAGGTTTGCGCCGCGCCTCAAAAAGAATTCTCACATGGCCGATTTAAATCAGGTCCGTTGATATTTCTGTCCGGGCTTATTTGCCTGAAGACTGAAAAGCTGTAATACTAGCTATGCGAGCCTCGGAAACGCCTGCGATTAATCGCCCATCCTCAGGAGTTGTGGCAGAGCTACCCCGCAGGCAGTTCTTCGAGGTTTCTTACGGGGATGTTCCATTATCCCAGATGAAATTTGTTTCGTTTCAAACGAAGCGGGTAAATTCGTTTGAACGGCTTTTCACCTGGCTCAAGCTTCTCACTTCCTTACTCCTAAACGTCCTAACGGATATTATCCTGGGTAGAGACAGCATGCAACGGCGAGCGTTACGCCTGCGCAGCGTTTTTGAGCGCGAGGGAGGCTCCTTCGTAAAGCTTGGGAT
>MGNS01000170.1:64081-73972 GCA_001795165.1 Chloroflexi bacterium RBG_16_57_11
CTGGATTTTCTGTAACGAGCTTTCGCGCATGACCGACCGAATGAAGCCGTTTCCGGTCACAGAGGCGATTTCAATCATCGAACGTTCAACCGGCAAACCGCTCTCTGCAACCTTTTCCCAATTCGATCCAGAACCTATACATTCTTCATCGGTTGTCAACACATACCAGGCCATCCTGCGATCGGGCATTAAAGTTGTGGTGAAAGTGCGCCGGCCAGGGATTGGGGAACAGTTCATGGCTGATCTCCAGGCCTTTGATTGGCTGCTCTCGTTCGCCGAATTCCTAACAATTTTCCGCCCCGGCTTTACCCGGGAGATACGTCGCGAATTTCGTAACTTGCTGATTGAAGAATTAGATTTTGTCCAAGAGGCTCGTCGCCAGGATGCCTTCCGCAGAGCGGCTGCAAAAACAGGGAAAGAATTCTTTTCTGCCCCGCACATCTATCTGGATTTATCCAGTGAAGAAGTTGTAGTCTATGAGTTTGCGGATGGTATGTGGTTGTGGGAGCTACTCGCAGGAATTGAGGCGGGAAACGAAACCGTTCTCGCCCAGGCCCGGGAAATGAATATTGATCCTCAAAAAGTAGCCAAAAGGCTGCTTTGGGTAAATAATTGGTCCTGGGAAGAGAACTTGTTCTTCCATGCTGATCCCTATCCTACGAACATTCTTATCGGCCGGAACAGCACAGTATATTTGATCAACTTCAACTCGACCGGTACCTTGAGCAGTTCGAAACGCCAGGCTATTCGTCAGAACTTGTATTACGCCGCAAAGCGAGATCCCCAAAATATGGCTCGCTCCAGTTTAGTCTTGATGGAGCCTCTCCCGCCAATCGATATTATTGAATTAACCCAGGAATTGGAATCTTACAACTGGCAGATGATCTATGCCCTGGAAGCCGCACCTGAAAGTCTTTCCTGGCAGGAACGCACTTCCGTCATCCAATGGATTGGAATGATGCATCTGGCTCGCAAAAACGGGATTGTTATGGATATTCAAGTGCTTCGGATGTTGCGGGCGACATTAGTAGTTGAGACGATTGCAATGCATCTGCATCCGAAAATAAATTTTGTCCAACAGTATTGGAAATTTGACCGGTTCCGGGCCGAACAAGCCCGTCGTAGAGTCACCAACTCCATCCGTGACCAACTAGAGGGAAAAACAAATGAGCATTTGGTTATCCGCGTTGACCGCGTGCTCCATACAATCGAAGACCTCATCTTGCGCGCCCGTCATATGCTGACGCTCCCTTCGATGAATTTCAGTAGCCTGATGAGTAAATGGTCGTTTGGGTTCTATATACTTTTCCGATACCTCGGACATCTTCTGGGGATTACTGCACTGGCAGTAATCAGCGGATATGCGGTTTTCTATTTCAATGGTCAGGAGATGCCCAGCCTGCCTGATCTCTTAAAATTGATTGTGACGAATCTGGTTTACCTGCTCTCTCTTCTCGTACTGACCTTTATTAATGCCCGGACCGTTTTATTCCGTATGGATGACAAGGAAATCCCGCAATGACCACCCAGGTAAACTACAACGCGATTCCGATTCGGAAGTCTGTCTCCAAGGCGATGAATGAATGGCTGCTCCGCCAGGAGTTAACGGCGAAACCGGCTGACACGACAGAGAATTACCCAGCTGCTAAAACTATTTTAAAGAGCATGCCACGCCGCGAGCTGTTGATCGCTAGCCAGGCGGGCCAGCTCTCATTACCCTACTACGAATCGCTCATTTCAAGAGGCAGGCATCGGGACAGCCTAGGACGTATGCTGACCTGGATCAGCATGCTATCGAGCTTGCTGTTCGGATATTTACTGGATAAAATCCTGCGTCGGGATAGCATGGAAAGAAGTGCAGTTCGTCTACGCCAGGTTTTGGAGAGAGGCAGCGGCACATTCGTAAAACTAGGCCAACAAGCCGCCATGCGGATCGATCTGCTCCCCTGGGAATACTGCGTCGAACTATCTAAAATGTTGGACCGGATGTTGCCCTTCGCTTTTGAGGAAGCACTTATAGCCATCGAACGCACGATTGGCCGTCCCTGGCAAGAAATCTTTGATGTTATTGACCCTAAACCGATTGGTTCGGCTTCTATTGCTTGCGTTTACCAGGCTACATTGAAAAATGGAACGAAAGTGGTTGTAAAGGTACGCCGACCTGGGATCAAAAGGTTATTCGTAGCAGATTTACGCGTCCTGGATTGGATCATGAAGCTGGCCGAATTTCTAACCTTCTTCCGCCCAGGCTTTACCCGCAACTTGCGCACTGAGCTACGAGATATTCTGATGGAAGAACTGGACTTCAAACGAGAAGCCCGCTTTCAGGATATTTTCCACAATAATGTTAAAAAATCAGGTCGCACCTTTTTTAACGCCCCAAAGGTTTATTTTGAATTCTCCGGAGAAGAAGTGTTGGTCCAGGAGTTCATTTCAGGCCTCTCGCTACTGGAAGTGATTGCCGCGGTTGAAGAAAATGGGCCGAAGGGATCGGCCTTATTACGGGAGTTGAATATCGATCCGGCTGTTGTAGCCAGGCGGATCTTGTGGGCAGCCTTCTGGAGTATGGATGAGCATGTTTTCTTTCACGGCGACCCTCACCCGGCCAATATCCTCGTTCGGCCAAACAACGAAATAACCTTTATCGATTTTGGGAGCTGCGGTAGTTTTAATAATACGCAAAAAATCGCCCTGGAACAAATGGTGATCAGTATGAAAAACCAGGATGTCGAAACAATGGCTCGCAGCTCTCTGATTCTCATGGAGCCCCTGCCTCCCATAGACTTGCCCGCTCTTTTGAAGATGGCCCAGGAAGAGTTTATGAAGGTTCTATATACCTTCAATACTCCGGCCAAATACACCGAATACTGGGAACGCACTTCCGCAAGGCAGTGGATGGCTATTATCCGGGTTGCCCGGAAATTTAACATCCCGATGAACCTCCACATGTTGCGCATGATTCGGGCCACCTTGCTGTATGATTCGATTGTGCTTCGCCTGGATAACCAACTCGACCGTTATCATGAATACACCTTATTTATGAAGGACCGGGCTGAGCTGGTCAAGTTGAAATGGAAACAGAAATTGCGCGATAACGCTGGGGATAATTTCTTTTTAAACATTGAAGACAATGGAAAAGCCTTGAACGATCTTATGATCCGCGCCCAGACAATCCTGGGCAAGCCGATTGTCAGTTTAAGCTCAACCATTAATAAATGGATTTTCACCGTGGCCGTGCTCAGCCGGATGGTAGGGCGGATTATTTTGATCACCCTTCTGGCGACAGGAGCAGTTGGACTCAGCTACTATCTTTTGGGTATACCAACTTCATTCGAAAATGGGTTGAATGTGGTCCTGCAAAGCAATCTTTACCATCTTTTTTTAGTCGCGGCAATCGTGGTCAATATTCGGCATATTATCTTCCGGTTACAGGATCGGGATTAATGAGGCACATTTTTAGTTGAATTGTGGCGTATCCACATATTAACCTCGATAGATCAATTGCTTGTACGCAGAGTTTATCCAGGATTGTAATGAGCATTGAACAGGATCATCTCGTTTTCACAAGAGGTCCGCGAGCAGGTGAGGAAATCCCTCTTTCAACCTTGCCCTTGATCATTGGCAGGTTAGAACCTGCTGATATTGTTATTATGAAAGAAAATGTATCTCGCAAGCATACCCGAATCTCGCATAACGCATCCGGGTATATTGTCGAAGACCTGACCAGCAAAAACGGGACGTTTGTAAACAATACACAAATCCATACCCCGCACTTACTGGCAAATGGCGATCATGTGCGCCTTGGCGCGGATGTTGAATTCGTTTTGGTGGTTTCGCCAGAAATCCAGGCTGCCCTACCTGCCATTCGCCCAATCAGCCCTTCATTTGAAGAAATTGAATCGCCAAATGTTCACGACACTGTCATGCCTAATCAACCGGTTACCAGCGAAAAGACGGTCATAATGCAAGAGCTACCGCCAGCGGCGGTGGATCCACCGAGATTGGTCGTTTCATTGCCTGGTCAGGAACCTAGAATATACAACCTGACGACTCCACGCCTGCGGATTGGCCGCCTGCCAGATAACGATATCGTCATCGAAAACCGTTACGTTTCAAGGTATCATGCCGAGCTGGAAAAACGTGGCCCAGATTACTACTTGGCTCCCTCCCCAAATTATAGCAATTCCCTGCTCCTGAACAGCCAACCGGTGATGGAACCCACCCAGCTGCACCAAGGCGATAAGATTCGGATTGGCGGCTTCGCGCCCGGCGAGAACGTCTCGTTATATTACTTACTTCCGATCGGTCAGGCCGAATTTGCTAGCCAACAGACCATTAAATTTATTGAAAATAATGTCATGACGATCGGGAGGGATAAAGGCAACAAAATTTTCCTGCCTGTCCCAAGCGTATCTCGTTTTCACGCGGAAGTGGAAAAGGTCGGCCAGCGCTACCGGGTGCGCGATTTACACAGCAGCAACGGCACGTTTGTAAATGGTAAACGTGTGGAGGGTGACACCTGGGTTCATCCAGGCGATGCCATCCAAATTGGTCCATACCGCTTTTTCGTCGATGAACACGAATTCATCCAGAAGGACCAAATCGGGCAGGGCGTGCTTGTCGAGGTGATGAGGCTCAATAAGTGGGTAAACAAGAAACTGAATATTCTTCAGGAAATATCCCTTGTATTCAAACCACGCGAGTTTATTGTGGTGGTTGGGCAAAGTGGCGGTGGTAAATCCACCCTGGTCGATGCGATCGCCGGCTACCGTCCAGCCACGCATGGAAAAGTCATTGTAAACAATACCATCGATGTCTATAAAGAGTTTGATGCTATCCGCTCAACGATCGGATATGTGCCGCAAAAAGACATCATCCATATGGAATTAACGGTGTTCCAGGCTCTGGATTACGCCGCCAAGCTGCGCATGCCATCAGATACCGCGCAGGAAGAGCGTATCGAAGGCGTCAAAGAAGTGATGGCCGAACTGGATCTGACTCACCGCCAGGATACCCAGATCAGCCAGTTGAGTGGCGGCCAGCAGAAGCGGGTATCCATTGGGGTTGAATTGCTCACAAAACCAGGTCTTTTCTTCCTGGACGAGCCGACTTCCGGATTGGATCCTGGCATGGAAACCGAGCTGATGCACTTGATGCGTCGGTTTGCCGACCAGGGACGCACAATCATCATGATCACCCATGCGACAAAAAATATTATGCTTGCCGATAAAGTTGTGTTTCTGGCCCGCGGCGGATACCTGACCTGGTTCGGACCGCCGGAAGAGGCCCTGGTGTATTTTGACCAATATCGAACGGAACGCGACCGTCGGACAAGCCCAATGGAGTTTGATCATATCTATACCCTGCTCGACCAGGCAGAATTGGGCACGGGGTCAGATTGGGCGGAACGATTCCGCAATGACGCTGCCTACCGGAAATATATTCACGACCCTCTCAAGCAGGCGACCGATAGCAGGAAACCGGACAGTCAGCAGAATCAAGCAAAACCGTTAACATCGCACAATCAAATTTCCGCCCTGCGCCAGTTCTTTATCCTTTCAGGGCGAAATCTAAAGATCATGACCCGTGACAGGTTCAGCCTGGCATTGCTCGTCTTAACCGCCCCTTTGCTGGCATCCCTCGATTTCATTCTGGCCTCGGGTGTTGGACGCAGACCAACCGGTTTCAGTGAAGGCAATTTCAACAATGTGGTCATCACTCTTATCGTCTTGACAAATACCTCAATTCTGGTCGGCGGTTTGGCTTTTATGCGTGAGCTGGTCAAAGAGCGTGAAATATATAAACGCGAGCGCATGGTAAATCTGCATCTCTCGTCGTACATCCTGTCCAAAGTTTGGATCGCCTTGCTTCTGGCGGTGTACATGGCGACTTGCTTTACGGTAATCCGCTATCTTGCCTTCGATATGCCTGGAGGTCAGGAAGAATTGGTGTATTTCTTCATTACGGAATTCCTGTTGGTTGTCGCGGGAACGATGATGGGGTTGTTCGCTTCGGCCCTGGCGCCAAACGCCAATGCCGCCCCGTTGTTGATGATTCTCTTTGTTATTCCTCAGATGGTGCTCAGCGGTGCTTTAGTCCCCCTTCCGGTTGTTATTAAGGCGCCCGCTTCCAGCAGTTGGGCTTTCCAGGCCGACATTGCCATCAGCGGCGTGGGCTCAGGTCCGGCAGGGGATTCCTGTTGGAATTTGCCCAAAGAAGAACAAGATAAACTCAGCCTCGATCAGAAGAAGGCGCAGTGTTCCTGCATGGGCGAAAATGCCCTTCGCGAAACTAGCTGCAATTTCCCCGGCCTTGGCAAGTATTACAACGCGGCGATTGATGAGAAAGACCCTGTGAAACCCCTGGAACCAGGTCCCCAGCCCAAGGAACCCGTGTTCCCTCCAGAACCGGCGAAACCTGCTGATCCAAACAACCTCCAGATGATTCAGATGTATCTCAACGACCTGACGGTTTACAATGAGGATGTATCCCAAATTCGTGATCAATACAAAAACGAATTGGATACCTGGCAGGAACAACAAGAAGATTACAAGACTCAGCTCGAAACTTACCAGAAGGGTCTTTCCGAGATAGAAGTCAAACGAGCTATCGCCGTGGGTTCAGCAGAGTCGACGATCAGCCGTTATAAGGAAGATTACGGTTGGACCTTCATCCATAAAAAGGATCGTCCAGTCTATATGAAAACGTTGGTCACCGCCTGGGCTGCCCAGATAATTATCATCCTGACCCTGTTCGTCGGCGTGGTCATCCTGCAAAAACGAACCGATGTTTTCTAAACCGGACCATGGATCAAAATCACAATCAGCTCTTGCCTGCACTGCAGGACTTGTATTTAGCGAATAACCAGGTGCAGGTTTGGCAGGCCTGGTTGGATTGTTCCACCCAGGAATTGACCGACTATTATGATCTGCTTCTCTTGGATGAAAAGGCGCGTGCCAGCCGGTTCTATTTTGAAGGAGACCGAAACCATTATATTGTATGCCGTGGTTTGCTTAGGCTAATCTTGGGTACCTACCTGGGTATCAAGCCTACCCGGGTTGAATTCTGTTATGGTAAACATGGGAAACCGGCATTAAGAACAGGCCTGGTGGAAGATAATCTTGAATTCAACCTTTCCCATTCCAATGGCCTGGGGGTGTTTGCCTTTTGCCGGGGAAATCCGATCGGAATTGATGTTGAATATATACGCCCAATGCCTGATGAAGATCGTTTTGCCGAACAATTCTTTTCCGATCTGGAAATCGCCTGGATCGGTGCTCATGCCGGGGCAGAAAAACACATTGGTTTTTTCAAAATCTGGACCTGTAAGGAAGCCTTTTTCAAAGTAAGCGGTGACGGATTAACCCTGCCGATAAACCAGGTGGTCATTGATTTAAGTAGAAGCCAATCTGTCCGCTTGGCCGCCATCGATGGTAACCCAGAGCAGGCTGCCCGGTGGAAGATTGTAACTTTTGAGCCGACGGCAGTTTTCCAGGCTGCTTTAGCAGTTGAAGGACAGGATTTGCAGGTTGATATTGGGTGGCTGTCCCCCTGACCGCCACACTTTTTACTACAAAAAGCTTGAAAGCGGTCTTTCCAAACGAACCGTCCAATACATCCACTCGATTTTGAGGCGTGGTCTAAACCAGGCCGTAAGGTGGGAGATGCTTGTTCGCAATCCTGCCAACTCAGTCGTTGCCCCAAAGCCGGACAGAAAACCGCCTGAAACACTCACAGTGGGTGAGGTGCAGCAGCTTTTTAATGAGGTAAAGGATCACCGATATTTTCCCATCTACTGCATCGGAGTTGGCTGCGGACTCGGAGAAGGCGAAATTCTGGGACTTCGCAAAAAAGATGTTAGTCTGGAAAAAGGCATTATCAAAGTCGAGCAGACGGTTGTTTCCATCCGTGGGAAAATCTTAATCGGAGAACCCAAAGATGTGGTGCATTTAGCTGGCATCGGAAGTAGGCTGCGCCTCGCACACCATCTCCGCTGCGTCATCCCCCACCGCGTCGGGTGTGCCTCGCGTACTATCTTCTAAAAACGCCTCTGCCCTGGCATCGGAAGGTACTGCAGCGCTCAGATCGGTCTCCATAGGCGCCTTATCCTCCGCATAAACATTAAGATTATTGCTTGCAGGCTCTCGGTGGTGTATAATAGCGTATCTGGATTGAATTTGTCGATTATAGATTTCCAATACGTGACATTTGTTATAGCTATCATTGACCATGCCGATCTAAATGGGGCTAATCTCCAAGAGGTATTAGATTGGGGCTTCGTGAACGCTTTCAACAAGTAAAAAGGCTTGTATCCGTTATAGGCAGGGACAGAATAGGAGACTGGGTCATGTATACACACTCACTTTGGAGACGTGTCATCAACATTGCCACCGCGTTTGTGCTGATGGCAAACATATTCACGACGGCTGTGGCAGCCGAACCGCTGGGGGGTGCCAACTCTTCGACGCTCGCCCGCGAACCACAGTTGACACCTGCGCAGATTGGGGACGGCTCCATCGACGGGCTGCAGTTCCCCGATCCCACCGAAAGCCTGGCGATGGTCGAGCCCCCGACTGCGAGCAGCGACGGCGGCGCCCACCTGTCGTATCCGCTGCTGATCCCCAAGGGACGCGGCATTACCCCCGACCTCTCATTCGTATACGACTCGGGCGGTGGAAACGGCTGGCTCGGTCAGGGTTGGGACCTGTCGGTCGGCGAGATCAGCGTCGACACTCGCTGGGGCGCGCCGTACTTCGATCCTGCGTTCGAGAGCGAGACCTACAGCCTCGACGGCGACATGCTGATCCCCAACGCGCTCGGAACTACGTGGGAGCCGCGCCTGCCCGGCGATCGCCAGGACTACACCCGCCAGGTGGAGACCCAGTACGAGCAGATCATCCGTCACGAAGTGCCCGGGGAGGGACCGAAGGGCTACTTCTGGGAGGTCCACGACAAGGGCGGCAACGTCTTCTGGTACGGTGGCCAACCCGACCAGGGCGGCCCTGACGGCTACAACTACCTCGACGACGACCCGGCCAACGACCTGACCCCGACGATCGACCGTTCGGCGATCGTCACCGACGAGAACGGCAACGGCGTGCGCTGGCTACTAAGCGCGCAGCGCGACGTCGGCGTCAACCAGATCAGCTACCACTACACCACCATCCACTACCAGTACGGCGCTGCCGGTTGGACGAACGTCGGGACTGACGACGACAGTTGCACGCCGTCGGACACGGTGCTCTGCGCCAAGCACACCTACCTGACCAGCATCAACTACACGGAGGCGGCGGACATCGCCCCGGCTCCCGACGGTGACGCCGAGTACGAGATCGTGCTGACGCGCGACCACAGCCGCGAGGATCCCGTCGTCGATGCCATGGGCGGCTACGTCGACCTGACTGTCGACCGCCTCATCCGGGTCGACGTCTACCACGGCGATCCGATCGTCACCGGTACCGACAGCGACGGTAACGAGACGCGCGCCCCGCGCACCTACGATCAGCTCGCCGTGCGCTACGACCTCGGCTACCAGACCGGCGCCTTCGGCAAGTCGCTGCTGACGACGGTCATCCAGGTCGGCAGCGACCAGACCACCTCGGCGACACACACGTTCACCTACTACGACCGCGTCAGCAAGCCGGGCGGGGGCTACGACGGCTTTGGCGCAGCCAGTGACTGGACCACCGGCAGCGACCTGCCCGATCGCCTGTTGCTCGACAGCAGCGCGGCCATCGGCGCGCTCGGCTCATCCGAGAGCAACTCCGGCGAAGGTCACGCCTACATCGGGTTCAACCCCATCGACCCCTTGAAGGTCGGCTCGTTCGGCGGATCGCTCCAGATTGGTGGAGGCGCCACCGAGGCGATCGCCGAGTGGCTCGACATCAACGG
>MGNS01000170.1:74072-75443 GCA_001795165.1 Chloroflexi bacterium RBG_16_57_11
GGCCCAACGCCTCGACGGCGCCCGTGTTCGGCGACGAGAAGACCGTCACCGGTATCACTCGCCTGTCGACCGAGGGCAACTTCGGGCTCGAGGGCGCGTTCGAAGCTTTCCCCGGCATCACCGTGGCCTTCGGCCTCGGCGTGGAGGTCTCTTGGGGCGACGCCTACTTCACCGACGCCAACGGCGACGGCCTGCCCGACTATGTCAGCGGCGGCACCGTGTGGTTCAACCACCTCGACGGCAACGGAGATCCGATATTCGTCGCGGGCGACAGCTCCGCCACACCTGTGCCAATCATCGACACTGGCGCGACCGTCGACCTGCCACCGGACGTGCAGGACATCCAGGACCAGTTGGAGGCAGCGAACCCGTTGGTCGACACTGTGCGCCGGTGGACAGCGCCGTTCAATGGCACGATCTCGATCGACGCCCCGGTGACGCTGAGCCCGATGACCGGCGTGTCGAATGACGGCGTGCGCGTCGCCATCCAGCACGACGGCACCGAGATCGTCGCCGGCAACCTGCTGACCACCGGCTCGCAGGCGTTCACCTCGCCGATCGAGGTGGAGGTCGCCGCCGGTGACGACATCTACTTCCGCCTCGGCTCGGTGAACGACGGGGCGAACGACGACGTCGACTGGAGCCCGACGATCACCTACACCAGGATCGACGGCGTCGCCGACGCCGACGTCCCCAACCTACCCACCGACGTCAACGGCCTTTCACAGGTCACCTACGTCGCGGCGGACGACTTCACCCTCTCCGGCCGCCCGGACACGCTGGTGTTCATGCCCTACCAGGGAACCGTGCACTTCTCGGCGACGATCGACAAGCTGGCCACGACCGACGACGTCAAGGTCGTGTTGCTGCACAACGGCAACCCAGTGGCGATCACCGACGGCGACGCCGGCACCACAAACGACGACCTGCTGGCCCACGACTTTGCCGGGCAACGGACGGTCAGCGCCGACATCCCCGTCGCCGCCCCGGTCCCGCCACCGGACGCGAACACCCCCGGCACGCAGGACAGCCTCACTGTCAAGCTGGTCAGCGACACACCCATTGACCTCCACGCCATCGACTGGAACCCAGTGATCGCCTACAGCTCGGGTGTCGACAGCGACGGGACACCGTTGCCCAACCCTGGGGCCATCAACTTCGCCATGACGCCAGAGATCGAGCAGTACCCGCATAGCTCACCCGCCAGCGTGTCGCTCCCATGGACCTCCGGGTCGGCCGACACACGCGACGCTCATGTGACGTTCAGCCGTGCGGCAGATAGCCCCGCTGGCGTCGCCATCGTCACAGTCAAGACCCGCGACGGCGTGATCGCCCGGCAAAGCGTTAACATCCCGGCGGCGCCGCTCGGCG
>MGNS01000170.1:75503-79332 GCA_001795165.1 Chloroflexi bacterium RBG_16_57_11
TCGACGTCACCATGCGCGATCCAGCGCTGTCCGACAAGGTGTCGATGACCGGCTTCGCGCTCACCCCGGACGGCGCCGCCACCCCGGCGGAGACGGTGCCTGCAGTGCTGCACTGGACCGGGCGCCAGGGCATCTTCCCGCTGGCCTACCGCGGTTGGGCCGTCGCCGGATACAACGCCGAGCCCACCGAGTCGCAGATGAACCGTCCCAACGAGGCGTTGCTCGAGGACGACTTCGTCATCCAGATCGACGACAATAACCAGCCGACTCCGCCAGCCGATCCCGGCTGGGGCGACATCGCCGCCTCCTCCCCGTCGCAGGACACATCGTTCGCTTACCTGCCCCCACCCCCCCAATCGGTGGTCATTCCCGGCCAGCCGACGCCAGTCTCCACGCTCGTGTGGGTCGGCAACCGGGCCAACCTGTCCGCCTCCGCCGACGTGATGCGCTCCTCGCGCCTCGGCGCCGACAGCGTCACGCTCGCCGCCGACACCTCCGGCAGCGCCGGCCGCGCCGTCACCAGGGTTAGCCTTACCGTCCCGAGTGTGAAGCTGGCCGTCGGGGCCGGCCCGTTCGGCGGCTCGTTCGGCTTCTCCCCGAGCTTCGGCCTCGTCGACTACGAGGACATGAACGGCGACGGCTACCCCGACATCATCACCCCGAGCAGCGTGACATACACGACCCAGCGCGGCGCCTACCGGCCCAACGGCGTCAATCCCGGCGAGCTCGCCGTGACCAACCAGGACCTCACCTTCGCCGTCAGCGCCGGCATCGAGAGCGGCCTGGTCGACATAAAGGCCAACTCCAAGGGCAAGACCAACGCCACCCAGGGCGGCGCGGCGGGCAAAGGCAGCGACGCCGACGACTCCGGCGGCGGCATCAGCCTCGGCGCCAGCATCGATGCGAGTTGGACCAGCCCCAACGCCTCGGAGGGTACCAGCGACGGCACGTCCGATCCGAACGCCTCGTACTCCGACCAGCTTGGCGAGATCAACTCGTCCGACGACATCGAGGGGTTGCCGGGCAGCTCGGCACCAATTCAGCTTGGCCTCGCCGACGTCAACGGCGACGGGCTGCCTGACCGGGTGTTCACCAACCCGAACGGCGTGTTTGCCCGCTACAACCTCGGCTACCGCTTCGCCTCCGCGCCGGTGATGCTCTCCACCGGCGGCTTCGAGTCGCAGGAGTCGTACGCCGGCGGGCTCTCGCTCGGGTTCACCACGCCGTGGGCCGAGTTCTCCGGTGGCGCCGCCCTCAACTGGAACGTCGACCTGTCGCGCTACGCCTGGAACGACGTCAACGGCGACGGGATCCTCGACCAGATCCACAAGATCGACGGCGCGCAGCCGACGGTGCGCTTCGGCACCGGCACCGGGATGCTCGCCGCCACCCCGTACGGCAACATGCCAGAGGCCGAGATCCTCAACATCGGCACGGGCCAGCAGGTGGCCTTCGATCGCACCAACGGGCTCGGCGGGCAGTTCGACTTCGAGGTCGCCATCGGCCCGCTGTGCCTCGTCGCCTGCTACCTGATTATCAACCCCGGCGCCAGCTACCAGAACAGCATCAGCACGACCGAGATCGACCTGCAGGACGTCAACGGCGACGGCTATGCCGACTCGCTGCAGACGCTCGACGACAACAAGCTCACGGTCGGCCTCAACAAGCAGGCCGACACCAACCTGCTGGCCAGCGTCGCCAACCCGCTCGGCGGGACGATGACGATGACCTACGAGCGCGACGGCAACACAGTCGACAATCCTGGCTCGGTGTGGACCATGGCGTCGCTCGAGGTGAACGACGGGCGGCCCGGCGACGGCATCGATGTGCGTCGCACGATGTACGCCTATGAAGGCTTGAAGACCGACCGCCTGCACCGCGAATCCCTCGGCTTCGCGACGGTCACCGAGACCGAGATCGACACCGCGGTGGGCCCGGCCGCCGGTGTGCGCGAGACGGTACACCAGTACCTGAACAGCAACGTCTTCAACGCGGGGCTGGAAACGAGCACCGCGGTCAACGACCTTTCGAACGGCGGCTACATCAAGGGCGTCAAGCAGACCTGGGTGCTGCGCGACGTGCGCAACTCCGGCGCCGACCTCAACGCGCTCAACACAGTGGCCTCGCTGGGCTACTCCATCGCCCCGTTGCTGACACAGGTGGTTACCGAGGTGGGTGACGGACTTCCGGGCGGCGTGGGCCAGTCGTCGACGACCATCCTGACCTACGACGACCTCGGCGACGTGATCCGCCAGGCTGACCTGGGCGAGGACGACGACCCCAACGACGACGTCGTCGCCGACTTCCTGTACTCGCGTGAATCCAACGGCTCATCCGGGATCGGGGCCGCCGGCGACCAACCCCACGACCGGCCGTCACCGATCTGGAACGCCGGCCTCTGCCCAACGTGGGTCAGCCTGCCGGTGGAGATCACCGTCTCCGACGGCAATGGGCACATCTACCGCCACCGCGACGGCCGCGGGAACATCTGCGACAACGCCTCGGTGACCCACCTGGAGGAGACGATCGACGGCAGCGGCGAGGTGGCCGAAACCGAACTGACCTATGACGCGTGGGGCAGCTATGACCGCATCGTCTACCCCGTGGGCCAGAACGGCCGGCGCTACTCGGTGCAGTACGTATGGGACCTCGACGGCCACGCCAACATCGCCGACGTCACCGAGTACGACCTCGACCCATCGGCTGTGGACAACTTCCTCGGCGACGGCCTGGTGCCGGGCACCGACGTCTACAGCGAAGGGCTGCACTCGTCGGCGACGTTCGACCCGCTGACGAACCGGGTGGCGTCGCGCACCGACGCCAACGGCAACGTCATCAACTACACGTATGACGCGCTCGCCCGGCAGGCGGCGATCAGTAGTCCGGTGCCGACCGATCCGTACCTCGTGACATTCGAGTACTTCGTCAAGCCGAACGACCCACATGCGGTGGCGCATCACTACGACGCCTTCCACCCGGCCGACACGATCGACACCGCCGCATTCGCCGACGGCATTGGCCGGGTCGTCCAGACCCAGAACGACGCCACGTTGTTCAACGGCGCCGGGCAGGCCCCTACCGTCGGCATCATCGTCAGCGGGGCGACGTTCTTTGACGCCCTCGGTCGACCTGTGCGGCAGTACAATCCAACGCGCGGTACGACCAGCCTCGGCACGTTCGACACCAACTCGCCGCTCCCGGATACCCGCTTCACCGACACGATCTACGACCTCTGGGATCTGCCGAACACGATCACCGAGCCGGGGAACCGGGTGACGACGATCGCCTACGAGTACGGCGAGATCGATCCTGGCACCGGGCTGACGCTCTACCGCACCACCGAGACGGCGCCGAACGGGCGGCAGACGGTGACGTTCACCGACATGCGCGACGTCGTGCGCGCGGTCGACGACGTGCCCGTCGGTGCGCCTTCACAGCGCACGCTGTACAACAGCGACGGCATGGGCCAGCTACTCGAGGTGATCGACCCGACGGGGTACGTCACGACGCACACCTACGACCTGATGGGCCGGCGTACGTCAACGAACACGCCCGATGGCGGCCTGGTCGAGTTCGGCTACGACGCTGACGGCCAGCAGATCAGCAAGGTCACCCCGAACCTGCGGGCCAGGGGCGAGCAGATCAGCTATGAGTACAGCTTGCACAGGCTGGCCAGGATCGACTACCCGGGAAGCGCGGATGACGCCGCGTATACCTACGGCGGCATGGGCGCACCCGACAACGGGGCAGGCCAGGTCGTGCAGTCCGAGGACGGGTCACGCATCCAGCGCAACGTATACGACCCGGCAGGCAACATCATCAACCAGGC
>MGNS01000170.1:79547-80530 GCA_001795165.1 Chloroflexi bacterium RBG_16_57_11
ACCGGGCTGCCGATCTACGAGCAGCAGCCACACCTCTGGACGTACAAGTACCTCGACGACCGTCAGTACGACGAATTCCTCCATCGCCGCTTCGACGTGAACGGTAATGGTGTGACCACAGAGTTCACTTTCGACCCCGATACGCAGTGGCTCTCGCACCAAATGTCCGTGTCGCCGAACCGCGACACGAAGAACCAGGGCAGCGCGTACACGGAGATCCAGGACCTGTCGTATACGTACGACTCCGTCGGCAATCCGTTGAGCTACCGTAACGACGTGCCCGGCCCGGTGCCCAACTTGTTCACTGGTCCCACGATAGAGACCTACACCTACGACCCGTACGAGCGCGTGATCGGCGCCATAGGTGCGTGGCAGCAGTCCACCGACAAGCTGCGGCAATACGACCTGAAGTTCACCTTCGACAGCCGCGGCAATGTCACGTCGAAGACGCAGAAGGACTGGATCCAGAACGGCAAGAAGGAGCTGATCCAGACCGATACAACGTACTCCTTCACCCGCACCTACAACCAGCCGGCGCCCCACCAGGCTACCGGCGTGACCAACAGCCCATACACCTACGACGCCGATGGCAACCTCACCGGCATCCTGGACGCCAAGGGCAAGTTTATCCGGGCGATCACGTGGGACGCCGCCGACCGCATGCGCACGGTCACCGACGGCCCTGCGACCACCGATTACAACTACGACGACAGCGGCCAGCGCGCGATCGAGCGCGGGCCAGCCGGTGAGACCGCGACGGTCAACCCGTGGGTCACGGTGCGCAACGCCACCGAGATCTTCAAGCACGTGTGGGCCGGCAACGACCGCATCGGCACCCAGCGTGACGACGGCGGCAACCAGGAGATCAAACAGTACTTCCTGCACAAGGACCTGCAAGGCAGTACCAACATCGTCACCGACATCACCGGCAACACCTTCCAGCACCACGAGTACTTTGCCACCGGCGAGGTGTGGGTCGACGA
>MGNS01000170.1:80583-83697 GCA_001795165.1 Chloroflexi bacterium RBG_16_57_11
AGGTGCGGGAGATCGTGAACTTCGGTGCCCGGTGGTACGACCCGAGCCGGGAGATGTTCTACTCGCCCGATCCGGTGCTGACCGATGACGAAATGGCGATCGTCGGGACCCCGGCGCTCAGGACGGCCTATGCCTTCGCCGGGTCAAACCCGCTGACGTACGTCGACCCCGGCGGCGACCAGTTCACCCAGGCACAGGCCAAGGCGTTCATCAAGGCCAACTTCAAGGAGGCCAGGGCAATCGTGGCAAAAGACCCGGCGTTGCGGGCTAGCCTGGAGAAGAACCTGAAGACGCGCCTGCCGAAGTCGTTCGTGCGCCTCGGCCTCAACATCGAATCGGCCGAACTGCACCAAAAGCGATTCAAGATGATCGACGACGTGGCAAAGCCTTTCGTCGAGATCAACATCTCCACCGGCCAGGTCCAGCTCAGCCCCGGTCTCTTCAAGCAGTTCACTTTGAGGAAGGGAAAGGCGAACGATGCGACGACCAAACCAGCCATCAGCAAGCAGGCGGACGCCACCAACGGGAGTGGTGGGCCGACGGTGAGTGCCGCTGCCGGCACCGGCCCGACGAACCAGGCTGTCGGTGCCACAGGTCCGGCGGCCGATACCGGTAAGGGCACGCCGCCGACAGTGAGGAAAGCGCCGAAACCCCTGCCCAAACCGCCCCAGGGCGGCAACAAGGCCAAAGGTAGTATCTGACTTTACGGCCGGATCAGGGGGCATAACGCCCCCTGATCCGGCCGTGGCTAGCGCGTAGATACCGTCTTGAATGTCAAGGGTTAAAGCGGTATTAACAGCCTCCTACGTCAATGGTGATATTACACATAAAAGAGCATGCAGAGTCGCCTTTCCTTGCTTCATACCGTCGATGCGCTGCACCGCGGGTGCAGTTGTGGTGCATATCACCCTCACCTCATCCCCCGGCTCGGGAAGGGGTGAGGGCTACCTGGGTAACCAGTTCGTCCATAACCCTGGCTGCTTCCCCCTGCATTTCGTTGTAAAGTTGACCATAGATATCCAGCGTGAGGCTTGGCTTCGAATGCCCCAGCCTTTTTGAAGCCGCGATCCGGCACTCTCAGCCTCAGTGATTGACTCTGCCACAATTGCATTGTACAATCTAATTACAAACAAATCGTGCCAATCCACATGCTCCTTTCCCTGATCGTCGAGCAGTGAAGTGGGAACAAGAGGTAATAGCCGCCGATTCCTTGTTGCCGGCCTGTATATAGACCAGGCTTGAAAACACGATGGGAAAGCGCGATGAGCTTGTCTTATCAATACACCCCCTACATCTGGCCCATGCTGGCCACTGCCGTATTTGCACCGGCGCTGGCTATCTATGCCTGGCGCCGTCGCGGGGTACCTGGCGCGCTGCCTCTCGCCGTTATGTTTCTGCTCGGGGCATTATGGGCAATATGCGCCGCGCTGGAACTGGCAGCGGTTGACGTCTCGACCAAGATCTTTTGGGACCAGTTCGTCGTAGCCGCGTGTTTGATGCCAGTTTCTGTCGCCCGGTTTTGCTTTGTACTGGAATTTGCCGGCCTTGGGAAGTGGCTCACCCACCGGAACCTGGCGCTGCTGACCATACCCGTCATCCTGGAGCTATTGCTGGTTCTCACGAACGATTTCCATCACTGGTTCACACGGAGTTACGAGTTTGATGGAACAGTCCACCTACAACTCGGCGTAGGAGGCTGGATCATGGCTGGCTTTGGCTACCTGCTGTTCCTGGCCAATTTGATCATCTTAGCCGGACTATTTTATCGCTCGCCGCCTCACCGCTGGCCTGTGGCGCTCATCGTCTTCTCAATGCTCACCACACATACGGTTTTCCTGCTCGACGCTGTCGGCATCAATCCCGTCTCCCCCCTGGACCCCACCGTCCTTTCGATGAATTTCGCCTTCGTAATGTACGCCCTGGCGTTGTTCCGCTTCCATATCATTGATCCTATCCCGGCATCACGCAAGGCGGTGATCGAGCAGATGCGCGAGGGCATGCTGGTAGCGGACACCAGCGGGAAGATCGTCGATCTTAACCCCACCGTGGAAAGCATCCTGGGCCTTTCGGCGTCGCACGTACGCGGGCGGGATGCGGCAGAAGTCCTGCCTGACTACGCCAGGGTGAGCGCAGGGCAGGCCCAGGCGGAGATCAGCCTGGGGGCGGGCGATGCGTTGCGCTATTACGAGCTAACCTTATCTCCGCTGAAGGACCGCCGCAACACGCTGCTCGGTCATCTGCTTCTGCTCCATGATGTGACCGAGCAAAAGCAGGCGCAGGCCCAGCTCCTGGAGCAGCAGCGGGCGGTGGCTACTCTGAAGGAGCGTGAACGCCTGGCGCGTGAGCTACACGATAGCATTGGGCAGGTGCTTGGGTACGTGAGCATGCAAGTGCAATCCATCCATAAACGGCTGCGCGATGGCGATTACATTTCCGCCGAGAACCAACTCGCCCGGCTGGCCGAGGTGGCTAAAGGAGCGCATGCGGATGTGCGCGAATCGATCTTCAGCCTCAAGGCTGGAGCAGGTCAAGATTGGTCCTTCACGGCTATCCTGCGGCAGCACCTGGACGCATTTCGCGAGAATTACGGCATCGACACCGCTTTGAGCCTGCCGGCTGATTTTAGGGAAGAAGTTTTCGATCCAAGCGTGGAAGTACAACTACTACGAGTCATTCAGGAAGCGCTGACTAACGCCAGGAAGCATGGGCGCGCCCGCTGTCTGCAGGTCTCCTTCGAACTCCGGGACGGCCAGGCGAAGATCACTATTGCCGACGATGGTCGCGGCTTCGACCCGCACAGGCCGGCTAAAGGCGTGGGTGAGCACTTTGGGCTGGCCTTCATGCGCGAGCGCATGGAGCAGATCGACGGTCGGCTGGATATTCAATCCCAACCGGGCATGGGTACGCGGGTGGTGCTTGAGGTGCCGACGAAGGCGAGACCCGGAGAAGATGCGACGCGGTGACACAGGGAAATGGAGATCCGGTCTCCGCCTCGCCGTGTCATCGGACGCCGTGTCTTATAGGATGAGGACGATGCGTGTACTACTGGCTGATGATCACCGTTTATTATTGGAAGGACTGGCCAATCTGCTGGAAGCGCACGGTGTCCAGGTG
>MGNS01000170.1:83709-92032 GCA_001795165.1 Chloroflexi bacterium RBG_16_57_11
GCGTGATGGGCAGGAAGCGATTGCCCTGGCGCGGGCGCTCCAGCCGGATGTGATCCTGATGGACATCCGCATGCCGGGTTGCGATGGGCTGGAGGCTACGCGCCGGATCAAAGCAGAGATGCCAGAGGCAAAAATTGTGATGCTGACCACCTCGGCCGAGGAACAAGATCTGTTCGAGGCGGTCAAGAGCGGCGCATATGGCTATCTGCTCAAGAGCATGGACGCTGAAGAGCTGATCGAGTGTCTCGAACAGGCGCAGCAAGGTGTCCCGCCATTTTCTCCCGGCCTGGCAGCGAAACTTTTAAGTGAATTTGCGCGCCTGACCGCGCCGGCATCCGCGGCCCCGGATGCCGGCCAGGAGGGAACACCCCATGAAAAGCCGGGGGATATGCTGACCGCGCGGCAGCGCCAGGTGTTGGCGTTGGTGGCGCAGGGGCTCTCCTACAAGGAGGTCGGCGTCCAGCTAAGCTTGAGCCCTCGCACCATCAAGTATCACATGGCGGAGATTATGGAACAGCTCCATCTTGAACATCGCGCCCAGGTGCTGGCTTATGCCGGTCGTATTGGACTCGTAAATGATCCTCCAGAGGATTAGACCGGTGTAATGCCTGCGCCAACGCTCCCTGTCTGAAGGGACAGTCTCGAACTAAACCAGAGCCTGTCCTTTTTTTGTCCCCCGAGACATTGCGCGTCGCTGCCGTTTCTGCTACTCTGATGGTTAGTATTTTGCAGTATTGCAGCAGCTCTATCTTTGCGCCCTGCACAGGCACAGGCACCGGCTTACGCCTGGCGCCTTGGCATGGGTTAGGTAGCTATCGATACATAACTGCTTAATCCTAGGTAAGGAGACCCAATGAGCATAAATCCTCCCCAACAAACCTGGCACCGGCTGACGACCGAAGAGGCTGCCCGGCAGCTGGATGTAGATCAAGCTACCGGGCTCGACATGGACCAGGTCAATCAACGGCTGGCCCAATATGGTCCGAACAAGCTGGCAGAGAAGGCCAAAGAGCCGCGCTGGCGGGCCTTCTTGCGGCAGTACCGTGACCTGATGCAGATGATCCTGGTGGTCACTGCCCTGGTCAGCCTGCTCATCCTGGGTGATAGTCACACCTTCTTCTTGCTTATCATCCTGACCATTTTCAACGCGGTGCTGGGCATGTTGCAGGAGGCCAAGGCGGAGGCCAGCCTGGCATCGCTACGCTCGATGATGCAATTAGAAGCCCGGGCGCGGCGCGGCGGGCATGTGGTGCTGGTGCCGGCAGAGGAACTGGTCCCGGGTGATATTGTCCTTTTCGAAGCTGGCGACAAGGTCCCTGCCGATGGTCGCCTGGTAGAAGCGGCCACGCTAGAAATAGAAGAGGCCGCCCTCACTGGCGAAAGCACCCCGGTGCTCAAAGACACCCGACCAATTGAAAAGGATGATGTTCCCTTGGGTGACCGCCTGGACCTGGCTTACATGAATACCACGGTAACACGGGGTCGCGGGGTCCTGTTGGTGACGGACACTGGGATGAACACTCAAATCGGCCACATCGCCGGGATGATGAGCGCGGTCAAGCAGGATAAGACCCCACTGCAGAAGCAGCTCGACCGGCTGACGGTGATCATGGCCAGTATTGCCGGGCTGGCCTTCCTGGCGATGACGCTGATCGGTCTAATGCGCGGGTTGTCTATGGATTTGTTGGTGATCACTGGCGTCTCGATGGCGATCTCGGCCATCCCTACCGGTTTACCAGCCATCGTCACTACCGTGCTCGCATTGGGCACGACCGCCCTGGCCGCATCCAACGCCATCGTTAAGCGCCTCACTTCTGTGGAAACGCTCGGCTCGACCTCGGCGATCTGCTCGGACAAGACCGGCACGCTGACGTTGAACCAGATGACCGCCCGCGAGCTGTTTGTGGTCGGGCACCGTTTCACGGTTGAAGGTCAGGGTTACAGCACAAAAGGGCAAGTGCGCTTCGTTGGCGAAGAATTAGAGGTCAACATCCGACCGGCCTACGTCGCCATGGCGCTGGATACCGACGCCGTGCTGGACGGCGAAAAGCTGATCGGCGATCCCACCGAAGGCGCACTGATCGTGCTGGCCGAAAAAGGAGGCGTGGATGTGCTTGCTACCCGGCAGGAGTACCCGCGCGTGGCCGAGGTGCCTTTCGACGCAGCATATAAGCTGATGGCAACCTTTCACAACATGACACGCCCGGACGGTACCTCGGTCGTGCGGGCTTATGTCAAAGGCGCACCGGATATACTGCTAGATCGATCGACGCATGGCATCAACCCCAAGGGTGAGATCGTAACACTGACTGATGACCTCCGGCGTAAAGTGATGGCTGGCAACGATCACCTGGCTGCGCAGGGCATGCGCGTGCTGGCCTTCGCCGGCAAGGGTTTCGCCCCGCAGACCTTTGATCCGCAGGCCAACTTACTGGATGAGCTCGATGGACTGGTCCTGTTTGCCCTGGTGGGCATCGTCGACCCGCCGCGTCCGGAGGCGAAGACGGTCATCGCTGAGGCCCAAGGCGCGGGCATTCAAATTCGTATGATCACCGGCGACCACGCGGTCACCGCTGCCGCCATCGCCAAAGAACTCGGCATCCCCGGCCGGGCCATCACCGGTCAGGAGTTTGCTGCCATGAGCGACGAGCAGCTTACCCAGGAGGTGGAAAATATCGGCGTCATCGCCCGCGTCGCCCCCGAGCACAAGGTTCGCCTGGTGGAGATCCTGCAGCGTAAAGGGCATATTGTGGCCATGACCGGCGACGGCGTCAACGATGCCCCAGCGCTCAAGACTGCTAACATCGGTGTAGCCATGGGCATCACCGGCACCGAGGCTACCAAAGAGGCCGCCGCCATGATCCTCACCGACGACAACTTCGCCACTATCGTCAAAGCGGTCGAGTTCGGCCGCACCATCTACGACAACTTGCTCAAGTACATCCGCTTCCAGATGGCCACACTGGCCGGTTTCATCCTGACCTTTCTCGGATCGGCGCTGTTCAATATCGTCAGCGGCATACCGTTCAATCCTGGCCAGATACTGTGGATCAACTTCCTGGTCGACGCGCCGCCCGGTATCCGGCTAGGCCAGGATAAAGCCACACCGGGGTTGATGCAGCGCAAGCCGCGCCCGGCCAACGAAAATATCATCAGCCGCTCGCTGGCCGTCTGGCTGGGGCTGGGAGGCTTGAGCATGGCGATCGCCGCCTTGGGTGTGATGACTTATTTCGAGAATGCCGGCTATTCAGTAGAAATAGTGCGCACGTTGGGCTTTGCCACCTTTGCTCTGACGCATATCTTTGCCGCCCTCTCCTACCGTGATCCGTACCACAGCGTCTTTACACTCGAAACTTTCAACAATCGGCATCTGAACGGGGCCATACTGATCTGCCTCCTGGCAATCTACCTGCCCACCGAGCTGGATTTCCTGTCGCGCAATCTGGAGCTGGTCTCGTTACCTTTTGAAGGCTGGTTATTCTGTGTGGTATTGGCCTCGCTTACCCTATGGGTTAGCGAGGGTTATAAATGGGTGGCGAGATTGAGGAAATAACACCTTTTTCTTGAGCTAGCACTGTCTGAAGGGACAGTCTCTGATCAAAGGAGAGACTGTCCTTTTTTTGTCCCGCGAGCCATTGTGAAGCGCCATCGTTTCTGCTAATCTGATATCGAGCGAAAAGCGTTTGATATATAAATATATCAAGGAGGCATATGAAATTAGAGGACCAAAAAGCGTGTAATCATCGAGTTGTTTTATTATTCATGACGAGCCATAACTAGATTTCAGAGAAAGGATTAAAATCATGTTAAGAAAGAAACTTTCCCGTCGAGAATTCATCAAGTTGCAGGCCGCTGCCCTGGGTGGGCTGGCTTTGACCAGCAGCAGCGCTTATCGAGCGGTTGCCTCTGACACTTGCTCGTCAAAGAAGCCGTGTGTAAAAAAGAACGCCCCTGACCAGCAGAACAGCCTGTTCGAGCACCTGGAGACCTGCTGCATCAACGAGCCGCTGGCGGATGACGAGATGCGCATCACTTTTTTAGGCACCTCGTGCACGCCGATGCTCACCCAGCAAGGCGTCAGCGTGTATGTTGAAGTCGGCCCGACCCACCCAATCGTAGACCCGACCGGTCGTGTATTTAACGAGCCTGCGGACTACGCCATGTTCGACTGCGGCATGGGTGTGCTGGCCAATTACATCGCCGCGGGCATACCGTATGCCCGGATGGATAAGATCTTCATCGCTCATTTACATGCCGATCATATGAGCGAGCTTTCCGCCATCTACTGTTTCGGAGAATCGGCAGACCGCAAGAAGCCGCTTTATGTTTGGGGGCCGAGTAAATCCAACCTGGTCGATCCGGTTTCAGGTGAGATCCATGAAGACGGGACGCGCGAGATCCTGGAACACTTTCGAGCGTTCTGGCGTTGGCACACCGAATCTTTCAGCTTTGCCAGCAATGGCTATAAGGAGTACCTGACGGATGTCCTCCCCACATTAAGAGAGACCTGGGGGTTGCCTGAGGGTGTCGACCTGACCCCTGCCGGAAAATACTCGCTCTATCAAGATCCTCCCAATGACGCCTATGCCCTGGTGCCGATTGAGCTGAATTGGGAGACCGTTGGCGTCGCCTATGACAACCAGATCACTGGGATGAAGATCACCCACTTTCCTGTGATCCATTGCAGACGGGGTTCCATTGGCTATAAACTGGAATTTACTCCGCCTAACCATCCTGAAAAAACATTATCCATGATCTACAGCGGTGATACCAAGCCAAACTGGACCATGGTCGAGCAGGCGGCGGGGATCGATGTCCTGGTCCACGAGATCGTCATGCCGCCGGACCGGTGGACCTTGAAGTTCAAGCATACCGACGACACAAGCGTCCTGGATCCAAATGTTATTGCGTACTTCGCAGATGTCCAGAACAGCTCGCACACCACCCAGGGGGCCTTCGGTTGCCTGCTCAGCCAGATCGACCCCCGCCCACGCTTGACGGTCGCTACCCACTTTCAAGCCACGGATGATACGATCGAGTTAGCGCGCCAGAGCCTGGACGCCTACTGCATTCCACGCGATGTGTACACCTTCGCCTTAGATTTTATGGTGTTCAATGTCACCAAGGATGTGATCAAACAGCGCCGGTTGGACATTTCGCGGCATGAGTATCCCTATGGATTTACGCTTGCGGATACCCCCGAAGACCCCAAATATAATAAACAGGTCCTTGATCCGTATGGTAATCCGATCGCAGTGGGCGATCCCGAAGCCCAGCTGCTCTTGGAGGACCAGATTGATGACGGACCGGATACCTACGACTCAGCCGGCTACTGGCCTGGTGAGGATTACAGTCCGCAATGCCGTGATTAGCACAACTCATTGCTATGCCTTGCAGGATGAAGGTGGAGGCTGTCCTTGAGCCAAAATGGAGGGGTACAGTCTCCACTATAGCTAAAGTCTATCCCTTCTTGGTCGTGATAGCTTGCGGCTGGTCGCCGGTTGCGTTGATCTCATCCTGAGCAAATAGACATGGAAAAGAGACGGGTAGTGCTCTATGGTAGTTCGGTCATTTTGGGCTCGGTTGGCGCCAGCTTGCGGCGCCAGCCGGACCTGGAGATTATTCCCCTTTCATCAGTGTGCCCGACGGTGCAGGAGCTCGAAGCGTACACACCAGACGTAATCATGTTCGATGCGCAAGCCGACCGCCCGGAGGCGGCATTTTTCTTGCTCGAAACCCGCCCCGGTTTGCTGCTGATCGGCATCGATCCGAGCAAAAATCAGGTGCGGCTGTGGTCAGGGAGACAACTGTGCGAGCTTTCGACGCAGGATTTGGTGCAGGTGATAACTGGCGGCGAGGTGGAATACACAGAGGATATTTCCATGGAATCACTTCCTGACGAGCCCGCATCAGGATGATGGACGTTCTGACAGGACCAGCAAGTTCAACGGCCTCATCAATTAGGTGCAGCACGATCAGGGCGCGGGCGACCACGACCATCTCATCAGTCCTGAAGAAAGCTGGCATGTGGCGATGACAAAGCAATGAGTTAGCTGACTGGCAAATACCGGAATCGAGGCTGTGCGACGGGAGCACTGCAGCGGATGTGGGCCCACTTCAGTGTCAGCCGGTTTGATCAGCCAGCACAGAAAATCTATCAGAAGAAGGTGAAGATCATGAGTACCAGAGATTCCAGCCGACTCAGCGGCGGACGCACGGTAGGGTATGCCGAATACGGCGACCTGATGGGCAAACCCGTGATTTATCTTCACGGGTGTCCAAGTTCACGGTTCGAACTGAGCAACCCTGACTTGATCGGGATTGCCGAGCAGCTTCACATCCGCCTCATTATTCCCGATCGCCCGGGCATCGGGCTTTCGGATTGGGAATCCTATACCATCGCCAGTTACCCTGATATCCTCGTGCAATTTGCTGACCAACTAGGACTGGATCGCTTTCCTCTAATGGGGGTCTCCAGCGGCGGCAAGTTCGTCGCTGCCTGTGCCTGGAAAATCCCGCAGCGATTGACCACCGCGACGATTGTTAGCGGAACTGCCCCCTTTGATCTGCCCGGCGTAAAAGAGACACTGAGCAAGCAAGACCGGCTGCTGTACGGCACAGCCGTCAAGGTCCCCTGGCTTTTCCGTTTGGAGCTATGGAAAATTGCGCGTGATGTGAAAAAGAATCCAGCCAGCATCCTTTCACTGTTCGCGGACCTGTGCCAATCGGATAAGGTTGTGCTCGCTCAGCCCTACGTGAAACGGATGATGGAGCAAACAGTCCCAGAGGCATTTCGGCAGGGCACGCAGGGCGCGGACCACGATTTGACCATTGAGGCACGTCCGTGGGGCTTTGCACTGCAGGACATCAAACTCCCGGTGAATGTCTGGCATGGTGAGGATGACATCGTTCCTGTCAAACAGGCGCGCATCGTGGCGGAGGCGATTCCAAACGCACGCAGTAGGTTTTTCCCACACGAAGGTCACCTGGTTTTTGTGAGCCATTTTGAAGAGCTGCTCAGCACCGTAGTCGGTGACGACAGTGATTCTCTACCCGGAAAAAGCAGCATATCATGAAAACCTCAACGATAGCTCAAGCGTAAAGCCAATCTGCGAAATAACCACCTCACCTGCTTGCGCTCGCCATCAAAGAAGCGACCTCCCCGCTGCCTGCCAAAGAATGATCGAAGATCAAGGTTGAGACTTGGAAAGGACTAATGACATGAAAAAGGTTTACCTCCTCTTGATATTGCCAGTTCTGCTGCTTTGTGCCTGCACGACCCGCAAGCCTGAGAGTCAACCAGAGCCCACCCAGACGGATGGCAGCCCGGCGGGAATAGCTAACCCCGCCTCGCAGTATTGCCTCGACCAAGGTGGGACGCTCTCCATTGAGGAGCGTGGGGACGGCGGCCAATTTGGTGTGTGCTACTTCGAAGACAACCGCCAATGCGAAGAGTGGGCAATGCAGCGCGGCGACTGCCCGGTAGGCGGCCTCAAGGTGACGGGTTATATCACTCCCGCCGCCCGCTATTGCGCCATCACCGGTGGGACATACGCCATCACCGGAGAGGGGAATACCGACACCGAGCAGGGCACCTGCACCTTCAAAAACGGCGCGGTTTGCGATGTGTGGGAGTATTACAACGGGAAATGCGAGGCGACCCAACCGTCCACCGCGCTGCCAGCCGCTCCTATGGAGGCCGGGTCAGGCGAGATCGTGTTCGATTCGACCCGTGGTGGAGATTACCGCGACTTGTATCTGTTGGACGTGGAAAACTCAAATGTGATGCGCCTGACGCAAGGAGAGTCCAACTCCTTCGCCGGGCCCTGGTCGCCGGATGGGACGCGCATCGTGTACACCGTCTATGGCCTCACCAATAGCTCAATCGCAGTAATCAACGCCGATGGCAGCGGTCAAACGATCTTGAGCGAGATCCAAGGGTCGGATGAAGGCTTCCCGGACTGGTCGCCGGATGGGCAGCGCATCGCCTTTACCTCGCGCCGGGATGGGAACAATGAAATCTATTTAATGAACGCGGATGGTTCAAACCCGGTCCGGCTGACGGACCAACCCGGGGATGATTTCGCCCCGAGCTGGTCGCCGGATGGAACCAAGATCGCCTTCGTCTCCGACCGCGATCAGAACGCCGGGATCTACGACCTGTACATCATGAACGCCGATGGGAGCGAAGTCACCCGGCTGACTGACGACGCCGCCATCGATTACTCGCCGGATTGGTCGCTGGATGGAGAGATGATCGTCTTCCGTTCCGACCAGAACGGGCAGGCGGACATCTGGGTCATCGACACCGATGGCAGCGCAC
>MGNS01000170.1:92074-93375 GCA_001795165.1 Chloroflexi bacterium RBG_16_57_11
TCGCCAGATGGAACCCGAATTGCGTTCCAAACCGACCGGGACGGCAACTGGGAAATCTACGTGATGTCCGCGGATGGCTCGGGACCGGTGAACCTGACCAAAGACCCTGCAGATGACCAGTTGCCTCACTGGCAACCGTAAAACGATCAAGAAGATTCATCAAGAAGATTCCATTATTAGAAACCAAATTAAGGAGGACGCCATGATTCCCTTGTCTCGAAGAATATTGATGAGTGTTGTGGTTTTCATTTTCATCTTCGCACCCAACACTGTCCCTGTACGAAACGTCACCGGCCAGGGTGACGTGGAGACGTCGCCAATTGAAGAATTGAGGAACCTGTACGACAGTAACAAGGAATTCCGCCAGACCATGGATAAGGCATTCACACACATGCGAGACCCGGACCCCAATACCGCTGACTTGTGGCCGAACCCCACCGATGTAAATCCGTGGAAAGGGAAGAATTTCGACGACCTGCTCGAATTCTTCGAAGAGTGGTACTACTTGCAGCCGACGCCCAGTGGCGCGCAAGACGAATTCAATTATATAGAGAAGTTCGCCTGGTTCTATTACAAGAACGAATATGGCCAGCAAATCGTTGGCCAGGATCCCGGGTTGAGTTGGACCAGGGACTTCGTCGAAGCCCGGCGCATATTCCTCCAGAGCCCAGAGTCGACTGCCACCATTCAAATTTGGGTCGACGATCCTACTATTCATATTGAAGAATATATCGTTCCGCCAGGTGGATTCGAGTCCTTCAACCAGTTCTTTATTCGCGAGCTCAAGCCCGGCACGCGGACAGTCGCCAGCCCGTTGGATGACACTGTGCTCGTTTCACCGACCGACTGTGTGCTTAACATGATCAATCCGCTGACGCCGGGAGCTAAGATTCCGACAAAGCTGAACCAGGAGCTGAATGTCGAGGAGCTGTTAGCCGGTTCCGAATATGCACAGTACTTCGAGACCGGCACCGCCATCTCCTGCATCCTGATGCCCACCACCTACCACCACTATCATGCGGTGGTATCTGGGGTGATGGTGGAGTCGCGCCAGGATGTAACAGGGTCCTATTGGGGCATCCAGGATTTTGGCAGCTTCTTTAATGCCGGGAACATCGGCTATGGCGCCAGTTATAGCGTATTCGAGCGGTTCCGCCGCGGATACTTTGTGATCCAAACAGATGAGTACGGCTACGTGGCGATGATACCGGTGGGCTTGGATACCATCGGCTCGGTAGTGTTCGAAGAAAAGTATAAGAACGTGAATCCGCAAAACCCCGTTCCGGTGTACAAAGGGGACA
>MGNS01000171.1:0-292 GCA_001795165.1 Chloroflexi bacterium RBG_16_57_11
AACTTGTACCAAAGAGGTTATTCTTTTGTCAACAGTTCATAATATGATCCCTTTCGCACCAAAAACTAACTAGCTTCTGGGCCATGGTGGGATAAAGGAATACCTCTCCCCGCCCAACCACTCGGACAGCATGGATCAAGTCGCTGGTTTCAGCGCCTTTGAGAATATAGCCAGAAGCGCCAGCTTTAAGCATCTCGAAGAAGTATTCGTCTGATCGGTGCATGGTTAGCACGAGCACTTGAATCTGGGGCCACCTGGTTTTGATCCGGCGTGTGGCTTCCAGACCGTCCAT
>MGNS01000171.1:309-3063 GCA_001795165.1 Chloroflexi bacterium RBG_16_57_11
TAAAACCATGTCGGGGAGATGTTTTTCAACCAGATTTAATGCCTCGCCACCTTCCAAGGCCTCGCCTACCACGTCAATATCCGGCTCGGCTTCCAGCAACAGGCGCAAGCCGGAACGGACGATGATATGATCATCTGCAATGAGGACGCGAATTCGGTCACTCATAATCTTCTTTTGCCAGAGGTATACGAACCTGGATGCGGGTGCCTTCTCCCTTCCGAGAGATGATATCCATGCTCCCGCCACATTGAGCCACTCGTTCCTGCATACCCAGTAGACCCAGGCCATGCGGGTTGTTCACATCTCGAGAGATGTTCTCAAGGTCAAAGCCGTGCCCATTGTCCAAAATTTCACCCTCAAAGACACCATCGTGTTGAGCAAGCGTGATCTTTACCTGATCCGCCCCGGAATGCCTGACAACATTGCTCAAAGCCTCCTGGAAGATGCGGTAGAGGGCGGTTTCTATAGAAGAGGGAAGTCGTTTGACCAATCCGGATTGGTCCAGCATGAAAGTAATCCCGCTCCCATTGAGCACTCGCTCGGCATGAGAACGCAAGGCGACCGCAAGGCCAAGATCATCCAGCACTGATGGACGCAAAGCCAGGATCAGCTCGTACATCTGCTGTGTGGTTGTCTGGATCAGCTCACGGCTCAGGACTAACTGCTCGAGGGCGCGTTTCGGATCAGAATTGATGAATTTTCCAATCACCTCAGAATTCAAGGCCAGCCCGCTCAAGGACTGGCCCAGCTCATCGTGGAGTTCTCGTGCTACCCGCTTGCGCTCGTCCTCTTGGGCGGTGATCAGCCTTTTAAGTAGCTCCTGCTGCTGGGTTGTTCGGTGACGCAAGTCATCCGAGAGAGCCCGCTTTTCAGACTCATCAGCCTGTATACGTTGCCCCATATCGTTGAAATCCGCTTCCAACCGCCCGATCTCATCGAAGCTGCCTGTAACTAAACGAAGGTTGCGTTCACCGCTTCCAAAGCCGGCCAGGGCGTCTGCCACCCTTTCCAGCCGGCGGATCACAAGTTGTCCCATAACCACATAGGCAATGATCGCAGAGATCAGGATTGTAGTGCTCCCCCAGAGAAGGTTTTCACGCAGGTCTGCAACAAAAGCTGCTTCGAAGGGCGTTATAGAGATATCGGTGAGTAGCAATCCGATCAACCTCTGTTGTGGATCGTGACACTTTGCGCAGGCTGGACTGTTCTCAATCGGATGCATGCTGCGGAACACGTGCTGCCCGTCAGCTTCGGATACGACAACACCGCTCGGTCGCTCATTCGGGGGAAGCCTGTGGCAAGGCTGGCAGGTAGGATTCAGGTTGTCCAGTTGAATACCGACGCCTGCCCCATCTGGAGCGAAGATCACCTGGCTAGAGGTATTCAGAATGTAAACAATGCGGAAATTCTCGTTTTTCCCAACTGAATCCAGTGTTCTCTGCACCTCCGCGAAATCCGACACCAGCATCGAATGTCGCAAAGTTGCCTCAATTAACTGCCCGTTATATGAAGCCAGAACGGAAAGATTGTTCAATAGGACAGAACGATGGCGTGTGTATTCAATAAACGTGAAGATTGAAAGCAACAAGACCAAGGGAACGATTATCCCTAAAGTCACTTTGGCACGCAGGCTGCGATCAATGCTATTGGGGATCAACTGTTTAAGATGCCGCTTTGTCACATCCGCTTACCCGAATATCTAACCTTGTCAAAATTACACAGATTCCGTGAGAACGGCATATGGCTTTCAGGGTGGACCGTAACTGTCAAAAGCCAGGTCCCCATCTTACTCCTGTGTTTGTGTTCGGTTTTGCGGATTTCGAGGGTTATTTCGCATTTTCTATGTCTATATAATGTGGCAATCAACCATTCTGCAGATGAACCCGTCAACTATTGACAATGGATAAAATATGCTGATATAGACCACTTTATTGTATCATTATCTGTGTGAGAATTATGGCACAAAAAGAACAAACGTGATTGGCACGAAATACGGTGGTGCAGCCATGCAGAGGTTTGTCATCTAGTGAGTTGAGGTTAATGCTCGAAAGTAGGCCTTCAACCACCAAGGGAAAATAACCATACCTGTCAAGTGGTACAATTAACCTTGGTAGGTGGGCATTCCTAGGTCATTGTGAAGCAAATCCATTGGACACTTCACCGTTGACTCGACCTAAGCCATTGAATGGTGCACATTTGAACGCTCTTCCGCAATGATGAACATTCCAAATCTCGTGCAAATAGACAAAATATCTCTTATGTTTACTTGGGTGAGAAAAAGGCCGATTTAACGCCTCGAGTACTGGCTGGTGTGCATTGACCGGCATGCTTCGATTACACTCAGCACGCTTCGATTGCGCGAAGAGGCCAATACCACTACTTGCTATGTTTCAACGATGCTCAGCATGCCTGGCGTAGAATGACCGGATTTAGGATGCCAATAATCAATCGGGAGGCTATAGATTCAGCCAGCGGCGAGTCTCCTTGGGCAGCTCGGCCAGCGGGCCGGCTTTGACCGTGCAAGGGGGCAGCGAATCCAGGAACAGCCGGCCATATTTCTTGCTCAGGATACGCCGGTCCAACACTGCCACCACGCCGTGATCGAACTGGGTGCGGATCAGGCGGCCAAAGCCCTGGCGGAAGCGCAAAATGGCCTCCGGCAGCGAGTATTGCGAGAAGGGGTCGTCGAAGGTTTCCGAGCGCGCGGCGATGATCGGGTCCGAGGGGACGTCGAAGGGCAGCTTGGCGATGGCC
>MGNS01000171.1:3104-4910 GCA_001795165.1 Chloroflexi bacterium RBG_16_57_11
GAAGGCGCGCGTGCCCAGAAGGACGGCGCGCTCGGCGTTTCGAAAGGTTTCCAGCAGGGTGTGCGGCGAAGCCCCTTCGCCCTGCTCATACACCAGGATGTCATCGCGCCCCAGGATCGGGGCGATGGCCTGTGAGGTGCGCTTGAGCTGGTCGTAGGAGGGGAACAGCGCCAGGGTGCGCCCCCCGGCAACCCGGGCAACCTGGATCAGCCCGGTCTCGACGGCGCGTTGGTGGCCGTTGCGGTCGTTCGGTTCGGGGATGTCGTTCGCCAGGTATAGCAAGGCGGCGGTTTCGTAATCAAAGGGTGAGCCGAGAGCTAACTCGTCGGCGTCTTCAGCGCTCAAACGGCCACGCAGGTATTCGAACTCGCCGGCGGCGGTGAGTGTGGCGGAGGTGAGGATCACGGATGTCTTTTCGTGCCACAGATAACGCTGCATCAGCGGGCCGATGTGCAGCGGGGCGGCGTGCAGCGAGGGTTGGAAACCGTTGTTGGTCACCTCCGCCCAGTAAATCTGGTCCTGCAAAGGCTCGAACACCAGCGCGCTGACGTTCGTGTGAAACTCATCCAGGCGACGGAACAGGCTGACCAGGCTGCCGTAAAGCTCCTGATCCTCCTCAGCCAGAGCATCCTGGATCTCCGCCAGACCCTGCGCCAGCTTCTCGATCATTTCCAGCATGGGCTTCAGGGTGGCCTCGACTTCCTCCCAGGCCAGCTCGACCTCCTGCCAGGCGGGTTGGGAGCGTGTGGCATCGACGATGCGCTCCTGGTGCGAGTACATGCCGACGGCGTTGCCATCGCGCTGCTCGCGCAGGAAGTGGTCGACGCTGACAAAGAACTGGCGCGCCAGGTTCTCGAAGCGGAAGGCCAGGTCGGTGGTGCGCTGCGCCAGGTGGTTGAGCGTGGCGTATTCGCCGGGGGTCAGCACCGGCGGTTGGGCGGCGGTCAGCAGCCAGCCGAGCAGCCCGGCGTTTGGCCCGCCGAGCGAGCGGATGGTGCGCTCAATGTCGCCGTGGGTGACGTGGAAGCTCAGGGCGTTGGTGGTGGCGTCCTCCAGGTGGTGCGCTTCGTCGACGATCAGGTACTCGTACTCTGGAAGGACGCGGTTGTTGGTGGCCACATCAGAGAGCAGCAAGGCGTGATTGACGATCAGGATATGGGCGCTCTGGGCGGCCTGACGGACTCGAAAGAATGGGCAGGCGCCGCCGGTGTGCTTCAGGCAATTCTCGGTGGTACAGGCTTCATCTTCGGAGGAGAGGCGCATCCACACCTGGTTCTCGACCGGACCGTTCAGGTTGATCTCGGAGCGGTCCCCGCTGCGCGTGCCTTGCAGCCAGACCAGCACCTTGCCCAGGACGCGCATCTCATCGTTGGTCTCCGGCCCGCGGCGGCGCATGCTCTCCAGCCGGCGCGGGCACAGGTAGTTGGCGCGTCCCTTCAACACGACCGCGCGCAGGTCGATGCCCAGCGCATCGCACAGGTCGGGGATGTCCTTGTTGATCAGTTGGTCCTGCAGGTTGATGGTGTTTGTGGAGATGACCACCCGGCGGTTGTTGTGCATCGCCCACAGTGCGGCGGGGATCAGGTAAGCCATGCTCTTGCCGGTGCCGGTCCCGGCTTCCACCAGCAGGTGCCGGCCTTCGCTCAGCGCCTGGGTCACCGCGCGCAGCATCTCCACTTGCTGGGAGCGGTATTCGAAATGGGTGAAGTGGTGGGCGAAAATCCCGCCTGGCTCCAGGATGGAGGCGACTTCTTCGGCATCCAGCGGTTGGGGCTGCTCCACCGGCTGGAGCGGCTCGGCCGCGCC
>MGNS01000171.1:4958-13070 GCA_001795165.1 Chloroflexi bacterium RBG_16_57_11
TTGAGCCGAGACGATCTCACGGTTGCGCTCGTGCAGCGCCATGAGGAAAGGCCAATGCCCGCCCCATTCTACTCCTTCGGAGAGGTGGATGATCTCCGCCAGCAAGGGCAACGGCATCGCCAGGGCTTCCTCGTATAGTCGTAGGAAGACACCGCGCGTCGCCTGTGCGTCTTCCAGGGCGCGATGGGTGGCTGGGTAGGGCACACCCAGCGCCTGGGAAAGCGCCCCCAGGTTGTAGCGCCCGGCATTTGGCAGTAGCACGGCAGCCATTTCGTAGGTGTCCAGGATGGTGTTATTTTTAAAAACTCCATGCTTGCGCAGGAAGGACAGGTCGAAGCGCACGTTGTGCCCCAGGATCGGCGCGTTACCGGTAATCCGGGTCAGATCGGGCAGCACGTCACGGATCGACGGCGCTTGCAGCACCATCTGGTCGGTGATATGGGTGAGTTGTGTGATGAAGGGCGGGATGCGCCGCCCGGGTTGGATCAGCGTGCTCCATTCCGCTTCGACGCGGTGGCCTTTGAAGCGCACCGCGCCGATCTCGATCACGGCGTCCTTATCCGAGTCCAGGCCGGTGGTTTCGATATCCAGAGCGACGATGCTTTCCATCAGCGCCGATTATACCCTTACGGTGGAGGGAAAAGTTAAAGCAGTTGGTCACTTTTTTCGTCGGTTGATGTAGAATCCAGTCTATGAACACAAGCTACTCCTTCGATCGGGCGGCGGGTTATTACGACCAGACCCGTGATTTGCCGGAGCCGATTGCCACTGCCGGGATCCAGGCTATTCTGGCTCTGGCTGGCCCGGGGAGGCGCTTCCTGGATGTGGGAACAGGCACAGGCCGGATCAGCGTGCCATTGCAGAAGGTCGGCGGAGACCTTGTGGGTTGTGATCTTTCCCTCAAGATGATGAAGTTACAGCGCCAGAAATTTCCTGCCAGCCGCCTGGCGCAGGCGGATGCCTCCCGCTTACCCTTTCCGGCGGGGCATTTTGACGCGCTGCTGACGTGCCATGTCATGCACCTGGTTGGGCCATGGGGCCAGGCGCTGCAGGAGTACCGCCGGGTGCTGAAGCCGGGTGGCGTTTATATTAACGCCCACACTGAGCGCGTGGGCGGATCGATCCGCAGGCAGATACGCGAATTCTGGGAGGAGCGTGTGGCTTCCTCCGGTGCAAATTCGCAGCGTCCAGGCGTTCGAGATGATGAGGAACTAGCTGCTGAATTGGTCGCCATGGGCGCGGATTTGAAGAAGATCGAGGTTGTGCGTTTTTTACGCTCGATCACGCCGCGTGGGGTGATCCAGCGCCTGGCCGACCGCACCCAGTCCGCCACCTGGTATATCCCCGACGAGCAATTTGAGGTCAGCATATGGGCTTTATGGGAGTGGGCTGGGCGCCAGTTCCCTGATCTGGATCATGAATACCAGGAAGAGGCACAATTCGTGCTGGATGTGGCCCGGTTTTAAGGCTGGAATCCGCGAGCGTTAATCGATGACGTCCTCAAGCTCAAAACATTGGCTAATCGCAAAACTACGCAATTTTATCCTGGCTTTTAGTGTGATCTCCGTAACGACGCTGATCCTGTTCCTGCTGCGGGAACGTTTCAGCGCTTCGACTGTGGCGCTATTGTATCTGGTGCCAGTGTTGATCTGCACCACCTTCTGGGGATTTTGGCCGGGGATCTTATCGGCTTTCATCGCTTTTCTGGCCTATAACTTTTTTTTCTTGCTGCCTTACTATACCTTCATTGTCCACCAAACTCAGGATATCATCGCTCTGGTGATCTTTTTGGGCGTGGCGGTGCTGATCAGCCAGCTTGTCGGACGGGCGAAGGCCAGCCTGGCGATGGCAGTGGCCCGCGAGAGTGAGACAACACGACTTTATGAATTCAGCCTGGGCCTGGCAGGCGTAAACGATTTAGATGAGATCGCCGGGGTTATTGCCCACAAGACGTTTGACACGATGCAACCGGATCGCCTGGTGTTGCGGATTAAGCCTACCAATCTCGAATCGCCCATAACCATTGCCTTGCCTCTTGAAGATGTCTCGGCTGGAAAGCCGGATCTGGTGATCCCACTCGAAACGGTGCGCACGTTTTTGGGTGACCTGAGCCTGTGGCTGGATCGCGGGCGCCTGGCCCCTTCCGAAGAGCGCGTCCTGAGTACCCTCGCTGCCCAGGGGGCGTTGGCGCTAGAGCGGGCTGCGCTGGAGCGCGCCGAGACGCGCGCCAGGGTCCTGGAAGAGAGCGATCGTCTGAAGTCTTCCCTCCTTTCCTCGGTATCCCACGAATTCCGCACGCCATTGGCCACGATTAAAGCTTCCACCACCAGCCTGCTCAGCGACCAGATTCCCTGGGAATCGCGAGATCGCAAGGAGTTGCTCTCTGTGGTGGACGAAGAGACCGATTACCTGAATTACCTGGTGGGCAACCTGTTGGATATGTCCCGCATCGAGGCCGGTGCGTTGAAACCCAACCGCCAGTGGAATATCCTGTCTGAAATTGTTGAAGGTGTCATTACCCGTATGCACCGTGTGTTACGGGAATATCGCCTGGAGGTTGACATCCCCGAACAGCTTCCACTTGTCCCGGTGGACTATATCCAAATGGAGCAAGTTTTTACCAACCTGTTGCATAACAGCGCTAAATACGCCCCAGCCGGCTCGACCATACAGGTGAGCGCAAGGCGGCAGGATGGCGATAGCTTAATGGTTATGGTGAAAAACGAAGGGCCGCAGGTGGCACCCGACCACCTGGAGCGGATATTCGACAAGTTTTACCGCGTTACCGAGCCGGAAAAAGTCAGCGGCACCGGCCTGGGATTATCCATTTGCAAAGGTGTTATCGAAGCTCATGGAGGTAGAATCTGGGCTAAGAATTTACCCAACGGTTTTGCGTTCATTTTCAAGCTGCCACTGACCTGGGAAGGAGCCCCTCCCCCGGTCGTGGAAGAGGAACGTCTATGACTGGCCCGCATATCCTGGTCATCGATGATGAGCCCCAAATCCTGCGCGCTCTGCGTACAATCTTAAGCGCCCATAAATACCGCGTCACCATCGCCCAGACCGGCGAGGAGGGACTTGCCCTGGCTGCTGCTGAGCACCCGGATATTATCATCCTGGACCTGGGGTTGCCCGACATGGACGGAATCACCGTATGCGCACATTTAAGAGAGTGGACAGAAATCCCTATCATCATCCTGTCGGTGCGCAATCAAGAGCAGGACAAGGTCAAGGCGCTGGATAAAGGCGCGGATGATTACCTGGTCAAGCCATTTGGGATCGAAGAGCTCCTGGCCCGCATTCGGGTCGCATTGCGACACCTGGCAAAAAGCCAGGGAGATCATGAAACCGTGATCACTTCGGGACCGATTGAGATCGATCTTGCCCGCCACATCGTCACACTGGATGGTGCAGAGGTGAAGCTCACCGCCACAGAGTTCAAGCTGTTAGCCTATCTGGCCAGTCACACCGGGAGGGTGCTGACCCACCAAAATATCCTGAGCAATGTCTGGGGTCCAGAATATCTGGAAAATGTCGAGTATCTGCGGGTCTTTATGAGCCAGCTACGTAAAAAGCTGGAAACCGATCCCAAACAACCCCGATATTTGCTCAGCGAGCCCGGCGTCGGCTACCGTTTTGTCACCGAAGATTAATCAACGACTGGTCTCCCATCGCCTGCATTCCAGGACACCCATTCGAGCGGGTGTCCTTTATTTTTTCTTTATGCTTTTAGGTGGAATTTTTGTCTTGGTCTTATTTCTACCTGATAAAGTAAATCAGCGTTTCAAATCAGGAAGGAGGAGGAACAGAAATGAAAATTCTCGGAGCTCGATCTATTTCAATCCCAGCCGCTGACCAGATTCCTGGCACAGCGATGGACATTTCTCGCCTTCTGCCAGGTTTTCCAATCCAGGAGGCAACTGAATTTCGCGATGATGGGTTTATCACTCCGCAACGCTTCCCGCTAAACCCCACGCGCAGGCTGGTGGTCCTGGTTCCCGATGGCAGCCTGGATGAAAACGCCCTGGCGCACAAGATCTGGCGCTTGGCCTCCATCTCCTCACTGCAGGTGCTTTTCTTGGGTCTGTCGCCAGACGAGGAAAGCGCCTCTTATGTTCGCCGCCGCTTAGCACTATTAGCCGCCGCCATCCATCAAGGAGAGGTCAGCGCCAGGGCAAATGTGGTTGTTGGAGAAGACTGGAACCAGGCGGTTAAGAAAGTGCTGCACAGCGGAGATTTGCTGGTCTGTATTGCCACGCACGTGGTTCCTTATCGCGCCATCGGCCGTAGGAATATGGGCGATGCCCTGGCAGTGGCTTTCAATGTGCCGGTTTATCTGCTGGGCGGATTACAGGTAGGCCGCTCTCCGACGCAGTTCCAGATGGTGCGCTCAATAGCGGCTTGGAGTTTGTCCATCGCTATCTTGCTGGCCTTCGCCGGACTTCAAATTTGGATCAGTCAAAATGCCCAGCCTGAGCTCTCTACCATTCTTCTCTGCCTCTCGATCATCGCCGAGGGGATCATATTGTACAAAACCATCGAATGGATTGGTTGATTTTTTATGCCCCATGAAACCAAGACCAAACAAAATACACTGCCTGCCGGTGATCCAACCCAGCGTGGCCAAAGCCCTGCCAGCCTTCTTGTCCAGGAGTATCAGCGATGGCAGGCGCTCTTCCAGGCTCAGCCAGCCCTCACCCAGCGATTTTATGAGGTACAGGCTCAGGCCCTGGCCGATGCACTCATCCAGCCAATGTCAAGCGCTCGCTTTGCTTTCCCGGAGCGTGTGGTGCTCAGCGTTTCGAGCGAAGGCAAAGTAGGATCTATCGCGACGATTCCGCAAACGGAGCGTGAGCAGTTGGTAGGCGGCCTAAGGGAACGATTGTCACGTGCCACACTGGGCGTTGTGTTGCGCCAGCGCCTGGATGAACTGGAAGCTTCGCGGAATAAGGGCGTGTCTACCGGCGCAGGTTTGCTGCGCTTCGCCACCGCTGGCCATCTGGTGCATGAGCGGCTTCCTTCCGGTCGGGTGGTTACATATCTTACAGCCGAAGGCGAGGAAATTCCCTCGATCCCGGCTGAGGCGAAGGCTGAGGCCGCATCGGCCATTATTGCGACCACGGACGCGATCGCCGAAGAAGACACTGAGGATATGGATGGAGCGCGCGGCGAGCTGCTCGTGCCCTATGTTCCTGCCGCCCGGCGCTTTTTCTTACCGCAATGGGTGGCTTTCGATGAGCAAGACCACCTGCTGGTCAATTCGGTCAACGAAGCGGAAGCAAGCATCGTTTCAATGCAGCGTTATTTGAAGATCCTGCACGCCTCGGTGGCTCTGGCGCCTTATATGGTTGCTGACGAAATATATCAAAGGAAACGCTACGGCATGCTGGGCCAGTTGATCAACCAGGGTCGCGCCCTGGCGCGCTACGAGACAGGCGAGATCATCGCTACGATCTGGCGCAGAGCTGCGGCTCACGATCTCAACCGCGGCTTGAGCTTGAGCCTGCCATTTTTTGACGACCAGGATCTGGAAGTAAAGTCGCACGATTTTGATGTCATACCGGCTGGTCGGGTGATGTTCGTCCCGGGCTTCGTCGTTTTAGCTGCCCGGCGCGAACAGGCCAAGGTTGATCAGGATACACGCCTCAGCCGCTCGACACGGATGCACCTGTACAACGAGCTCCAAATGCTGGCCTCGACATTTGAGCCGTCCTCGAAATAACTTTCGATAAAGTCGGAATCTTACAATGTTATTTTCAATTGGTTTGTTGCTGATCATCATCTTATTATCGAACAAGCTCGCGCCACGAGAGCACGAGGAGCACACCAAGATTCATGGCGCTGGCCAGATTGGCATGCTGGCTGCGTTGGCGCTGTTCGGGGTTGATTACTTCACATCGTATTTCTATGCCACCGGTGAAATGATGAGCGCATTGCATCCGTATGGACTACAGAAATATAGCTATATTGCAGTTGGTGTAATCTCTCTCGCAAATTTCGTCTTTGGCGCCCTGTACATGTATTCTTTGGGGATATTCAATGAGGGCGGCGGCTCCTACACTGCCTCGATGCGCTACCTGACCCCGGCGTTGAGCCTGGTTGTGGCGGTCACGCTCATCCAGGATTACGTCCTGACCATTGTGGTTTCAGCCTTATCCGGCGGAGACCAATTGCTTTCGATATTGAACGCTTATGGCGCCCATTGGTTGTGGCACTTCGGCATCGGCGCGGCTCTGGCGACAGTCACATGGTACCTGACCATCCGTGGACGGGGAGAATCAGCACGCGTAGTCTTCACATTGCTCGGTGTCTTCATCTTGTTGACCATCACGATGGCGATCGGGTTGGTGATGGCTTATTTCAAGGGTGTGCCGCCAATTCCCCCCTCCGAGGCGCCCGAGACGGTTACCCTTGTTCAGGCTTTGATGCATTTGTTGACCGCCTCGATGAAGGGCATGGTCGCTTTGACCGGGCTGGAGGCGATGTCCAATGGCATCCAGTTTGTGATTAACGAAGACACGAAACTGGTCAGGTGGGGCAAACAACGCCTGCCGCGCCTGCAACCTATCTGGAATTTTTATAGCGGTAAATCGGGCATTGGGCGCTTTGTGCAAACCTCTTTCCTTTTCTATGGAGGCTTGACCACATTGTTGCTCACTTTCTTCTCGCTGCGCTTTAATGTCTTTGATGGTACTTTGGGACGCACGCTGGTGGGAAACCTGGCTGCGATTGGATTTGATCAACTCCCGGGTGGGATCATTCTATTCTGGGTTTACCAGTTCCTGGCTGTGGCGCTCCTGGCAGCGGCTTCGATGACCGCCTTCCAGGATGCCCAGGCTACTGAGTGGCGCGATGTGGCCATTGGCGAGATCCCTGAAGCGATCATCTACCGGGATCCCCGCGGCACATTCACCCGATCGGTCACGATCACATTTGCTGTGGCAATATTTATCATGTTCATGGTGCGAGGAAGAACTACGGTAGCTGTGCCTTACTACGGCGTGGGGGTTTTCATGCCGATCACAGTGATGGCGCTGGCGATTCGCAAGCACGTGCAACATACATACACCGGGCGCCCACGCCGTCTGGGCAGCCTGGCTGCTACGATCGCTGCGTTGATGGCTGGATTTGTCTTCATCGGTCAGATTGTTGGCAAATGGGAGGAAGGCGGCTGGGCAGTCTTGATCTCCTTCAGCATTCTGGTGCTCGCGGCCAACCTGATGCTGATCTCGCCGATTGGCTACCGCGATCCCAGGCAGATTCATCGCATCGTGCGCGAGAAGGCGCGCGTCCAGGGGGCCATGGCCTCCATCGTGGAATGGCAATCCTTGCGCATGCAGGAATATCGCTATAGTGTCTTGCAGAAGACTGCAATTCTGGTCAGCCGGTTCTTCGAATGGTTCGGGGTCAGGCGTCCGCTGCGTTATGAACCGGTGCCTGTGCCGGCAGGCGACTATGATCACGCTCTGCATGTAGATCATCCTGAGGCGCCATCTTTGTTGGAGGATTACCTGCAACCAGAAAAAGAGCCACACCTGGGTGGCAGTCCGAAAGAAACCGCCCCAGGCAACGATTGAGCCGGTTACACCTGTACTGGTGGATAGCCAGACAATGTTGATATGACGACCGGTTCGGTTTATTCCCTGCGACCTGCCGAAGTGTTCGAGGCGTTTGAATCCTCGCCGGATGGTTTATCCTCAGGCGAGGCGGCGGCGCGCCAGACGCTTTATGGTAAGAACGTCTTGCACGATGAAATTGGGTCACCGGTATGGCGTAAAGCCCTGACCTATCTGGTCCATCCGCTTTCGTGGATCTTACTTCTGGCGGGGGGATTATCCATTCTGGTGCACGAACCGGTGTTGGGTATTACCATCTGGATTTTGATTCTTATCAACGCCGGTTTCTCCTTCTGGCGTGAGCATCGCACGGAGCTGGCCATGCAGGCCTTGCGCCAACTGCTACCAGCCCATGCGCGCTTGACCCGCGATGGCGTGGATCTGAGCATCCTGGCGGAAGAAATCGTCCCCGGTGATGTATTGGTCCTGGCTGAGGGTGACAATATCCCGGCGGACGCCAGGGTGGTGGAGGAGTTCGGCTTGCGTATCAATAACG
>MGNS01000171.1:13078-18519 GCA_001795165.1 Chloroflexi bacterium RBG_16_57_11
TAACGCGGTATTGACCGGCGAGGCCATACCGGCGCGCAAAATTGCCGACGCTTCATTGCAGGAGGGCATTAGCGAACTCGAGCGTCCTAACCTGGTCTTCGCCGGTACATCGGTGGTATCGGGAACGGGCAAAGCGGTGGTTTACTCGACCGGAATGCGCACCCAATTTGGACGCATTGCCCATCTCACCCAGGTCGTCCAGCAAGAGCCCAGCCGCCTGCAGGTCGAGCTCACCAGGTTGACCCGCGTGATTTCCATTGCTGCGCTGGCGGCAGGGGTGATCATCTTCGTTGTCGGTGCATTTGATATCGGTCTGGATAATGATGAAGCCTTATTGTGGGCCTTAGGATTGATCGTGGCGGTTGTACCGGAGGGATTGTCTGCCATTCTCACTCTGACATTGGCGATGGCAGGCCAGCGCCTGGCGCAGCGGGGTGTTTTGATTAAAAAACTCTCTGTGATCGAAATACTGGGTACCGTGTCGACCATATGCACGGATAAAAGCGGTACACTGACGCAAAATCAAATGACAGTCCGGGAAATTTGGGTGAACGGCAAGAGTATGCAGGTCACCGGAGGCGGCTACCAGCCAGCCGGGGAAATCCTCTCTGCACCTTCGTCCGGCCTGGGAAGACGAGATGTAGAACTCATACTGAGTGCAGCGCTGCTATGTAACAATGCCCGCCTGAGCCCGCCGAGTGATGAACGCCCACTTTGGAGCGCTTTGGGAGATCAAACCGAAGCCGCGATGCGTGTGGTGGCGCTAAAAGGCCGGATGAATGAGCACGAGCTACTATCGGCCTTGCCGCGCATCCACGAGCTGCCTTTTGACGCACGTCGCAAGCGGATGAGCACGATTCACCAGTTCCGGCCTGACCCAAAGATGGCCTGGCTGAATGATTTGGTCCTATCCAACTCACCACCGGCCAGCTTTGCCGGTGAGCTCGCCTTCGTCAAGGGCGCGCCACGCGAGATCCTTCAGATCTGCACGAGCATTGTGCGCAACCAGCAGATTCATACGCTGGATGAGGGCATGCGCAGTGAGATCATCGCGAATATCGATCGTTTTGCACGGCAAGGGTTACGTGTCCTGGCGCTGGCATTCCGGGCTCTACCACAGCGCACCGGCTCTTATTGGCCTGAGGTAGTGGAGCGCGAGCTGATTTTCCTGGGTTTGATGGCGATGCATGACCCGCCGCGCCCAGAGGTGGCCGAGGCGGTGCGTATCTGCAGACAGGCTGGCATACGCATGGTGATGATCACCGGCGATTATGGACTGACTGCTGAATCCCTGGCCCGGCGCATTGGCATGCTCTCGACGGATAAGGCGTTAATTATGACCGGGGCGGAGGTTGACACCATGAGCGAAAGCGAGCTGGCGACCCTTTTGGATCAGGAAGTGGTCTATGCGCGTATGGCTCCGGAACACAAGCTGCGGCTGGTGAGCGCCTTTCAAGCCCGCGGAGAAGTTGTGGCGGTCACCGGAGACGGGGTGAATGACGCACCTGCGCTCAAGAAAGCGGATATCGGCGTTGCGATGGGTGTGACCGGAACTGATGTTGCGAAAGAGGCAGCCGATCTCGTGCTGATCAACGAGAATTTTGCCACCATTACTAACGCGATCGAAGAAGGTCGAGCGGTTTATGACAATTTACGCAAGTTCATGACTTATATCTTCTCGAACAACGTACCTGAAATGCTGCCGTTCATCCTATCCGCCCTGGCTGGCATCCCGCTTGCCTTGACCGTACCGCAAATTTTGTTGATTGACCTGGGCACAGACATCCTCCCCGCGCTGGCTCTGGGAACCGAAAAACCTGAACCCGATATCCTGTACCGGCCTCCGCGGCGGCTAGACCAACCATTGATTGATCGTAGTTTGCTGGCACGGGCGTACTTATGGCTGGGTCCGGTCGAAGCGATCCTGGCGTTTAGTGGTTTTTTCCTGGTCTACGGTCTGGCCGGCCAGGGGCCATTGGCTTGGTTGCTAAAAGCCAGCAATATCGACCGGATGCTTGCAGTATTTTTACCGATGAGTTTCATTGCCACCTGGACGAACACGGTGGCGGTAACCATGTTTTTTGCCGGGGTGGTCTTGGCACAGGTTGGCAACGCCTTCGCCTGCCGCTCTGAGGTCAACCGCGGCCGGAGGCTGGGCTGGTTGAGCAATCCTTTCCTGATCGTGAGCGTCCTCACAGAGATCGCCATGATGCTGTTATTTATCCTGTTCCAACCTCTTGCCTCTGCTCTCAACCTGGCTCCTCTTCCGGGTGTTGCTTGGTTGTGGCTGATGACATATCCACTGATCTTGTATGGATTAGAGTGGATCAGAAAAAGCATCTTGCGCAAGTCGAGACAGAATGGTATTAAAAAGCCAGATATATCTTCGGTTCAATCTTACACGGAGGCGCTATGAACGTGATTGTAATGGGTTGTGGTCGAGTGGGCGAGCAGCTCTCCTTGCTGTTAGACGCGGAGGGTCATCGTGTTACGGTGGTCGATTATGATGCCAGCGCACTTGCGCGAATTGGTCCGTCTTTTAAAGGGCGGAAAGTCAAGGGGATTGGATTTGATCGTGATATCCTGGTCGAAGCGGGGATTGGACAAGCGGACGCCTTCGCGGCTACAAGCTCATCCGACAACGCAAACATCGTCGCGGCCAGGATCGCCCGTAATATATTTCAGGTGCCGCGCGTCGTGGCTCGTTTATATGATCCGCGCCGGGCAGAAATTTACCAGCGCCTGGGTCTGCTGACCATCTCTTCAACCACCTGGGGCGCCGAGCGCATCCGAGAGCTGCTGACTTACTCTGACCTCGATCCGTTGATGACCTTTGGCCATGGAGAGGTTTGCTTGCTTTCGATCGAAACGCCGCCCAATCTGGTTGGCAAGATGGTCCAGCAGCTCACCGTTCCCGGTGAAATCGGTGTCATCGCCATCACCCGGCAAGGACAGGCCTTCATCACCTTGGCCGGCACAGAATTTCGGGCAGGTGATACACTCCACCTGGCTGTATTGGCCTCTTCAATGGATCGTATCAAAAGCTTGCTGGACTCGAGCGAGGGAGGTTAACCATGAAAGTGATCATTGTAGGCGGCGGGAAGACAGGCGCTCAACTTGCCCGGCAATTGCTGGATGAAAATCATCACATCCGCTTGATTGAAATCCGCACCGAGGTCGTGGAACGGCTCAAGCAGGCGTTGCCGGAACAGACGGTAATCTCTGGAGACGGCAGCTCTCCTAACATCCTCGAAGCGGCAGGGATCAAGCAAGCTCAAGTACTGGCAGCGGTGACCGGCGAAGACGAAGCTAACCTGGTGATCACAACCCTGGCTCGCTTCGAATTCGGAATTCCCCGCACCATTGCCCGCGTCAACAATCCAAAGAACACCTGGCTGTTCACACCAGAAATGGGCGTGGATGTCGGCCTGAACCAGACGGATATCCTGGCCCGGTTGATCGCCGAAGAGATGTCCATGGGAGATATGATGACCCTGCTCAAGCTTCGCCGGGGCGAGTACTCGCTGGTTGAAGAAAAGCTACCGGTGGGGTCAAAAATCCTGGGCGTGCAGCTAAGGGATGTGAGCTTTCCTCAGACCTGTGTCATCGCCGCAGTGATCCGAAGGGGGAAGGTGGTTATCCCACGCGGGGATATGGTCTTTGAAGCCGGCGACGAGGTGCTGGCGGTGGTGGCAAACCCTGCCAAAGCCGTTTTACGGGATTTGTTTGCTCCAGCATGAGCTTTCCTTTATATTTTCTTTATACTTTTGCTCAAAAAATTTGTATTTTCTTAATTTCATACTGATAAAGTAGATCAACGCTTCAACATGAGATGTTGAGGTGTTTATTATGAAGATTGTCTCTATCCAGGCAAAAAATTTGCTCTTCGTTGGTGAACACCGCCCATGGACATTGGATCATGGCGGTTGAAAAAGTGCTCCGCATATGTATATTGATCAACCTTTAAACGACAACAATATTTATGTGCATCCAGGCGAAGTTAAACCTCCCAGAAGCTGGCGTAATTGGCTAATTGGCCGTCCGTTGCAAACCGCCGATGCGCCGCACCAGACGATTGGGAAAGCCATCGGCCTGGCTGTTTTTGCTTCAGATGCATTATCATCGACTGCTTACGCCACGCAGGAAATCCTGGTAGTGCTGGCAGCCGCAGGCATGGCGGCCTTTGGCCTGTCCATTCCAATTTCTATCGCAATCGTCGCTCTGCTGATTATTGTGACGATTTCGTACGAGCAGACGATCCATGCTTATCCTGGCGGTGGTGGGGCATATATCGTCGCGCGGGATAATCTGGGCGAGCTGCCGGCGCAGACTGCCGGCGCGGCGTTATTGACCGATTACATCCTCACCGTGGCTGTGTCCATCTCATCCGGTGTTGCGCAGCTCACCTCGGCCGTCCCGGATTTATTCGCCTTCCGAGTGTATATCGCGGTGGGCATGGTACTGTTTATCATGCTGATCAACTTGCGCGGGGTAAAAGAATCGGGCATCACCTTTGCTATTCCCACCTATTTCTTTGTCGTAATGATGGCAGGTACGGTAATCATCGGGTTCGTGCGGTATTTTACCGGAAGCCTGGGCACCCTCACCGATGCACCAACGATAGAAATGATGCACTCCCTTCAGACTGTATCGCTGTTCCTGATCTTGCACGCTTTTTCCAGCGGCACGACGGCGCTGACCGGGGTGGAGGCGATTTCGAATGGAATCACGGCATTTCGCGAGCCGCGCAGTCGCAATGCGGGTGTGACGTTGATCTGGATGTCGGCGATTCTGGGCACTTTGTTTTTGAGCATTACCTTCCTGTCCAACCAGATTGGCGCGGTCCCATCCATCGAGGAAACGGTGATCTCACAGCTCACACGCACGATATATGGTGGCAGAGGCCTGATGTATCTTCTGACGATAAGCGCGACGACGGTCATCTTGATGATGGCGGCCAACACTGCATTTGCGGATTTCCCACGCTTGAGCGCGCTCCATGCCGGCGACGGTTTCCTCCCCCGGCAGCTCACCTTCCGCGGCAGCCGGTTGGTATATTCACGCGGAATCGTCGCCCTGGCGCTGATCGCCAGCAGCCTGATCATCCTGTTCCAGGCCAGTGTAAGCGCGCTGATCCCGCTGTATGCCATCGGTGTGTTCCTCTCTTTCACCCTTTCACAGACCGGTATGGCCAAACGCTGGTGGAAGTCTGGGCAGCTTAAACCAGGAGAGGAGATCCGCGAGCCCGGCTCAGTGCTCCATCACGATACCCGTTGGAAAATCAAGATGGCAGTGAACGCTTTTGGCGCAGTCTGCACCTTTGTGGTCATGCTGACGTTTGCGTTTACCAAATTCCGGGATGGCGCGTGGATCGTCCTGATCCTGACACCTGTGCTGGTCACGATCTTCTTTGGCATCCATCATCACTACAAGAACCTGGC
>MGNS01000171.1:18551-19286 GCA_001795165.1 Chloroflexi bacterium RBG_16_57_11
GTGGCACAATCCGCCACCACAAGGTGATCCTGCCGATTTCTTCGGTGCACCGGGGGACGCTCCAGGCGCTGGATTATGCGCGTTCCCTCTCTTATGATGTAACGGCGGTACATATTGCCATTGATCCGATACAGGCAGAGAAGGTCCGCCAGAAATGGGATTTATGGGGCAATGGAACCCGATTGGTGATCTTAGAATCTCCCTATCGAACCATGATCGAGCCATTGATCCGTTTCATAGATAAGGTCGACGCTACCCGGCAGCCCGGCGAAACGATTACGGTTGTGGTGCCAGAATTCATCAACCAAAAATGGTGGGAAAAGCTGTTGCACATGCAGACAGCCTCCTGGCTACGCTCGGTCCTTCTCAACCGGTCGGGGATCGTCATCCTGGAAGTTCCGTACCAGATCACCTCGAACGAAAAATTATAGGATTTTTCTGAATTCCGGCTCGCTGGGCTGTCTTAGCGCTGCAGCTGCATAGTTGACCTGGCCGCCGTCAACTATGTGGCGGCAATTTTCCCCTAGCGCGACCAGGACACACTCACTGGCGGTGTGTATCCATGTTTTTCGACACCGTACACCCATGCGTGTGAGCCTCCGCTGCAGCCGGAGCTGTCGTCGATTTCGGCAAAGGGTTCATTGGTCCCAATCGCGACCAGGTTGACTTCCTGGCCGTCGCACACCCAGGCCTCGATCAGGTAGCGGTTTTGGCCCGAATCATCCCCCTTGCGCA
>MGNS01000171.1:19318-19655 GCA_001795165.1 Chloroflexi bacterium RBG_16_57_11
GTCGAACCGCTCGCACGTCGCTCAGCGGACCGTAAAACGGCGATCTTGGCAGCCACACATAGGCCGTAACGACGCTCATTAGGTCGCCCTGAACATCGATCAGCTCGGCGCTGACCCAGCAGGGGAATTTACGGTCAAGCGGGGTAACTTGCGCCCAGGTGCCTTTTTCGTTACGCCCGATCACCACCATCTCTTCTCCAACGTCCAGGCCGAGCTTGTAAAGGTAAGCCCTGCCCGGTCCGTAACGGCACTGCGCTCGTGTGTTCACCTGGGAGAGTAGCACCACCGGCGTTGGAGTTTGGGTGATCGTCGGAGTGAGTGTCATAGTGGGCGTGTT
>MGNS01000171.1:19691-23179 GCA_001795165.1 Chloroflexi bacterium RBG_16_57_11
CGTCCACTTGGGTATGGGTGTCTGCGTGAGCGTGGCGCTGGGGTGGGGTGTCTGGGTTATCGTGGGAACAGGTGTTTGTGCTGTCGTTGGCACAGGTGTCTCGCTTGCAGCCTGTGAGACTGCGGTGGGTATCTCGGGTGAGGGAAAAGCACTGCACCCTGTCATTTGGAGCAGACAGGTGATCGACATGACTAACCGGTAAAACGGGGGTGGTCCGTACAAAAAGTATCTCCAGGTTTTTTCAAAACGCTAAGGGCCATTATTTTAGCGCAAGATAGGGAAATCGGTGGAGCGGGCGTTACGAGGTGTGGATGGGGCTTCGTAAGGACTTTCGGATCAGAATAGAAGACCTCCGGGCCTGCTGTTTTCAGGTAACCCGGAGGTCTATGATCACGTTCAGTAGCGTGGCCCAGATTCGAACTGGGGACCTTCGGGTTATGAGTGAGAAACCCGTTTCTGCAACCTCTGACCTTCAAACCCGTCTTTTTGACCCAGCCCGACAAAGAGCGGTTCTCGCTGGCCTGACTGTGAGAGATTGGTTGGTTGATGGGTAAATTGTAGCACGAATAGAGGTTTTTTACCGCAATTCGCTTATAGTTGGTTGAGGAACTGCCGAGCGGTGAGAATCGGGATATCCCGATCGACCTATGAATCCAATACCTGAGGGTATCCGCAAATAATCTGGTTCGTGTCAATCACAATTCTCATCATTTCCGGTTCCCTAAACTTCCGAATTCCTTACTTCGTCCATTGCCTGGCTGACATCTTTTTTAACCTCTTCGTCTGGGATCTCGGGCAGCCTGCTGCGAATGCGATCCAGCAAGTGAAAACGCGCTTCACGTTCGGTGACCACTTGCTCATAGACCTCTATTGGAATAAGAGCTACTAAAGGTTTGCCAAAACGTTCGATTATGGCAACCTCTTTTTCATTGCCCACCCGTCCCAGTAGCTCAGCGAACCGCAGCCGGGCATCACGCGCTCCAATGATGATTGTCATTCTGCACCTCTAATTCAGATCAGGAAGCTCCAACTCATAGACTTGCACTACGTCTCGGATAATAGACATCTATTGTTTATTATCCGATATATTTGTACATTTGGCCTGGAAATTAATAGGCTTAAGGATAATTGGCAGCTACATCGGTTATCATGCTAACAAATCAATCATTCGTTCAGGTAGACCATTGCAGATGTGAGGAACGCTTCCTCTGGAGATCCGATGAACTGACCATTCGGATACACAGAAAGCTCGTATTTCTCGTTGCTATAGGTGTAAAAGGCAAAACCCCACCGGTCGTTACCGAAGTACCGCAAACGGCAGAGATGGACAGGGGTATTGCGCATCCTTTTCAGATATTCTTCTCTGGTTTCCGGCCAGTTTGGCGGCGGCCAATTTTCTAAGATTCGTGGTTCGGTATAGGCGTCAATATAGCAAAACTGGCCACGAAAGTGGATATCCAGGCGTTTATATCTACCGCTGAATTGTTCGTTGGCAACCGCATGGATACGTTTTTCGATATCTCGCTTTACTGTCTCCGGGATTTTCTTGCCTCCCGAATTAGGATCGAACACCCATAGGCCTCGTGCAGACATTCTCACCTCTCTTCAAAACGCGACTCCAGGTCATCTATAATCTCTTGAACGGTATCGCCGTAACCCCAACCAATTCCGTATACTGCTTTTTTCAAAGCAACCAGCCGTTTATTGAACTGTCCATATGATTGCTCAGGATCGGATGACTTGAAAATGCCCTCGCAAAAATCATTCAACACGGATTCAAGGCTGTTGTAGAACGGCTCGTTGATATCTCCGTAAGTGTTGGTGAATTCTGTGCTGGTCTCCACATAGTGTAGCATCAGATCCAGCGTTCCCGAACTATCCTTCGTGGCCTTCCAGTAGTCCCGAATCAGACCGCGTGCATCTCTCAGCTTAGGCAAATCGTCGCTAATGCCTCGCTCTCCAAAAAAACAATAGATGATTTCTTGCTTGTAATCCGCCAAGACCGCCTCAACCTGATCTTGCACTTGCAAGAAGCGAGCTTCTAAAAAGCGACGGTTTTCATCAGATATAACATACAAATCCTTGATCTCGGCTATCAGCTCGCTCTGATCCAGAAGAAGGAGGCGTTTGCGGATATTTGACCACTGGGATTTTCGCATGTTCGGCATTACGAGATATTTGCTCAATTTATAGGCATTTGATCGTCCACCAGGCATTTAAAACAACTCAAAGAAATCATCTGTTCCCAGTTTTGGTATCAGCCGGCGGGCCAATTTTTCCAACTTTCCTGACTCACCAATATCGATCCAATCTTCGACATTACCCAGATAGCTCCAGCGTTCGGAATTAAACTTGCGTTCCTTCGGGTCGACCAGGATAAAGCGTAGAATGGGGCTGAAGCGCGCCATTTTGTCCAACTGTTCCTGTAAGCGCATTTTCACTGTATCCGATTGTAACGCGCTGATATTCCCGAATATGGCGCTCAATGTCTCCATGTCTGGTCCGAGCCGTTCATAGATGACAATCTGGTTATTCTTCAACGCAATTCGATAATCACGGCTCTTGGGATGGCGAGCCAGAACCGCTTCCACATTGGCAACCTCTTGTGGCGAGATAAGCTGTGGTCGGTCTTTAACCAGCGATACGACCCCATTGACGCTCTCGCTGATCCGGTAACCATCCGGAATTTGGTCAGGGGACCCCTCTTTTGGTTCGCGGGCAAAGTAGTAGCGCAACTTGCCGGTTTTCGTCATCCCCTGGCACAAGTAGTATATATGACCCTTGCGGTTGGTGTATGTGACAGGCATGTTTCAAATCCTCGGCTGATTATACCCAGCCTCGTTTTCTCCAGCGATCGATCAAGGATGGCCGCGAAGCGTATTTTTGAGCCAGTTGTTGCAGGTGCGCCCGAAAAGAATCCCTCGTATCCTGGAAATCCGCTAATTGTTTGAGCTTCTCCAGTAACGCCGTGGCTTCATCATAAACCGAGGCGATCTTGCGCCCGGTATCCAGCAAGGTCTCGACTTGCTGCCAGACCTGCGCCTCGCGTGCTGCCAGGGTTTTCATCTCGGCGATGTGCTTCTGGCGGGCGGCTTCGGCCTGGCGCTTCTTCTCGGCTTTTTCGAGCTGTTCAGCGCGCTGGAGCAATTGCTGGATGGTTCGCCGCCCGGCAGGCTGAGGGCGTTCTTGAGGTCGATATGCGCTCAGGCATTTACGCAGGGCTAACCCGACTCCGGGATCGCCTTCTGCCAGGCGCGCCAGAAAGTCATCGCATTCTTCCCGCGGCAGGCGTCCGATTAGCTCGCGGTAATCTACTGTCAGAGCCTTTTTGAGGTCCGGGCTGGCTTCGGCGGTAGCCTGCACCAGGAAGGGATCGATTTCGAAGACCTGGACGAAGTTTTGCAAGGATGGAGACAGTTTCTTCAATCCGGATGGAATCGGCGGCTCACGGTCGTAAGCTGCAATGTCAGAATCATCGTCTTTGTATT
>MGNS01000171.1:23212-24407 GCA_001795165.1 Chloroflexi bacterium RBG_16_57_11
GCTTTCAGCCAGGCTAGGTAGAGCAGGCGGAAGTCGCCTTCGAGCAAATCAGCCCGCAGGCGGATAAAGTGCGAGAGGCCCGCCTCAGCTTCCATCCAACCGCCGCCGTCTTCGGGGCTGAAGTCCAGGTCTAGCACTTGATATTTGCCGAACGTCTCAAAGGTGATGTACTCATCGATGCAATAGGGTTCAATATCGGCTTCGTCGAGCAGCCCATTGGGAAAGCGAAACATCAGCCGCAGGCTGCCCCAGTTCGCCAGGTAAAAGTAGGCATCGAAATATTTCAACAACACCTGTTTGGGATCGTGGCGGAAGTCGCTCCAATGGTAGGTGACTACCGCCCGGCTGGAGCTGACCTCGATGTGGCTGGAAAGATCATTAACGGCTGCCTGCTCTTCAGGAGACAGCACCCGGTCAACCGCCTGCCATTCGTGGTACTGGTATTCGCTCATGGCTGGTCCGGCTTCGTCGCGCTATGGATCGCTTCCAGCAGACCTTTGCCGAAGGGCGTGATCCGGAAGGTGAATAGCTCACGGAATTCCCCGCCGAGCAGCTTGTGCGGCTCGTATTCTGTTTGCAGAATTCCAAAATCAACCAGCGGATTGATCACCGTGCGCTCGATGATGCTGCGCAGGATGCGCCGGGTGCTGTCCTGATTTTCGATTGGCCAGACCATCCTGGAATCTTCTATCATCCGGTCGGCGAATCGTTCGAAAGATGCCGGTTCCCCCACAGGTAGTTCCAGCAGATGTTTGAGCGCAAGCCGTGAAAATCCGGCCGGCATATAGCCATCCTCGAAATCATACGGAGAAGCAATCGCCCAATTGGTTTGCGTCCACCAAGTTGCCAGGAATAGCCAGACCTGTAAGGGGGGAGGTGCAGCCAGGAAGCGTTCTCCGAGCGGGGACAGCTTCCAGCGCCGGCTCAGGCCGCCCGTGACTAATCCCCCCACCGATGCAAGCACATGGAGGAAGAGCAGCGGCCAGACTTCGGTTTCGCTGCGTACGCGGTACTTGTCGTCTCGATCATCTTCAAGTTTCGGCGGGTTGACAAACCGGGAGCAAATCTCGTACACAGCCTTCAACGGGAGGTTACCGGTGGACTGGGTGCCGGTGACCTTGTGATCACGTAGATAGCTGAGAAGGGTGACTACATCCCGGCGGAGCGGCAGTTTTTCTGCTATGATCCGTTGGGC
>MGNS01000172.1 GCA_001795165.1 Chloroflexi bacterium RBG_16_57_11
GGTTTGAAGGTAAAATTGACTTCCGTTGAAAAGTTCATGGGCCCATAGCGCAGTTGGGAGCGCGTCTCAATGGCATTGAGAAGGCCGTGGGTTCGAATCCCACTGGGTCCACTTAAGCAGCATACGAAAGGCTATCGCAGGAGTATTAGGCCATCTGCCAGCGAGTCGGGAGAGCGAGGTGAAAGCCCGGCAAGATGCCAGCAGAGCATCGTACAGGCCGAACTCGCCTGCTGCCTGAGACAACCTCAGGCCGGCCTCACCGGTGAATCTGGCACCAGGAGCAGCCTAGCCGGCGGCGGGGTTCGCCCGTTAGCGCGAATCGAAGCGGCTGAGAGAGTTAGGAAATTAGGAATTAGGATTTGAATCTGCAATTCGAGCATCTGTATTTCCTAAATTCCTAATCACCTAAATCCTGATCTTTCCCAGCAAGCAGGGTGGTACCGCGGAGGTTCCCTTCGTCCCTGGTGGGGCGAAGGATTTTTTTATTTTTGGAGGAGAAAGATGCCACTACCGAAATCTGAATGGATCTGGTTCAATGGGGAGTTTGTCCCCTGGGAGCAGGCCAACGTGCACGTCAGCTCGCATGTGCTGCACTACGGCTCCAGTGTTTTTGAAGGGATTCGCGCTTACAGCACATCTCAGGGCCCGGCTGTGCTGGCTCTCGATGCGCATGTCCGCCGTCTTTTCGAGTCCTGTCGCCTAACCCGGATGGCCATGCCTTACACTCAAGAGCAAATCACTTCTGCGATCCTGGAGCTGATCCGTCGGAACGGGCATTCGTCTTGCTATATCCGCCCGTTGGTGTACCGCGGCTCCGATTCGTTCAGCCTGGATGCCCGCTCCTGCCCGACCGAGGCGGCGATCCTGACGATCGATTTTGGCCGTTACCTTGGCGCGGAAGCGCTGGAGAGCGGCGTCGATGTGATGGTCAGCTCCTGGCGGCGGATCGCGCCGAACACCTCTCCGGTGTTTTCGAAGACGGGTGGCAACTATGTGAACTCGCAATTTATTGCCATGGAAGCCAAGGATTACGGCTTTGTCGAGGGAATTGCTTTGGATGTTCATGGTTTCCTTAGCGAGGGGAGCGGCGAAAACGTCTTTGCCATCTACCGTGGTGCGATCTACACCCCTTCATTTGGCTCGTCCATCCTGATGGGGATTACCCGTGAAATCGCCATCACTCTGGCCAAGGAGCTGGGATACGAGGTGCGCGAGACGATGGTGCCTCGCGATCTTCTGTATGTCGCCGATGAGATTTTCTTCACCGGCACTGCAGCAGAGATCACGCCGATTCGCTCGGTGGACCATGTCCCGGTTGGCGAGGGGAGGCGCGGGCCCATCACCAAGCGCGTCCAGGATGAGTTTTTCGCCATCGTAAACGGCCAGGTGCCTGATCGGCATGGCTGGCTGACGCATGTCACTTAGTGCCTAGTGCTGAGTGTCAAGTTTCACGTAACCCATGACACTAGGCACTTGACACTTGACTTTTCCATGGAGGTCCGAGATGGAGGCAAGAGACTGGCCCATTTATAACCCTCAGGTGATTGAGCCTCGCTGGCAGCAGTCCTGGGAGCAGGGTGGTCTTCATCTTGCCTCTGAGGGCGGCGAGCGGCCCAAGTTCTATTGCCTGGATTTCTTCCCTTATCCATCCGGAGAAGGGTTGCATGTGGGTCACTGTCGCAACTACATACCAACCGATGTGATGTCGCGATACAAACGCATGCGTGGTTATAACGTCTTGCACCCGATGGGCTGGGACGCCTTTGGTGAGCCGGCGGAACAGTACGCCGTCCGGCAAGGCGTTCATCCGCGCATCACTACCGATCAAAATACGGCCAATTACCGCCGCCAGATGACCATGATCGGCACGAGCTATGACTGGTCGCGCGAGATTGATTCATCCCGGCCGGAGTTCTATCGCTGGACGCAATACTTCTTTTTGCTGCTCTATCAACGCGGCCTGGCTTACCGGGATACCAACTGGCAATGGTGGTGCGACGGCTGCCAGACCACGCTCTCGTCGCATGAAGTCGTGGGCGGGGTGTGCTGGCGTGGCCATACCACGGTATATAAGCGCGAGATCCCGGCCTGGTATTTCCGAATCACTGCTTACGCCGATGAGTTGATCACCGGGCTGGATGAAGTCGATTGGCCCGAGCCGATCAAGGCCATGCAGCGGAGCTGGATTGGCCGCTCGGAAGGCTGTGAGGTGGTGTTTCGCTCTGAAGCAGGTGAGCCGGTGCCGGTTTTTACCACCCGCCCGGATACGTTGTTTGGGGTCACCTTCTTCGTACTTGCGCCGGAGCATCCGATGGTCGCCGCGTTGACTTCCTCCGAGCAGCGTGCTGAAGTACAGGCGTATATGGAACAGACCTCCCGCAAGAGCGAAGTGGAGCGTCTGATGGAAAGGCGGGAGAAAAGCGGCGTTTTCACCGGTGGTTACGTGATCCACCCGTTGACCGACGAGCGCATCCCGGTCTGGATCGCGGATTATGTCTTACCCACCTATGGTACCGGGGCGGTAATGGGCGTGCCTGCCCACGACGAGCGGGATTTTGAATTTGCCCGCCGGTTTAGCCTGCCAGTGCAGGTGGTGATTGCCCCGCCGCAGGCGGAAACCCTGGACGAGACGGCCTGGGGGTCGGCTTACACCGGAACGGGACGCATGATCAACTCAGGCATATATGACGGATTACCCAGCGATGAAGGCGCCCGGCGGACATCCGCCAGACTGCAAGACCTCGGCCTGGGAGGTCCAAAAATCAATTACCGGATGCGTGATTGGCTGATCAGCCGCCAGCGCTATTGGGGGACACCGATACCCATCGCGTATTGTGAAGACTGCGGTGAGCAACCGGTACCCGAGGACCAACTGCCGGTGCTGCTACCACCGATGCAGGATTTCCAGCCGGACGGCAGCGGGCGTTCACCGCTGGCCCGACTGCCGGAGTTCCTCAACACGACCTGCCCGGCCTGTGGCGGCCCGGCAAAACGCGAGACAGACACCATGGGTGGTTTTGCATGCTCGTCCTGGTACTTCTTGCGCTTCACCAGCCCGCACTTCCACCAGGGACCTTTCGAGCCGCACGCCATGCGCTATTGGATGCCAGTTGATCTGTATGTGGGCGGAGCCGAGCATGCCGTGCTGCACCTGCTTTACGCCCGTTTCTGGACGAAAGTGCTGGCGGATTCCGGGTTGGTGCTATTTCGAGAGCCGTTTGCCAGCTTGCGCAATCAAGGCCAGCTCTTGGCGCCGGATGGCACGCGCATGTCCAAGTCCCGCGGCAATGTCATCACCCCGGATAATATCGTCCTCAGCCATGGCGCGGACGCCTTGCGGGTCTATGAGATGTTCATGGCGCCCTTTGATCAGGATATCGCCTGGAACCCAGAAGGCTTGAGTGGGGCAAGGCGTTTTTTGAACCGGATTTGGAGCCTGTATAGAGAAACTTATGTTGGCAGCTTGAATGCGACGGGCGATGATCCGGCATTAAACCGCCTGCAGCATAAGACCATCCGAAACGTTGAGCAGCGTATCGAGGGTTTTCGACTGAATACCATGGTCTCGACCTTGATGGAGTTCACGAATGCGCTAAGTGATCGCCATCGGGTGGGCTCCTGGCGTACGGCCGCCTTCCATCAGGCGCTGGAGACACTTTTGTTGTTGTCGGCTCCCGCTGCTCCGCACATTGCCGAAGAACTGTGGCAGCTCACCGGTCATACCGGTAGTGTCCACCAGCAAGCCTGGCCTGCCTGGGATCCTCAGCTGGCTCACGATGAGATGATCCAAATCCCAGTCCAGGTCAATGGCAAGCTGCGGGAGGTGATCGAGGTGCCTGCCGGCATCACACCAGACGACCTCCAACAAGCGGCGCTGGAGCTGCCGCGCGTGCAGCAGCACCTGGAAGGCCGTCAGGTGGCAAAAACGATTTATGTACCGGGTAAGGTGCTGAACCTGTTGACTAAATAAGCAGAGCAAAATCACTGATGTAGAGGAGCCGATGGCCTTTCGATGCCCGCAATGTAATACTTGCAACTCACTCCAGATTGAGCTCGCCATCGATTTGCCCCCTGATCGTACATCGGAGGAGCTTTCCCTCCAGGTTGTATCCTGTGGGGCGTGCGGTTTTCGCTCCCTGGCGGTTTGTGATGTAGGGCGCGGCGATTGCCCCGAATCCGAGTCGTGGAAGCATATCGGATACTGGGTCAGACCGGATGCGGTTGAGTCGGTTTCGATGGCTATCCGCTCCTGCCCGGAGCCCAGGAATCCACGCTGCCCCAGCGTGGCGCACACCAGCCTGGGGAAGAAAGACTTGCGTGGCGAATGGAGCGGGCTGTTAGAGATGGAGCGAGGTCATACCTTTGCCATGCGGTTGTTCATAGGCCAATCATGAGCGTTGTGCTGGCGGTTACCTGGAACCCGCGCGGTGAGATGCCGCGCTTCGAGCGCTTGCTGCCTCAGTTGAAGCAGGTTTATACGGGCATGGCGATTTCTTTTCCGCCCGTTGCTGATCCAGTCGTGACGCGGGCGTTCATCGCCGGAGGGTATGCCGAACCCCCCGGCGTCAAGGCATGGGTGAACCAGGAGTGGTCTGCGGGCCGCTATATGGCGTTGCGCATCGGCGTGCAGTTCCAGGCGGATTATGTCCATTACGCCGACATGGACCGCCTCTTGCGCTGGGTCGAAACGCGGCCCCAGGAATGGCGGGATGCAGTGCAGGCCATTCAGTCGACAGATTGCCTGGTGATGGGTCGTTCGGAAGCCGCTTATAACACACACCCGGACTCATTAATCCTCACGGAAGCGATCAGCAACCGGATTGTGTCGCATTTTTTGGGCCGTGAGATGGATGTCAGCGCCGGATCGAAAGGCTTCAGCCGCCCGGCAGCCGAATATCTGGTAGAAAACACGCGTCCCGGGCGAGCACTGGGCGCCGACGCCGAGTGGCCAATCCTGCTCCGGCGGGCTGGTTACCGGGTGGACTACCTGGAAGTAGATGGCTTGGATTGGGAGTCCGCCGATCGGTATCAGGAGCAGGCTGCCAACCCTGGTGATCAGCGGCTGGCGGCGGAGCGGGTAGACGACGATCCGTTAAGCTGGGAATGGCGTGTGCGTGTAGCCAACGAGATTGTCCAGGTCGCCCTGGATACCGCAAAGAGAAAGTTAGGAAGTTAGGAGATCTACATGACAGAAAGCTCACAATACCACCCATCAGTTATTGAGCCCAAATGGCAAAGACAATGGGATGCGGATGGGTTATACCAATCCAATATTGACTTCAGCCGTCCCAAACATTACGCCCTGACCATGCTGCCCTACCCATCCGGCGACCTGCATATCGGTCATTGGTATGCGATGACGCCATCGGATGCCCGCGCTCGCTACATGCGGATGCGCGGCTATAACGTCTTATTCCCGATGGGGTTTGACGCTTTTGGTCTGCCGGCCGAGAACGCAGCCATCAAGCGTAGCATCCACCCGAAGGAATGGACCTACCACAACATTAACCGCATGCGCCAGCAACTCAGGACGATGGGTGCGATGTTCGACTGGCGTCGCGAGGCCGTTTCATCGGATCCGAAATACTATCATTGGAGCGAGTGGTTCTTCTCTCAGCTCTACAAGCACGGGCTGGCTTATCGCAAGATGTCGCCGGTGGATTGGTGCCCAAACTGCAACACGACCCTGGCGCGTGAGCAGGTATGGGGAGAAGACCGCCACTGTGAGCGCTGCAACACGCCGGTGATCAAGAAGAACCTGGAGCAATGGTTCTTCCGTACCACGCAGTATGCCGAGGAGCTGCTGGATTTCTCGCATATTGATTGGCCTGAGCGCGTCCGGATGTTGCAGACCAACTGGATCGGGCGTTCGGAGGGCGCTTCGGTGATTTTCCATATCGAACAGGGCGATCCATTGGAGATCTTTACCACCCGACCGGACACCCTCTGGGGGGCGACGTTCATGCTTCTGGCTCCCGAGCACCCGCTTGTTAATCGGGTAACTTCACCGGAGTGCAGATCGGTGGTCGAGGCGTATATCCAGCAGGCCACACGGCAGACGGACATCCAGCGTGAGGCGACGGATAAGGAAAAAACAGGCGTGTTCACCGGCGCCTATGCCATCAACCCGGTGAACGGAAAGCGGATACCGATCTGGATCGCCGATTACGTCCTGATGACCTATGGCACAGGTGCGATCATGGCGGTGCCTTCCCATGATGAGCGCGACTTCCAGTTTGCGATCAAATTTGGCCAGCCTATTCTGCCGGTTATCGAGCGGCCTGACCGGATGGCGAAATCTTTCACCTATCCGGGCAGCATGTTGGATGGCTTTGACGAAGCACTGCGGGTGGAGAAGATCCCCTTCCTCAGCCGCGCTGGCGGATTCTACGTGACGTTGCCTGAAGAAAAGATCTCGCGCTATATCGAATTGGTGCGCGGCTTTCTGGCTCCGGGCGGCTGGAGTGAGGTGGTGGGGACACGTTGGGTGTTCATTTTCGATGACGCCGTCCTGGAGTGGGATTCGGTAGAGGCGGAAGACGAGATCTTACGCCGGGTCAAACAACACCAGTCAGCTGTGCGCCACGCCCGCACCGTAATGGAGATGCTGTGGGAGAAGGAATTCTACAAGGACGTTCTGTATCACGACGCCTATGGGACCATGATCCATTCAGGCGAGTTCAGCGGCACCCCCGGCGATCAGGCCAAGCGTAAAGTAACCGAATGGTTAGAGGAGCAGGTCATTGGCAAGGGCTCGATCAACTACCGTCTGCGCGATTGGCTGATCTCGCGCCAGCGCTACTGGGGCGCGCCCATCCCGATTGTCTACTGCCCGGAGCACGGCGCCGTTCTGGTGCCAGATGAGCAGCTACCCGTGCTCCTGCCGGATGATGTGGCATGGCGGCCCACCGGCGAAAGCCCGCTCAAGCTGCACCCCACCTGGAAGCTCACCACCTGCCCGATGTGCGGCAAACCTGCTGAGCGCGAGACCGACACGATGGACACCTTCATGTGCTCATCCTGGTACCACCTGCGCTATCTCTCTCCTGAGTACGATCAGGGACCTTTTGACCCTGCCGAATACGATTACTGGATGCCGGTGGACACCTACACCGGCGGCATCGAGCATGCCACCATGCACCTGATCTACACCCGTTTCTTTCATAAAGCCAGTCGAGACATGGGCATATTAAAAGGTCCGGAGCCGATGACCCAGCTCCGCAACCAGGGCATCATCCTGGGCGAAGACTCGGAGAAAATGTCTAAAAGCCGCGGCAATGTGATTGCCCCGGATGAGCTAGTCAACCGCTATGGAGCGGATGCCGTGCGTGCTTACCTGATGTTTTTTGCTCGTTGGGACATGGGCGCGCCATGGAATAGCAGCGGAATCGAGGGAACTGTACGCTGGCTACGCCGCGTGTGGACGCTGTTCACAGAAGCGAGCCAGCCCGCCAGCCCTACCACGGAGACGTTGCGTGGACTGCGCCGCAAGCTGCACCAAACCTTACGCAGGGTGACCCATGACTTCGATACCTTCGAGTTCAACACGATTGTTTCCAGCCTGATGGAGCTGCTCAACGATATGTATAAGGCGCGCGAGCAAGGTGCGGCCGGGACGCCCGAGTGGAAAGAGGCGGTGGACCTCTACCTGCGCATGCTGGCCCCGGTCGCCCCGCACATCACCGAAGAGTTGTGGGCGCGCCTGGGAAAGCCTTACTCGATCCACACCCAGAGCTGGCCTGCCGTGGACGATGCCGCCGCTGCTGAGGAAGAGATCACCCTGGTCTTGCAGATCAACGGCAAGGTGCGCGACCGCATCCAGGTACCGGTGAGCATCACGCCGGACCAGGCGCAGGAGTTCGCGCTATCCAGCCCGGCGGTGCAAAAACACCTGGCCGGCCAGGCCCCGCGCAAGGTCATCCTGGTGCCGGGGAAGCTGGTCAATATCGTGATTTAGGTACGGTGTACGAATTTTACAGATTGACACGGATTATCTAACGAAAAAGGGCGGGTCCGAGACACGCCCTTTTTGTTACTGGTAAGGTTATTTCCCAGAAATTCTAATGCGGGTTTCTGTAATTACAACAAAGCTGTTTTCTAAATAATCGAAATAATCTATTAACGCTCTTTGAATCGCTTTCACTTTGCTGTCGTAACGCTCATCCTTTAAGCGTAGTAATATAATGCCTTTGTGAAATCTTTTTTCTCGGAAGATCTTTTCTCCAAAATCCTTATCGTTTGTGATTAATATCCGGTCCTCGTTAACTGCTTTCTCAATAATCTCGTCATCATCAATGCCTCTGGCTTGTTCATATACTGAAAAGACATCATGACCATGTTCTCGTAGCCATAGTGCAAGTGCAGGACCAGAACATTCGTCAACAAGGAACCGCATTTAAGTGGTCTCAATCGTCAACGGCATAAAATCAGTATCTTGCAATGTCCTCGTAGCAAATAGCAAACAAGCCTGGATATCGTCCCGGGTCAAACCAACATATTCTTGGAGGATTTCCTCTGCCGTTGCACCGTGGGCTAATAATCCTAGAATATATTCGACGGTCAGGCGAGTGCCACGGATAACGGGCTTGCCGACCATTACCTTTGGGTTCACTGCAATTCGCTCTAAGAGAAGATTTTCATCCATCATCATTACCTCTTGGATTGATTATACCTTGGAGATCAGAGCGATGCATGTTCTTTTTTATAGTCGACCAGTAATAAAAGAAATGTTGGTCATAAGATCTTACACTTCTAGCGCTTCAGCCACTCTCTTGCGCAAGCCATATGGCTGTAACGTGGCAATCTACACCCGCTCAGCATCCACAAACTTGGCAATACTACTCAGCCCGCGGCCCAGGGCGGCGGCAAAGGCCGGGTCATCAACCGGGGCGTGGTCTTCCAGCCAGAAGCCGTTGATGTGCACGGTGCGAGTGGCGCGCTCCAGGCACGCCACCAGGCGATCAGCATAAACCTCCGGCAGGGTGTTATAGCCTCAGCGGCGTTAGGCGGCAGGCTTATACACTTCCCAGACATACTCGAAATCGAACAGCCAGCCTGCCCGGCCGCGGGCGCTAACGATGTCCACCGAAGCCAGGAAGATGGCCGCATCCAGGGTGGTGGTACCGAGTGGCTTCGAGGTTGCCGGAATTTTACCCGCTTCCAGGGATTCAAGAAGCGGCAGGTCGGAGCCCAGGGCATTGCGCAGCACTTTGTCACCTTCCACCTGGACCGGGACGACCTCCCCTTGGCGCACCATCCGGTCAAACTAAGCCTGCACTTCGGAATGGCTTAGCTTGCACTTGATGAAGTAACTCAAGCTGTTCGCTTAGCCATTCTGGCGTATCAGCCCGATAAAAGCCATATCCTTACGAGCGAAGTGATCATTAGCTGCATCCTCTGGAGCAGCAAAATCCAGGTTGGGTGAGGCGATGGGCTGGCACAAATCATACAGGCATTGGAAGTCCTCCCGGAGGTGTACCATCACCTCGCCTACAAGCCATAAGTGATAGAGCGCATTGGAAATGCGGATGCCTTACCGGCTCCACAGATACATGATGAAATCCTGGTCGAAAGTCGGGGCGCTGGAATCGTGTAGGAGGCGCAAAATCTGCGCACGGTGGTCGGTGCCATGATTGGCAATGTGCATCAGAACTTGCCAGGTCGGCCCTATCATTCCGGCAGGCACGTCAAAAAAGTCCGCCTCATCCAGGCCGGTGACATATTCCAAGACCTCTTGTGCTATGCTCTCCCACAGCGCCTGTGCTGATTGGCGTGTGGGGTAATTCGCGGGATCGAAGGTGAGCTGACGCGCCTCTGGATGCCCTTGCAGACAACGGATCCAGCGAGCATCGGTGGTCGCCAGGTGCACCATCTGGTTCCGCACCGAGCCGTGTGAGTGTGGAATCTCGGCTACGAATTGTTCTTCGCTGAGGTGCTGGATGCTCTCCCACACGCGACGGGTCATTGCTTGGTGATATTCGATATACATGCGGATTGGTTCAGCGAGTGTCATTGGGCGCAATTTGGAACTCCTTTGGTGAAGCAGCCTCGCAGCTTGTCGAGATTTACATTGCCTTTTTTATCATATTCATCTGCAGCCTGCAAGCCCAGGTTATAATTAACCAAGGAGAGTGCGCTTTGGATTTCATCCTAGCCTCAAGGTAACACCATGCGCTTCGAAGACCTCAACTGGTTCGACGTTCAATCCTACTTACAGCACGACGATCGACTGATACTGGTGCTCGGCTCATGCGAGCAGCACGGCTACCTGAGCCTGCTCACTGACGTTAAAATCTCGCAGTCGCTGGCAGACGCAGCCAGCCAGCGGACGGGCGTGCTGATTGCCCCGCCGCTCAACTTCGGTTGCTCGCCCTACTTCATGGCTTACCCCGGCACACTCAGCCTGCGCGCCAGCACATTATTGGACACTGTCGAGGATCTAACCCGCTCGGCATACCGGCATGGCTTTCGACGGGTGGTGGTTTTGAATGGGCACGGCGGCAATGACGGCGCCCGTGCCCGACTGTATGAGGTAGCCTCTGAGCTCCACGATCTACGCTTGGCCTGGTATGCCTGGTTTCAATCGCATTCAGTGCTGGAGGTGGCCCAACAGCACGGTCTAAAGCCAGCTCACGCTAGCTGGCTGGAAGCCTTCACGATCACCCGGGTGAGCGAGCTGCCAGAGGTGGAGAAGGTCCCACCACACGTCCCCGGCTTGCTGGGCGCTGACGAAGCGCGCCAGGTTTACAGCGACGGCGTTTTTGGCGGTCCTTACCAGGTGGATGAAGCCATCATGCAGGAAGTCTTCGCTGCTGCACTGCAGGATATTCTGGTTCTATTAAAATTCGAATAAGCATTTGTACACCGATTCTCTCGGATTTCCATGGGAAAAATATCCGTGTTGATCTGTGTAATCCGTGTACGTATAGCCTTACTCTAGGACGCTTTATCGCCTCCTGCTTTGTCCGGCTTTAATGTCTGGTACAATCCACCTCAGGATGCGCTGAGGTTGCTTTGATACTGAGTGCCCAATATTTCCTATCAATGCAATCGGTGTGTCAGTGGTTTATCACCAAAACCCCTAAATTCCTGATTCCCTAACCCCTTCCCCAAGGAGAACTCCCATGTCAACCAAAGAAATTATTCGTTCAGAGAAAGCCCCCAAGGCTATCGGCCCTTACAGCGTTGCCACACGCTTTGGTAATCTGGTTTTTACTGCGGGACAGGCCGGTCTGGTGCCGGAAACGATGGAGCTGGCTCCCGGCGGCATTGCAGCTGAAACCCGCCAGACGTTGAACAATCTAATAAATGTGCTCGAAGCTGCCGGAACATCGTTTGATAATGCTTTGAAGACCACGGTTTACCTGCGCGACATGGCTGATTTCGCTGCTATGAACGCGGTTTATGCCGAATTCTTTGGAGCCACCCCCCCTGCGCGCACCACGATTCAGGCTGCGGCGTTACCAAAAGGCGCTGCGGTTGAGATCGACGTTGTGGCATGCCTGGAGAGTTGATCCTGGTAGTGGACGATGAGCCAAACATCGTCCAGTTGGCGTGCATATATCTGGAACGGGAAGGCTACCGGGTTGTAACTGCCACCGATGGGAGCGTCGCACTGCAATTGGTTGAGCGCCATAAGCCAGCGCTGATTGTGTTGGATGTAATGCTTCCAGAGCTGGATGGATTAGAAGTATGCCGGCGGCTGCGTGCCGCTCGTAATCCGATTGCTATCCTGATGTGTACTGCCCGCGACGAGGATGTGGACAAGATCATCGGCCTGGAGCTTGGAGCGGATGATTACCTGGTCAAGCCATTCAATCCACGCGAGCTGGTGGCGCGGGTAAAGGCGATTTTGCGTCGCGGGGCGCTCCTGTCGCAAGCTGAACACGGAATGTTCCACCTCGGTGAACTGACGATCGACCCCGCCAGCCGTGAAGTGTTCGTTAAAGATCAGTTGGTTGAATTACGTGCTCAAGAATTTGATCTCTTGCTGACCTTCGCCGAGCATAAGGGTTTGGTGCTCAGTCGCGAGCAGCTATTAGAGAAGGCCTGGGGTTTTGACTTTTATGGCCAAACTCGTACGGTAGATGTGCACGTAGGCTATCTGAGGCGCAAGTTGATGGGGAGTAACGCACAAATTGAGACGGTAACCGGTGTGGGTTACAAGCTGGTTGTGTGATGTTCGCCTCGTTGCGTTTACGTCTTTGGCTGACCTACATGCTGATTATCAGTGTGGTGATCACGATCGCCACCGCAGCCGTTGTATTGTACCTGGTGCGCAACCCGGCGATTGACCGCGACGAGCTCCAGCGCATACGCCTGGTCGCCAGGTTAGTCGTCCGGCGCACTCCGGTATTCGATGAGGAGTTTGATCCGGCGCTACCAGCCCGGTTGGAGCAAACTGCCAGGCGGGTGGATGACTCCCTTCAGGCACGGCTGGCAATTTATTCACCGCTGGGAGAGTTATTAATCGATTCGCGCGATGGTGAAGCGCCACCTATGCCGGAATTTATCCTGCTCGATCGTAAACTCTTGTTTACCGCACCGGTCTTTCGAGATTCGACCGGGCAGGTTTGGCTGTATACAACCGCTCCAATGGAGGGCGGGAATACGCTGGTAGTTGCTACTCCACGCCCGAAACGTTCGGTATGGAATTTATTTCGTGAGGAGTTTATTCGGCCATTTCTACGGGCTTTGGTGCTGGCGTTCATCCTATCCCTGTTAATGGCAGTGTGGATGGCGCGCTGGATCAGCGCTCCTTTGCAGCGCCTCGCCGGGGCAGCCAGCTCGATTTCAACGAGTGATTTTCACGCGATCCCGCCCGAAGGGCCAGCTGAAGTCCAGGAGGTCGCGCGTGCTTTCAACCAAATGGGTGAGCGACTACAAGCCGGCCAGCGGTCGCAGCGGGATTTCATTGCCAACGTGTCACACGATTTAAAAACACCTCTCACCTCGATCCAGGGTTATGCCCAGGCGATCCTGGATGGCGCTTCGGATAGCTCAACCGCCGCCCGGGTGATTTATGATGAAGCGGGGCGGATGCATCGTGTGGTGGTCGACCTGCTCGACCTGGCACGTTTGGATGCTGGGACGCTTAATTTAGACCAGGCTCCCGTTGACCTGGTCGGCCTGCTACGAGGTGTGACTCAGAAGTTCACACTGCAGGCGGAGCGTGCCCAGATCGATGTAAAACTGGAAATATCGTGGAAAAACGCCGGTGAGCCGCTGATGCTGCTTGGCGACGCCGACCGCCTATCCCAGGTATTCTCCAATCTGTTGGATAACGCCTTGAAGTTTACCACTCCGTGTGGGGAGGTGCAGCTTCGATTAAGTCAGGCAGATGGCTGGATACAGGTAGAGGTAATGGATAGTGGACCAGGCATACCGGAAGGTGAATTGGAGCGTGTCTTTGAGCGCTTTTACCAGGTAGATAAGTCACGCAGTGGCGGCGACCGGCGCAGTGTAGGACTTGGCCTGGCGATTGCCCGTGAGATCATCCAGGCTCACGGAGGAACGATCCGGGCATCGAACCGGGAGCCAGGGGGTAACGGATGTAGCATGACAGTCCGTTTACCTCTCTCGCCTCCGGATGGTAAAAGCACGAACCAGCATCCAGGTACAACCTCACCACGCTCAGGGTCGTAGCTTGACCCGGGAAGTTCTCAACCATGCCGCGCGTCTCTGTAATCGTCCCGTGTTTTAATGAGCAAGCGACAATACAGCTGTTGTTAGAGGCGATTTATACCCAGACCTACCGGCGCGACGATATCGAGGTCATCATCGCCGATGGTATGTCCGAGGACCAGACTCGACAACGTATCGCTGAGTTTCAAGTGCGTCATCCTGACCTGGATATTCAGGTTGTAGACAACCCCAGGCGTAACATCCCCGCCGGGCTAAACTGTGCGATCCGAGCCGCCCAAGGTGAGATCATCATCCGTCTGGACGCTCATTGCATGCCGCGGCCGGACTACATCATAGGTTGTATCTCCGCGTTGGAGCAGGGCAAGGGTGATAACGTTGGTGGAGTGTGGGAAATCCAACCCGGGGGAGCAGGCTGGCAGGCGCGGGCAATTGCAGTAGCCGCGGCTCACCCGCTGGGTGTAGGTGATGCCAGTTACCGCTATACCGAGACTGCGCAGCAGGTTGATACAGTGCCGTTTGGGGCCTATCGTCGCTCTCTGGTAGAGAAAATCGGATTCTATGACGAAAATTTACTGACCAACGAGGATTATGAATTTAACGTGCGTGTGCGCCAATCTGGCGGAACCGTCTGGCTGGATCCTGCGATCCGTTCGGCATATTTTGCTCGGGATACTTTAATTGGTTTGATCAGGCAGTACGCGCGTTATGGTCATTGGAAAGCGCGCATGTTGCGCAGGTATCCAGGTACACTACGCTGGCGGCAGGCGCTTCCGCCAGCCTTCGTCGCCAGCGTGCTGATCTCCGGCCTTCTGGCGTTGTTCTTCCCCATTTTCGGCGTGTTATTCGTGATAGAATTATGTGCCTACGCCCTGATCTTGCTATTGGCTGGTTTTTCTAGTGCATGGAAACACTCTGACCCGGCGTTGGTACCTGGCGTTCCTCTGGCGATTGCATCGATGCATCTGGCCTGGGGGAGCGCATTTTTATGGAGCATATTCGTTCGATGAGTCCTGGAAAACCCGTGCTGCGCGCCAGATATTGGCAACTTCGCGTCGATGAACGGCGCACACTTCTATTAATCGGGGATTTCTTGATGGCAGTCATCGCCCTGGGCTTGTCGCTTTACATTTGGGGGACGAGTGAGCGATTTGCGGGTTTTACGGCGGAGTTCATCCAGCGGCGCGTGCCCCTGTGGTTTTTCTTTTTTCCGATATTTTGGTTATTGCTGATGATAGAGCTTTACGATGTGCATCGTGCCGCGGATTGGGGTCGCACGGTGCGTGGGGTGGCAACAGCCGTCCTGGTAGGTCTGGTGATCTACCTGGGTCTTTATTTTTATTACGTCGATCCACCCAAATCTCTGCTTCCTCGCCTCGGTGTGGCTACTTTTCTGGTCACGGCATCCGTGCTCACATTATTATGGCGCTGGTCGTACATTCGCGTGTTTACCGCGCCGCAATTTATGCGCCGGGTCTTGGTGGTCGGCGGGGGGCGCAGCGGCGAGCTTTTATTGCATAAATTGAATGAATTGAAAGTCAATCCTTTTGCTATGGTTGGCATTGTCGACGACGATCACCGCAAGCTGGGATTATCGATCGAAGGCATTCATGTGATTGGGACGAGCGAACAGCTATTATCTCTTATCGAAGAAAATCAGATTTCGGATATTATTGTGGCGATTAGCGGGGAGATGCAAGGTGGAATGTTCCAGGCGTTATTGGATGCTCAAGAGGCAGGTGCAGAGATCGTTCGTATGCCCAAGGTGTATGAGGAGCTGATGGGCCGGGTGCCAGTCCTGTTGCTCGAAGCCAACTGGATATTACGATCCTTCGTGGACGAGCTCCGGGTGAGCGGGTTCTACTTGTTGGGCAAGCGCCTGCTGGATATCCTGGGTGGGTTGGTGGGTACATTGTTCCTGTTGATTACGTTACCGTTCATCGCCATCGCTACGTTGATCGATGATGGCTGGCCAATTTTCTACGCTCAAACGCGCCTGGGTCGTGGCGCGACCTCTTACAGAATTATAAAATATCGCACCATGCGCCGCGATGCCGAAGCGGATGGTCTACCTCGCTGGGCGCGCGAAGACGATGAGCGCGCCACCCGGGTGGGGCGTTTCCTGCGGAAAACGCACCTGGACGAGCTGCCGCAGTTTTTGAATGTATTGCGGGGAGAAATGAGCCTGGTGGGGCCACGTGCAGAGCGCCCAGAGTTGGTGGAATACTTTCAGAAGCACATTCCCTTCTATCGTGCACGGCTACTGGTCAAGCCGGGCATCACAGGCTGGGCGCAGATAAACTTCGGTTATGCTTCTTCCATAGACGAGACCATTGTCAAGCTTGAGTTCGATTTGTTTTATATTAAGCACCGTAGTATGATGATGGATCTGGTGATTCTTCTGCGCACGCCTGCTACAGTGTTGGGTTTCCGGGGAAGATGAACGAACCGATCACCCGGCCTCGACCACGCATCTTACTCAATAGCCGGCTACTTTTCCTGGTGGACCTGTTCTTGATCGTTGTGGCTGCCTTAGGCGCATTTGCCCTCCGTCTCGACATTGGCCCGCGGTTGATTTTTTATTTGCCGGCTGCTTATTGGCTGATCGGGGTCTCTTTGCTGGTCATGCCGCCGGTTTTCTACGTGCTGGGTCTGTACCGGCGCATGTGGGTGTACGCCAGCATCCAGGAAATGAAGCTGATCCTTGTAACCATGACGGTCGCCTCGGTGCTGGTCTCTGCGGTAATAGTCGTTTTGCGCGCAACGGAGATTTTGACGTTCTTCCCTCGTGGCACTCTGCCCATACAATGGCTGCTGCTGGTGATCTTGATCGGCGGGGTGCGTTTCTCCCTGCGCGTCCTCTCCGAAAGCCAGGCATCGTCTCAATCCACCAGGCATGGCGCCCGCCGAGTCTTAATCGTCGGCGCTGGAGATGCAGGAGCGCTGGTGGTGCGCGAGATGCAGAAGAACCCTGACCTGCACCTGATTCCCGTATGCTTCGTGGACGATGACACCAGCAAGCAGCGACAGCAAATTCATGGCGTGCCAGTGATGGGAATGATCAGCGATCTGCCGCGCCTGGTTGCCATTCGTCGCATTCACGAGGTTATCATCGCCATCCCTAGCGCGCCAGGACGGGTGATCCGCCAGGTGACGGATACCTGCCGGGCGCGTGGCATCCCATTCCGCACGATGCCCGGCATCTATGAGCTGATCGGCGGAAAAGTCAATGTCAATAGATTGCGCGAAGTAGAAATCACCGACCTCTTGCGTCGAGAACCAACCCGTATCGACGAGTCTTTGATCGGTGTCAGCATGAGTGGTCGGCGTGTTCTGGTCACAGGAGCTGGAGGCTCGATTGGCCGTGAGCTGTGCCGCCAGATCGCCCGTTGGATGCCTGCTTCATTGATCTTACTCGGTCATGGCGAGAACAGCATCTTCGAGACGTTATTGGAAATACAGGATAATTTTCCATCTCTGCCGGTTATGCCCGTGATCGCGGACGTCCGTGACCTGGACCGGATGAATGTGCTCTTCGAAGAATTACGCCCGCAGGTCGTATTCCATACTGCGGCGCACAAGCATGTTCCATTGATGGAGTTCAATGTCGAAGAAGCAATAACGAACAATGTCCTCGGCACCCGTATCGTTGTTGAAGTATCAATGAATTATGGCGTAGAGCGCTTGGTGATGATCTCGACGGATAAAGCCATCCGGCCCTCAAGTGTCTATGGAGCGACGAAACGCCTGGCGGAGCAGCTTGTCCTGGATGCCGGTCATCGCTCAGGCCAGCCATACTCGGTGGTGCGGTTTGGGAATGTCCTTGGAAGCCGTGGGAGTATTGTGCCGTTGTTTAAGCACCAGATCGCCATTGGCGGCCCGGTTACCGTGACTCACCCGGATATGAAGCGCTATTTTATGACCATCCCCGAGGCTGTCTACCTGGTGTTGCAGGCTTCCTCGATGGGACAGGGTGGTGAGGTGTTTGTCCTCAACATGGGGGAGCAGGTACGCATACTGGACCTCGCCGAAGACTTGATTCGGCTTTCTGGTTTGGAGCCAGGCAAGGATATCGAGATTATTTTCACAGGCATCCGCCCGGGCGAAAAGATGAGCGAGGAGCTGTGGGATCAATGGGCGCAGTACGAGCCGACAAAACATCCGGATATCGTCCTTCTGGCTGCGGAAGACGTACTGCAAGGTGATGAGCTTCAACACATTGTAGATGAGCTGATCCACCTGGCGCGTGAAGGAGACCAGGCGTCTATCGTGAACATCCTGGATGAGTGCATCCCCCAGGCTGCGGTGCGCAGCGAACCGCCGCCAGATTTAACCTCTCTGTTGTAATCAACATGCCGCCAATATCCCCCCAGGAATGGGATGCCTTTATCACCCGCCATCCGGAGGCGCACCTGTTACAAACCGGTGCATGGGGTAAGCTTAAATCTGTATTTGGCTGGCAAACAGCATATATCATGAACAACAGCGGCGACCTGGGCGCCCAGGTGCTCTTGCGCCGCATGCCCTTGGGCATGCTCCTGGCTTACATCCCAAAAGGCCCGGTTGGAGACCCGGTGTCGATCTCGCAAGCACCGGCTCGGACCTGGACCTCGCTCTGGGAGGAGGTTGATCGGTTCTGCCGTGAGCGATGGGTGATCTTTCTCAAAGTTGAGCCGGATCTCTGGACGATATCCGAAGATGAGGAGATCCCGCCAGGTTTTCGCCCCGGTCCACAGCAAATCCAGCCACGCCGCACTTTACTGGTGGACTTGACAGGCGATGAATCTGCCATACTTGGGCGGATGAAACAAAAGACACGCTACAATATCCGCCTGGCGCAGAAAAAAGGTGTGAAGGTTTTCCCTTCGAACGATCTGGATACCTTTCACCACTTGATGCAGGTCACCGGACAGCGCGATGCTTTCGGTGTACACAGACTGGACTACTACCGGCGAGTCTATGATTTATTCCATCCACAGGGCGAGTGCCGGCTTTTCCTGGCCACGCTGGATGGCGTGGCGCTGGGTGGATTGATGGCATTTGCACGTGGATCGCGCGCATGGTATTTATACGGCGCTTCGTCCGACGAACGGCGTGCGGCTATGCCTGCATACCTGCTTCAGTGGGAGGCGATGTGCTGGGCGCGCGGGCGAGGCTGCACCAGCTACGATTTATGGGGTGTGCCTGACGCCGACGAGCAGACTCTGGAAGCGCAATTCACTCACCGCGCGGACGGGCTGTGGGGGGTATATCGGTTTAAGCGGGGCTTTGGTGGTCAGCACCGGAGGGCCCCAGGGCCGTGGGACCGGGTGTACCGACCGTTTTGGTATGCAATCTATCGGCTTGGATTAAGCTTGAGACCGGTTGAGGCAGGTTAAGGTGCTAAGATCTGGCCTTTTCCCGAGTGGCCATGATGAAAACTCCTGGAATGAGGCGATTGCCGCGCTTCCGGGAGCTCATTTATTGCAAACCCGCGAATGGGGCCAGGTGAAAATGGTCAATGGCTGGCTGCCAACCACCTGGGCCTGGTGGAATGAGCAGGGGCAGATCGTCGCTGCGGCAATGATTTTACAACGACGATTATCATTCTCCGATTGGTTCAAAAGCCAGAGTGTGATGTATCTTCCCAAGGGGCCGTTACTGGATTGGAACGATATCGCGCTTCGCCGCCAGGTGCTGGCAGACCTGGAAAGCTTCGGGCGACGTAATGGAGCCATTTTTATCAAGATTGATCCCGAGGTTGTGATCGGAACGGGTAATCCCGAGGAGGCAGGTGCCCGAAAATGCGAATTGGGGGAGTCCGTCTTGCATGATTTGCAGGCTAGAGGTTGGCGTCCTTCGGATGAGCAGGTGCAATTCCGCAACACGGTGCTGATCGATTTGACTCCCGACCTGGATCAGCTCTTGGCGATTATGAAACAAAAGACGCGCTACAATATCCGCCTGGCGGCGCGAAAGGGTGTGACCGTGCGGATCGGGGATGCTTCGGATTTCGAATCGCTATATAAGCTGTACGTGGAGACGTCTGTGCGGGATGACTTTGTCATCCGGGATTGGGGCTATTACCACAGGCTGTGGTCCACCATGCTGGACGCCGGGCTGGCAGAGCCATTAATCGCTGAAGTGCAAGGCCAGCCGGTGGCTGGCGTGGTGATATTCCGTTTTGCGGGGACGGCCTGGTATATGCAAGGGATGTCCGGTCTGGCGCACCGAGAGAAAATGCCGAATCACATTCTACAGTGGGAGGCCATCCAGCGGGCGAAGACGGCTGGCTGCCGCATCTATGACTTGTGGGGAGCCCCGGATGAGTACCATGAAAACGACCCGCTGTGGGGGGTGTACCGGTTCAAAGAGGGACTTGGCGGGCAGGTGGTTCGCCATATCGGCGCCTGGGATCTGCCGGTCAAGCCGCTGGCGTATAGACTATATACACAAGCCTTGCCCCGGGTGTTGGATGTCATGCGCCGAAGAGGCAAGCAACGCACTCGTCGCCTGGCAGTGTAATCATTAAAAATAATTGACGTAGAGACAAGCATCCTATTGGAGGTCCATTGAAAACTTTACCTCGCCTGCGAATTGGACACCTTCCCACTGCTGTCGAGCCGATGTCGCGGCTTGCGGCAACCCTGGGTGGACCGGCGTTGTATATTAAACGCGATGATCAAACCGGGCTGGCGATGGGTGGCAATAAAACACGCAAGCTGGAATTGCTCATAGCAGAAGCCCAGGCCAATGGAGCGCGCATGCTGATCACCGCCGGCGCGATCCAGTCCAACCATTGCCGCCAGACCGTCGCAGCGGCGGCGCGCTTCGGTTTCGAGTGCACCCTGGTGCTCTACCCGTCTACTCCGACAGATGCGCTCCCCGCTGCGGATGAGCCGGCCACCGGAAACCTGCTGCTTGACAAATTATTCGGCGCTAAGATTGTATGGACGCAGCGTGCAACACGAGACCAGACCTTGAATGACACCTTCCAGGCTGCATGGGAGGCGGGGAAGCGTCCATACCTGATCCCGTATGGCGGGTCGAATGCGGTCGGCGCGGCGGCGTACGTGCTGGCGATGCAGGAGTTCCTGGCGCAAAATCAGCCGGTGGATTGGATTATCTTTCCTTCCTCATCCGGTGGGACGCAGGCTGGCCTGGCCTTAGGCTCCCGATTGTTTGGCTTCTCAGGAAAGGTGCTGGGGATCAGTGTGGACGAGCCGGCGGATGTCTTGCAAGACCGCGTAGCCGGCCTGGCAAGCGCTACCGCGGACCTCCTGGGAGAGAAGGCTAACTTTGGACCAGATGATATCCTGGTCAATGCGGATTATTTAGGAACAGGTTATGGGGTAATGGGAGGGATTGAGCAGGAGGCCATCCACTTGTTCGCCCGGAATGAGGGGGTTTTACTCGACCCGGTGTATACCGGCCGAGCGGCGGGTGGGATGATTGACTTGATCCGCAAGGGCTTTTTCAAGGTTGGCGAGAAGGTGCTATTTTGGCACACCGGTGGCTCGCCAGCGCTCTTTGCCAATCGATATCAGGATCAATTTTGACCGTCGGTCATAGTATTTTTGGAGTAGCCATTCGGGCCTTGGCAATTATGGTTTACTTGATACGAGGCTGGCGCCTGTCTTGAGTCTGAAAGCGTGATAGAAAGCGCTGAGCCAGCGCCCTGGTCGAGAATCGGCGGATATCCCGAGCCGCCTGGCGCGCTGCATCCACGTTGGCGGGTTGCTGGCTGAATGTCTCGATTTGATACTCGCGCACCAGATGGTGCGCGGGTTCGTCTGCCGGCGGCACAAGCCTCCCAAGCGCACTGGCGCGCTCGCCTGGGGTATCGTTCGCGGCGGCAGGTTGCCCCAGTCGAGAAAGGGAGCGGTTGATCTCAGTGTAAGCCAGGGCCAGCGCCGGAAGCTGGGAGCGGCGCGCCCATTGGCGTAACAGGCGAGGTGGTCGCAGTCCGATCTTTTCCAGCGCTGCTTCGATGAGCACCGGCACTGGTTTTAGCTGGATGACTTGCTGGTTGGCAGACCGCTCTGCCCAGCGTTGTATGTTCTGCGGTGGTTGGAGGCCTAGCCGGCTGAGGCCTCGCTCCAGCCAAACTGCCAGCCCCGGTATTCCGAGGGCCGGTAACAGGAAGGCTGCCAGTGCCAGCAGAAGGATTAGGCTGGCAAAAATGGCTGTAATCCAGATTAGCGTGAGACTGGAATTTTTCGCATTGCGTGCGGCGGCCTGGGAGTTCATGTCCCGCAGGCGCTCGGCCTCCTCAAGCTCGCGATCTCGCTGTTCAATCGCGGAGAGATTCGGGATGAGCGGGGCGAGCGCGTCTTCCAGCGGTCGTACGATGTCAGGTTGGCCGACGGTGGGCTCAAATTCGACCCAACCAATGCCGGGGAAGAACACTTCTGGCCAGGCATGGGAGTCTTTCTGGCGTACCGTGTACAAAAGCGTGTCGCCACCCAGGTCGAGCCGGGTTTCACGGGTTTCTTCCGTGATCAGTTCACCCTGAGCATAACCGATCGACCAGCGCGCCGGGATGCCTGCCAGGCGCAGCAGGATGATTTCGGCCGTGGCGTAATAGTTACAGAAGCCTTGTTTGTAGTCGAAGAGGAACCAATCGATGACTTCTTGGCCGGGTTGTGGTTGACCATCAATCGTTTCGACGTAAGTTATATTCTTTCGCAGGTATTCGGTGATGGCTGCCGCCTTGTCGTAAGGCGTTTCCAGACCGGCGGTAATCTCATCAGCAAGCTGTCGAGTGCGATCCGAAATATTTGCAGGGTATTGGAGGTAACGCTCTGTAACCCAGTCAGGATAGTCTTCTCCTGCTTGACGTAGCTCAGTAATCGTAGGGGCGCTAATAGAAGCTTTCACCTGATAGATTTCGCCAGGGCGGATAAATGGATCGGCGATAAAGGTAGAAATATCCACTGTTCCGTCCGGGTTTTCAATATAATGCACCCGGCTACTACG